>JBBDTD010000099.1:0-8254 GCA_040904645.1 Paracoccaceae bacterium
GGCAGATAATCCGCGACACCCTTCTTCAGCTCGGCGAAATCGACATCCAGCATCATCACCACGAAGAGGAACAGCACCGCGACGGCGCCGACATAGACGATGATCAGCAACATGGCGACGAACTCCGCGCCGAGCAGGACGAAGAGGCCCGCCGCGGAGAAGAACGTCAGGATCAGCCAGAGCACGGAATGCACCGGATTGCGCGCCAGGGTGACCAGCGCGCCCGCGACCACGGCGACCGTGGCGAAAACGTAGAATGCGATGGCGGTCAGCGCCATGATGTTCCCCTTTCGCGGGCTTCAGCGGTAAGCCGCGTCCAACTCGATATTCCGTGCGATTTCCCGCTCCCAACGATCGCCGTTATCGAGGAGCTTCTCCTTGTTGTAGAAAAGCTCCTCGCGGGTTTCAGTCGCGAATTCGAAGTTCGGCCCTTCGACGATGGCGTCCACCGGGCAGGCTTCCTGGCAGAAGCCGCAATAGATGCATTTCGTCATGTCGATATCGTAACGCGTCGTCCGGCGGGAGCCGTCCTCGCGCGGTTCAGCCTCGATGGTGATGGCCTGCGCCGGGCAGATCGCCTCGCAGAGTTTGCACGCGATGCAGCGTTCTTCGCCGTTCGCATAACGGCGAAGGGCGTGCTCGCCGCGAAAGCGCGGCGAAAGCGGACCTTTTTCAAAAGGATAGTTCAGCGTCGCCTTCGGCTTCATGAAGTATTTGAAGCCAAGCCGAAAGCCGCCGATAAAATCGGCGAGCATGAAATAGCGGAACGCCCTGTCGAACGGGATGTCCATTACGCCTCCATCATCGCTGGTTCCGCCGCGCTTTTGCGCCAGCGCGCCTTGTAATCGCTTCGCCAGGCTGCGCGGGCCAGCTTCGCGCTCGCTGTCTTGCGCATCTCAAAGTAAAGGTAAACCCGCCCCGCCGGAAAAGGTCGGGAAAGACGCAGACGCCGCCCGGTTTTCGCTACGTCAGGCGATTCGATCGGGAAGCCGCCGGGCGCCGCCGCCGCTTCGCCATCCATCCCGGCGTTGACGAGCGCGATCCTGAAGCGCCGCCGCCAGCGCGATTGATGATGAACGCCCTGCCCAGGCATGAGCCCGCGCCCCGGCCGGATGTCCGGCTGGGAGGCCGGTTCCACCAGCCGCTCAAAAAGGGCGTAGTCGACTCCCATCCCGTCAGCCTCCGACGGCCCAGCGGGCATAACCCGGCATGCCATATTGCGCGAAACCCGCGACCAGCACGACCCACCCGAGCGAGAGCGGCAGGAACACTTTCCAGCCGATGCGCATCAGCTGGTCATAGCGGTACCGGGGCACAATCGCCTTCACCATCGCGAACATGAAGAAGATGAACACCACCTTCAGCACGAACCAGAGCACGCCATCCGGCAGGCCCGGCACCGGCGAAAGCCAGCCGCCGAAGAAGAGTATGGTCACCATCGCGCACATCAGCACGATGTTCATATACTCCCCGATCATGAACAGGAGATACGGGGTTGAGGAATACTCCACCTGGTAACCGGCGACGAGTTCCGATTCCGCCTCCGGCAGATCGAAGGGTGGCCGGTTCGTCTCCGCCAGCGCCGAGATGAAGAAAAGCACAACCATCGGCAGATGCGGCAGCCAGTACCAGTTGAGGAAGCCGAGCCCCCCATCCTGCGCCCGCACGATATCCGACAGATTCAGAGAGCCGGTGGTGATCAGCACTCCGACGATGATGAATCCGAGCGAAACCTCATAAGAAACCATCTGCGCCGCCGAACGCAGCCCGCCCAGAAACGGGTATTTCGAGTTGGAGGCCCAGCCGCCCATTATGACGCCGTAAACGCCGAGCGAGGAGATCGCAAAAATATAAAGAATGCCGACGTTCAGGTCCGAAATGACCCAGCCGTCGGCGAAAGGGATCACCACCCACATGATCGCCGCGAGGACAAAGCTCATCAGCGGCGCCAGCATGAAGACCGCCTTGTCGGCGCCCGCCGGGATCACAACCTCTTTCATCACGAATTTCAGGAAATCCGCGAAAGACTGAAGAATCCCAAATGGGCCGACGACGTTTGGGCCGCGCCGCAACTGCACCGCAGCCCAGACCTTGCGGTCCATGTAGAGAAGGAACGCAAGACTGACGAGCAGCAGGACCGTCACCAAAAGGCACTGACCAAGGATGATCAGGAATATTCCGGTATGGGTGTCGAAAAACGCCATCACGCCTCGCCTTCTCGCGGGATGCCCGCTTCGTCGCAATAGATCAGCCAGTCGGCCACAGAGGCCGCCCGGCCTTCGGCCGGCGGCAGGCCGGTCGCCCGGCCCGCCCTGGCCGAGGATTGGTACACCAGATCGGCGGAAACCCCGTCGCCGACGACATCGCGCCTGGCGATGCCGCCAACCCATTCGAGCGCTTTCGCGCCCGAGGTCCGCGCATGTTTCGCTGCGGCGCAGTGATGCGCCTCCAGCGCATCCTCATCCGCCGCAGACCCGGCGATGCGGATCACGCCGTCGGCCGCATACGTCACCGCAAGCCCGGCCGCGACCGGCGCCGGCTCCACCGTCGGCGCGGCGACAGTCGGCGCCTTATTCGCCGGCGCTGCGCAAGCGCCTATGAGAGCCGCAGCCGGAAGGAGCGCCAATCGTCTCATTCCGCAGCCAGCGACGCCGCCGCCCGCGCTTTCGCGAGGCGGGAAAGCTCAGCCATGATCTCCGACGCGCGGGCGATCGGATTGGTCAGGTAGTGGTCGGCAATCGACGAGGCGAAGGCCGCCGCCCCCATATCGCCCGGCTCCACGGCCCGCCAATCAGCCGGTTCGATCGCGTCGATGCGGGCGAGGTGCGGATGCTCCGCGAACATGGCGGCGCGAAGCTGATTAAGACTGTTCCAACCCTGCGCCGCGCCCATTTCGCCCGAAAGCGCGCGAATGATCGCCCAGTCCTCCTTCGCCGCACCCGGCGGGAAGCCGGCGCGATAGGCCATCTGCGCGCGGCCCTCGGTGTTGACGAAAACGCCGGACTGCTCGGACCAGGCGGCGGCGGGCAGGATCAGATCCGCCCGATGCGCGCCCCGGTCGCCATGGCTGCCCTGATAGATCACGAAAGCGCCCTCCGGCGCGTCGCACTCATCCGCGCCGAGATTGTATACGACGCGCGCGCCATCGAGCGCCGCGCCAAGACCACCTTCGGTGGTGAAGCCGACATCCATCGCCCCGACGCGGGACGCGGCGGTGTGAAGGATCAGGAGGCCCGAGCCGGACATCTCCGCCATCTTCATGGCCTGGCCCAGCACCGCCGCACCATCAGCGCGGGCGAGCGCGCCCTGCCCCACGATCACCAGCGATTTCTTTTCATCGCGGGTCTCGGCGGAAACACCCTCGGAGATCATAGCGGAAAGGCTCTCCGGCCCCGCACCGGCATGGTAGTAATCATAGGTCAGATCGGCCGGCTCCCCGATCAGCGCGATCTCCGCACCGTTGATCCAGGCCTTGCGAAGCCGCGCGTTTAGGACCGGCGCCTCGATCCGTGGGTTGGCGCCGATCAGCAGGATCATCTTCGCGTCGTCAATGTCAGCGATCGTGGCCGTGCCGACATAACCGGAGCGGTTGCCTGCCGGCAGCGCCGCGCCGTCGGTACGGCATTCCACCTTACCTTCAAGGTTTTCCATCAGTTTCTTCAGTGACCAGATCGCCTCCGTCGAGGCAAGATCGCCAGCGAGCGCCGCGACCGGCCCGCTTTTCAGCGCTGCGGCGGCGGCGGCGAGCGCCTCCGGCCAACTCGCGGGGCGCAGCTTGGCGTTCTCGCGAATATAGGGCCGGTCCAGCCGTTGGCGGCGCAACCCGTCGCAGATATGGCGCGCCTTGTCCGCGATCCATTCTTCGTTCACGCCGTCATGGTTGCGAGGCAGAATCCGCATCACTTCACGCCCGCGCGTGTCGATGCGGATGTTGGAGCCGAGCGCATCCATCACGTCGATGGATTCGGTCTTCTTCAGTTCCCACGGCCGGGCGTTGAAGGCGTAGGGCTTGTTGGTCAACGCGCCAACCGGGCAGAGATCGACCACATTGCCGACCATCTCGCTCGACAGCGCGGCGTTGAGGTATGTGGTGATCTCCGCATCTTCGCCGCGGCCGGTCTGGCCCATCTGGGTGACGCCGCACACCTCGGTCGTGTAGCGCACACAGCGGGTGCAGGAGATGCAGCGCGTCATCTGCGTGCCGACCAGCGGCCCGAGATGGATATCGTCGACGGCTCGTTTCGGTTCGCGAAAGCGGGAAAAGTCGACACCGTAAGCCATCGCCTGATCCTGAAGGTCGCACTCGCCCCCCTGATCGCAGATCGGGCAGTCGAGAGGGTGGTTGATGAGCAGAAACTCCATCACCCCTTCGCGCGCCTTCTTCACCATCGGCGTGTTGGTGAACACTTCCGGCGGCTGGCCCTCAGGCCCCGGACGCAAATCACGGACCTGCATCGCGCAGGACGCGGCGGGCTTGGGCGGCCCGCCCTTCACTTCGACAAGGCACATCCGGCAATTGCCGGCGATCGAGAGCCGTTCGTGATAGCAGAAGCGCGGAATCTCCCGCCCCGCTTCCTCACAGGCCTGAAGCAGCGTCAACGCGCCGTCGACCTCGATCTCGACACCGTCGATCTTGAGCTTCTTCAGATCGCTCATCGGTAAACCTCACTCATCGCCGGCGACGCCTGGACTTCAAACGGCAAGTGCTCGGAATATGCGTCCCGCATCCGCCCTACTCCGCCGCGACCGCGCTGACACGGCCCCGCTGCTTGGCCTTGATCCTGTCTTCGATCTCGTCGCGGTAATGGCGGATCAGGCCCTGGATCGGCCAGGCCGCCGCGTCGCCGAGCGCGCAGATCGTGTGGCCCTCGACCTGTTTGGTGACCTCGAACAGCATGTCGATCTCTTCGATCGCCGCGTCGCCGGTCACCAGCCGTTCCATCACCCGCATCATCCAGCCGGTGCCTTCGCGGCAGGGCGTGCACTGGCCGCAGCTTTCGTGCTTGTAGAAGGCGGAAAGCCGCCAGATCGCCTTTATCACATCGACCGACTGATCCATCACGATGACCGCGGCGGTGCCGAGGCCAGATTTCTGATCGCGCAGCCAGTCGAAATCCATGATCGCTTCGTCGCAGATCTGCGCCGGCAGGAGCGGCACGGAAGAACCGCCCGGGATCACCGCTTTCAGATTGCCCCAGCCGCCGCGCACGCCGCCGCAATGGCGGTCGAGCAACTCGCGAAGCGTGATCGACATCTCCTCTTCGACCACGCAGGGCGCATTCACATGCCCGGAAATCGCGAAGATCTTGGTGCCGGCGTTGTTGGGGCGGCCGAACCCGGCGAACCAGTCGGCGCCCCTGCGCAAGATTGTCGGCGCGACCGCAATGCTTTCAACATTGTTAACCGTGGTCGGGCAGCCGTAAAGTCCGGTATTGGCGGGGAAAGGCGGCTTCAGCCGCGGCATGCCCTTCTTGCCCTCAAGGCTTTCGAGCAGCGCGGTTTCCTCGCCGCAGATATAGGCGCCGGCGCCGTGGTGAAGGTAAATGTCGAAATCCCAGCCGGAATTCGCCGCATTCGGGCCGAGGAGCCCTGCATCATAACATTCGTCGATCGCAGCCTGCAGGGCTTCTCTCTCGCGGATATATTCGCCGCGAATGTAAATGTAGCAGACATTGGCGTTCATCGCGAAACTGGCGATCAGGCAGCCTTCGATCAGCGTGTGCGGATCGTGGCGCATGATTTCCCGGTCCTTGCAGGTGCCCGGCTCGGATTCGTCCGCGTTCACCACCAGATAGGACGGGCGGCCATCGCTTTCCTTCGGCATGAACGACCATTTCAGGCCGGTCGGAAAGCCCGCCCCGCCCCGCCCGCGCAGCCCGCTGGCCTTCATCTCGGAGATGATCGCATCTCGGCCGCGTTGGATGATCGCAGCGGTCCCGTCCCAATGCCCACGCGCCATCGCGCCTTTCAGGGAGCGGTCGTGCATCCCGTAAAGGTTGGTGAAGATGCGATCCTTGTCGTCAAGCATGGTCTGTCCTCATGCGCTCTGTCGCGGCCGGAGACTCGTCATTTCGCCGCAAGCGCCTTCGCTTGCCCAATCCAGTCGTCGCGCTCGATCCGACCCTTGAATGTCAGCCGCTCGTCGACCCAAGCGATATCCGCGCTCGTCCATGCGGCGATCTGGTCGAAGTGGAAGACGCCGAGCTTGTTCAGCACGTCCTCCAGCTTCGGCCCGACCCCGCCGATCAGTTTGAGATCGTCCTCGCCGCCTTTGCGCGCCGCCTTCAGCATATCCGGCCCGTTATCGGGCGCCGCCGCTTCGGATGACGCGTCATTGGCCTTGGTCTTCGCTTTTTCCGCATTTGGGGCGCCGGCTTCGTCCGAGTCGCCCTCGCGCGCCGCTTTCAACACTTCCGGCCCGTCATCGGGCGCAGCCGCGTCGGCCAACGCTTCCTGGGGCGCGGCGGGCGGCGGGATATCTTCGGCGGGGGCCTCGGATTTGGCCTCCTCCGCCGGCGCCTCTTCGTTCGGCGCGTCTGGCTTGACGCTGGGTCGGCTGGTCCCGCGACCGTCGGTGATGCGGCCTATCGTGTCGTCAAGCAGCCTCGCCAGCTCTTTCGAGGCGTTCTCTGGCGTGCGTTCGTCGTCAGGGATCGTCAGCGAAGTCAGGCCGCTGACCGGCTCGGAGGCGTAGCGGCCATTCTGCGGACCAGGCGTCGGCGTCTTGCCGGCGGCGAACTCGTCGATAAGATCCGCGAAGCGCTCCGCCGTCAGATCCTCGTAGTAATCCTTGCCGATTTGCGCCATCGGCGCGTTCGAACAGGCCCCGAGGCACTCGACCTCCTCCCACGAGAATCTCCCGTCGGCGGAAACCTGATGCGGATTGGGCGCGATCTTTTCGCGGCAAATCGCGACCAGATCCTCCGCGCCGCAGATCATGCACGAAAGCGTGCCGCAAATCTGGAAATGCGCGAGCGAGCCCACGGGTTGCATCTGGAACATGAAATAGAAGGTCACGACCTCAAGCACGCGGATCTCCGCCATGTCGAGCATTCTCGCCACGCCCTCGATGATCGGGCGGGAGACCCAACCCTCCTGCTCCTGCGCGCGCCAGAGCAGCGGGATGACCGCGGAGGCCTGCCGTCCCTCGGGGTATTTCGCGATCTGCGCCTCGGCCCATTTCAGGTTCTCGGGCGTGAAGGCGAAGCTTTCGGGCTGGGTATGATAGAGACGGCGCAGCATTATCGATCAATCTCCCCGAACACCACATCGAGCGAGCCGAGGATGGCGCTCACGTCGGCCAGCTGGTGACCCTTGCAGATATGATCCATCGCCGCGAGGTGCGGAAAACCTGGCGCGCGGATCTTGGCGCGGTACGGTTTGTTGCCGCCATCGGAGACGAGATAGACGCCGAATTCACCTTTCGGCGCCTCGACACAAGCGTAAATCTCGCCCGCAGGCACATGGAAGCCTTCGGTGTAAAGCTTGAAGTGATGGATCAACGCCTCCATCGAGCGCTTCATCTCCGCCCGCTTTGGCGGCGCGATCTTGCCGTCGCGGGTGATCACCGGCTCACCCTTGCATTGGTCTAGTTTTTCAAGAGCCTGACGCATGATCTTCAAGCTTTCGCGCATCTCTTCCATGCGGCAAAGATAACGATCATAGCAGTCGCCATTCTTGCCGACCGGAATGAGGAAGTCGAACTCGTTATAAAGTTCATAGGGCTGCGCGCGGCGCAGGTCCCACGACCAGCCCGAGCCGCGCACCATCACGCCGGAGAACCCGTAGGCCTGAGCCTCCTCGATGGAGACGACACCGATATCGACATTGCGCTGCTTGAAGATGCGGTTGTCGGTCAGCAACCCCTCGAGATCGTCGAGGATCTGCGGGAATTCCTCGGTCCACTGCCAGATATCGTCGCAAAGCGCGTCGGGCAGGTCCATATGCACGCCGCCGGGGCGGAAATAGGCCGAGTGGAGCCGCGCGCCGCAGGCCCGCTCATAGAACACCATCAGCTTCTCACGTTCTTCAAAGCCCCAGAGCGGCGGCGTCAGCGCGCCGACATCCATCGCCTGCGTGGTGACGTTGAGCAGATGGTTGAGAATGCGCCCGATCTCGCAATAAAGGATGCGGATCAGCGAGCCGCGCCGCGGCACGGCCGTCTCCGTCAACTTCTCGATGGCGAGGCACCAGGCATGCTCCTGATTCATCGGCGCGACATAATCGAGCCGGTCGAAATACGGCAGGTTCTGGA
>JBBDTD010000100.1:0-8241 GCA_040904645.1 Paracoccaceae bacterium
GGCGCGCGCGGCGCGCAGGAATCTGCTTTCAGCCTGGGCTGTTCGCCGGCGGCTCGGCGCTGTCGCGCTCGGCCACACGATGGACGATCAGGCGGAAACGGTGCTGATGCGGCTTGGCCGCGGCGCCGGGGTCGACGGGCTTTCCGCGATGGCGGCGCGCAGCGAAATGGACGGCGTGCTCTGGCTCCGCCCGCTTATACGCCTGCGCCGCGCTGCGCTGCGCGGCTGGTTGGGGGCGCGCGGCCACGTCTGGATCGACGATCCGAGCAATGAGGACCTGCGGTTCGAGCGGGTCCGCGCCCGCCGCGCGCTGGAGACGCTGGCCCCGCTTGGCGTCACGGCGGAGGGGCTCGCGGCCACGGCGGATCGGATGAGGGGCGCGCGCGGCGCGCTGGACCACGGTGTCGCCGCGCTCGCCGCCGAGGCGGTGAGCTGCGGCGCCTGCGGCGAGCTTCACCTTGCGCTCGCGCCGCTCAGGACGGCGCCGCGGGAACTCGCGCGGCGGCTCCTGCGCGCGGGGCTGGTCCGGGTGTCCGGCGCGGGATATGGGCCGCGCGGGGGGGCGGAGGCGCAGCTCCTGACTGCGATTCTGGCCTGGCGGCTTGGCGGCGGGCGCAGCCTTCATGGGTGCCTCATCCGCCCCGAAGGTCCCGGCCATGTCGTGATCTCGCGGGAGGCGGCGGCGATCGACCCGACGCCGGCCAGGCTCCCCGGCGGCGGGATGATCTGGGACGGGCGGTTTTTTGTCGCGCCGGGCGAGGATGAAAGCGAGGCTGGCGACGGCGATCTTGTCGCGCCGCTCGGCGCGCCGGGCGCACTCAGGCTGGCCGAACTCGCCGAAGCGGGGGAGTGGCGGGCGCCGGATCACTGGCGGCTGGCCCCTGAATCCGCCCGGCTGACGACGCCCGCGCTCTGGCGGGGCCGCCAGCTCGCGGCGGCGCCGCTCGCGGGCTGGGGGGCCGGGCTGACGGCCCGATTGGCCGCTGAAGGCTGGCCCGGCGGCGCCTGATCGGGCGCGCCGATGCGTGAGCGCACCCGATCGCCGCCCGATTACCGCCCGATTACCGATTGAATGCGCCGCCTCATGGCTTATCTTGACACCAACCGCGCCTTCACTGGCCATCTCGTTATGACAAGGGTTCCGATCTCGTGGGAAACGCCAAGAACTTCGCCTTCTGGGCTGTCGCCATTCTGCTTCTGGTGGCGCTCTTCAATGTGTTCAGCGATGGCGGGTCCCGATCATCCGGCAATCAGCTCGCTTTCTCCGAATTCCTGAACAAGGTCGATCAGAACCAGATCGCCGAAGTCTCCATCGATGGAGAGAAGATCTCCGGGCGCACCACTGACGGGCTCGCCTTCACCACTTTTCAGCCGCTCGGCAGCGACATTATCCGCGAACTTCGCGATGGCGATGTGCGGGTGAACGTTGAGCCGCAGCAGCAGGGCGGGCTGCTTTCGACGCTGGGCTTCTGGCTGCCGATGCTCGTCATCTTCGGGGTCTGGATTTTCTTCCTGAACCGGATGCAGGGTGGCGGGCGCGGCGCGATGAGCTTCGGCAAATCGAAGGCGAAGCTGCTGACCGAAAAGACAGGCAAGGTCACCTTCGACGATGTCGCCGGCATCGACGAGGCGAAGGAAGAGCTTGAGGAAATCGTCGAGTTCCTGAAGGATCCGCAGAAATTCACTCGTCTCGGCGGCAAGATTCCCAAGGGCGCGCTGCTCGTCGGCCCGCCGGGCACGGGCAAGACGCTGCTTGCGCGCGCCATCGCCGGCGAAGCCGGGGTGCCGTTTTTCACCATCTCCGGCTCCGACTTCGTCGAGATGTTCGTCGGCGTCGGCGCTTCGCGCGTGCGCGACATGTTCGAGCAGGCGAAGAAGAATGCGCCCTGCATCGTCTTCATCGATGAGATCGACGCTGTCGGCCGCCACCGCGGCGCCGGCTATGGCGGCGGCAACGATGAGCGTGAGCAGACCCTCAACCAGCTTCTGGTGGAGATGGACGGCTTCGAGGCCAATGAAGGCGTGATCCTGATCGCCGCCACCAACCGGCCCGACGTGCTCGACCCGGCGCTCCTGCGCCCCGGCCGCTTCGACCGTCAGGTGACGGTGAACAACCCCGATGTCGGCGGGCGCGAGAAGATCCTTCAGGTCCACGCCCGGCAGGTGCCGCTCGCTCCGAACGTGACGCTGAAGATCATCGCCCGCGGCACGCCGGGTTTCTCCGGCGCCGATCTCGCCAATCTGGTGAACGAGGCCGCGCTCCACGCCGCGCGTTCGGGCAAGCGGCTGGTGACGATGGAGGATTTCGAGAAGGCGAAGGACAAGATCATGATGGGCGCGGAACGCCGCTCCATGGTCATGACCGAAGAGGAAAAGACCCTCACCGCCTATCACGAGGCCGGCCACGCCATCGTCGGGTTGAACGTGCCGGAGCATGACCCGATCCACAAGGCGACGATCATCCCGCGCGGCCGCGCGCTCGGTCTGGTGATGAGTCTTCCCGAGCGGGACCAGTATTCGGTCACCCGACGCAAATACACATCGAAGATCGCCATGGCGATGGGCGGCAAGGTGGCCGAGGAGCTGAAATTCGGCGAGGACAGCGTGACCTCCGGCGCCACATCGGACATCCAGCAGGTCTCCAAGATCGCCCGGGCGATGGTCACCCAGTTCGGCTTTTCCGACAAGCTCGGCAATATCGACTACGCCGAGCAGACCGACACCTATCTCGGCGCGCTCGGCGGCAACCTCAAGATCTCCGGCCCGACGCAGCGGATCATCGAGGAAGAGGTCCGCCGCCTGATCGACGAAGGTTACGAGACGGCGCGCCGCATCCTCACCGAGCATGGCGAGGAATGGGAGCGGCTCGCGCAGGGCCTGCTCGAATACGAATCGCTGACCGGCGACGAAATCCGCAAGGTGATCGCGGGTGAGACGCTCGACCGGAGCGAGGACGACGCGTCGCCGCCGACGGGGGGCGGCGCCAAGCCGCGCCTCTCTTCGGTGCCCAAAGCCGGCAAGAAGCGCGGCGGGGAGCCGGAAGGCGGGCTGGAACCCCAGCCGAACTGATTTTTCGGGGCGCCCGTCCGGCAGGGTGGGCGCCAGTTTCTTCAGGCCAGCCGCTTGGCGGCCGTTCTGACTCTCCTTGCCGCCGCCCGCGCCTCACGAGGGCGCAATCGCCCTCACATTGCTCGAAAGATTACCTCCAGGGTAATCGACTGCGACAGATTCCGCCAAGAGAATAGCCGGCGTCGCCCCGACCGAACTGGGGGTTAACGCGAAAGGCCAAGCAGATGGCGAAGAACGCTTGTCCCACCATCCGTTCAGACCGCCCCGCAGTGGACGCGGGGGCGAGAGCGGCCCCTCCGGCGGGCGGCCTCGCTCGGTCGTCAGCGCCGGCGTTTCGCCCTGCCAGCCGCATGGATCAGGGCCTGAAATCACCAGGCAGGAGAAGATAATGGCGTCCTATGCGATCGCGCATCTGCGCAATGTTACGATGAATCAGGGGATCGTCGATTACCTTCAGGGGATCGACGCCACGCTGGCGCCGTTCAACGGCCGCTTCATCATCCACGGCGGGCCCAAGGTGCAGCTTGAGGGGGCAGTCGACGACGATATCATCGTCATCGCGTTCCCCGACATGCGCTCGGCCCGCCATTGGTACGACTCGCCAGCCTATCAGGCGCTCAAACCTCAGCGCGCTCAAGGGGCTGAGGGCGAGGTTTTTCTGATCGACGGCGTAGATGCGAACCACAAGGCCGCCGACATATTACCGGCCGACGCAGCGGCGGGATGAATTGAAGCGCGCCGGCCTCAGGCCCCGTCCATCGCCAGGGTCGCCGGGCCGCGCACCATCTTGCCATCGACGAAATGGATGCCGCATTCGGTCTTGTCCTTGCCGCGCCAGCGACCGGCGCGCGGGTCCTCGCCTGATTTGACCGGGGAGGTGCAGGGCGCGCAGCCGATGGAGGGAAAGCCCCGCGCCACCAGTGGATGGGCGGGCAGGTCATGCGCGCGGATATAGCCGCGAATGGTTCCCGCGTCCCAGTCCGCCAGCGGGTTCAGCTTCAGCCGGCCCTCCTCGTCGGTCTCGAAACGGGGCAGGGCGGCGCGCGCCCCGCCCTGATAGCGCTTGCGCCCGGTGATCCAGCCGTCGAAATCGGCCAGCGCCGTGCGCAGCGGCAGAACCTTGCGGATAACGCAGCAGCCGTCGACATCGCTCCGATGAAGATCGCCGCGCGGGTCCGCGCCGGCCAGCGCATGCGCGTGGGGCCGGATGATCCGCATATCGGTGAAGCCGAGATCGCCGGCGATTCGCGCCTGATACTCCAGCGTTTCAGGGAACAGCATCTCCGTGTCGAGGAAGATCACCGGCGTCGCCCGGTCGATCCGCGCCACGAGATGAAGGAGCGCGACGCTCTCCGCCCCGAAGGAGGAGACGAGCGCGATGCGCCCGCGCATCTCGCCGAAAAGCGCCTCGCGCAGCATATCCTCGGCGTTCAGGCCCTCGTAAAGCCGGGAAAGGAGCGATGCGCGCGCCTCCGGCGTCAGGCGGGGAAATAGCCGCAGTTCGGGCAGCGCCTCGATAGGGGTCATTGCGCTTTCGCGGCCCGCCGCGCCTCAAGAATGTTGCGCTTGCCCGGATAGCCGCGCTGATAGGCGAGGGAAACCCGCGCCGCCGCCGCAGCCCATTGCGGCTCCGGCTGGCGCTGGCCCAGCGCCTCCGGCGTCTCGACTTCGTCGAATCCGCAGGCGCGCAGATACGCGTACTGGTCCGCGATCACCGGCCCTGCCGCGCGTAGTCGGCCGGAATAACCCATGGTCCTGAGCGAGCGGGCGAGCGAAAATCCGCGACCGTCAGAGAAGCCTGGAAACTCGATGGATATCATGCCCACGCGACCGAACCACGGCGCCACGCGGTCGCGAGCGGCGTCATTGGCGATATGGATGGCGAGGCGCGCAGGGTCTCGCCCGGCGAGAACATCGGCCCTCGCCTCGGCGTCGTCCAGCGTCAGCATCGAGTGGAGGCCAAGCGGCGCGCCCGGCTCTACCCGCGTCCAGGCGTCGGCGCGCGGGCCGTCATCATCACGCAGCGGCATAGAGTTGCTCCTTGAACGGCTCCATGCCGATACGGCGGTAGCATTGGAGAAACGTCTCCCCCGCCACGCGCTGGTCGAGATAGGCGCCGATGAGGGTCTCGATCGCGTCCGTCACGGTCTCGAAGGAAAAGCCCGGCCCGGTCCGCTCGCCAAGTGCGGCGGTTTCCGTGGCGTCGCCGCCGAGGGTGATCTGGTAACTCTCCACCCCGGCCTTATCGATGCCGAGAATGCCGATATTTCCCACATGATGATGGCCGCAGGCGTTGATGCACCCGGATATCTTGATCGAGAGCGGGCCGATCTGCTCCTGCAGGCCCGAGTCCTTGAACCGCTCCGCGATCATCTGCGCGACCGGGATCGAGCGCGCGGTGGCCAACGCGCAATAGTCAAGGCCGGGGCAGGCGATGATATCGGTCACCAGCCCCTTGTTCGGCGCGTCCAGCCCCTGCGCCATAAGCTGGCGCCAGACGGTGTAAAGCTCATCTTTGCGCAGATGCGGCAGCACCACGTTCTGCTCATGGGTGATGCGCAATTCGTTGAGGGAGTGGCGCTCCGCGATATCGGCCATGGTGCGCATCTGTTCGGCCGTCGCATCGCCGGGCGCGCCGCCGATGGGCTTCAGCGAGATGGTCGCGACGGCGTAGCCCGGCGCCTTGTGCGGGTGAACATTGCGGTGGGTCCAGGCGGCGAACTCGGGGTCGGCCCGCTTCATCCGCTCGTAAATCACGCTCTCATCGACCAGCGGAGCGTATTCCGGCGGCGTGAAATAGGATTCGATCCTTGTGACTTCTCCATCGTCCGGCGCGATGCTGTCGCCGTCGAGCGCCGAGAACTCCGCCTCCACCAGCCGGGCGTATTCCTCGATCCCCAGCTCATGGACGAGGATCTTGATCCGGGCCTTGTACTTGTTGTCCCGCCGCCCGAAGAGATTGTAGATGCGAAGGCAGGCTTCGAGATAGGGCAGGAGATCGCGCTTCGGCAGGAAGGTGCGGATTTCCTTGCCGATCATCGGCGTGCGGCCGAGCCCGCCGCCGACCAGCACCCGGTAGCCGGGCGCGCCGGCCACGTCCCGCACGAGCTGAAGCCCGATATCGTGGACCTTGATCGCGGCGCGGTCTTCTTCCGCGCCCGTCACCGCGATCTTGAACTTGCGGCCGAGGAAGGTGAACTCGGGGTGGAGCGATGACCATTGCCGGATCAGCTCCGCCGTCGCACGCGGGTCCTCCAGCTCGTCCGGCGCGACGCCGGCGAACGGGTCGGTAGTCGTATTGCGGATGCAGTTGCCGGATGTCTGGATCGCGTGCATGCCCACCGTCGCCAGATCGTCGAGGATGTCCGGCGCGTCGCGCAGCTTCGGCCAGTTGAACTGGATGTTCTGGCGCGTGGTGAAATGCCCGTAGCCGCGGTCGTATTTCTCCGCGATCTCGGCCAGCATCCGCATCTGCCCGCCATTCAGCACGCCATAGGGGATCGCGACGCGCAGCATATACGCGTGGAGCTGAAGATAGAGCCCGTTCATCAGCCGGAGCGGCCGGAACTCCTCCTCCGTCAGCGCGCCGGAAAGGCGGCGCGCGACCTGGTCGCGAAATTCCGCCGCGCGGGCCGCGACGAAGGCGGCGTCAAACTCGTCATAGCGATACATGTGGGGGGCCTTTCGCTTTGGCTCAGGCAGCCGCGCGGAGCGCCGCCGCTTCGCCATAAGCGAATGTCGGCTCGCGTTCGGCGCGGATGGCCTCGCGGCGCACGCGTGGGCGCGGCGCGGCGCCGGGTTCGATGTCGATCAGATAGGGGCCAACCACCGCATTGGCGTGCGCGGGGCTCGCGGCCTCGGCCGTCAGCGCGGCGGCGGCTTCGGCGGTCCCGGCGATCAGCGCCGCCCCGATCGCGCGCGACCAGGCTTCCCCGGTCCACCATACGGCGTCGCCGTCCAGCAGGTCGTTGGCGGTGAGGATTGCGGGAGAGAAGGTCTTGGCCATGATGCGGTTCCTTATGCGGTCAGGCGATGTTTCGGCGCGCGGTCCAGCCGGGCGCGCAGCGTTGGCGAAGACGCGGTGTGCGGCAGCGTGCGGGCGGCGCCCGGCGCGACGCGCGCTAGCACCGCATCGGCCGCGCGGATCGCCTCGGAAAGCCCGAGGCCGATCACCGGCGGGCGGCCCGGCCCGGCGAGCGCGTCGCCGACGATGAAAACGCCGATGGTTCCTGTCTCTCCGGTCGCGGCGTTCGCCACCGGGCCGAGGCCGGTCACGCCTTCGGGCGCCAGCTCCAGCCCGGCCTGCACGAGAAGCAGATCGACATCATGGGCGCTTCGCCCGCGTCCATCGCTGATCTCGACCCTGGAAAGGCGGCCCGACGGAGCGAAAAGCCGTTCGACCTCGCCGCGCGCGATTTTCACGCGCTCCGCCGCTGCGGCGTCATTGAGCCGGGCGAGGAGGGCGGCGTCGGCGCGCAGCGGCAGCGCATGGATCAGTGTGACGCTCGCCGCCTCCTCGGCCGCGCCAAGCGCGGCGTCGATCGCAGCCGCGCCATCGCCGATGACAGCGACACGCCTGCCCGCGGCGCCGGCGCGCGCGTCATAGCTCAGATCGTCCACGCCGATATTCTCCAGTCCTTCCGCGGCGAGGCGTTTGGGGCGCATCGCGCCAATGCCGGTGGCGAAGACCACGGCGGCGCCGGTGATCGTCTCTCCGGTGTTGGTCTCCACGTTGAAACCGCCGGCGAGCGTGCCCCAGACTGCGGTCGCCCGCCGCCCCAACAGCCGGAGCGGCTGGAACGGCGCGAGCTGCGCGTTGAGTTTCTCCGCCACGTCGCCGGCTCTGATCGCAGAAAAGCCGGGGGCGTCGTGAATCTCACTGTCGGGATAGAGCGCGGCGCATTGGCCGCCCGCCTGAGGCAGCGCCTCAACGATCGCCGGCCTCAGGCCGCGCAGGCCGAGCTGAAACGCGGTGTGAAGCCCGATCGGCCCGGCGCCGATGACGACGACCGGCGCGCCGGTTCCGATCCGTTCCTGGAGGTTCATTTCGGTTATCCATCCAATGGCTGTCGCTTGATTGGAAGCTAGGGGGGTAAGATGTGCATTACAATAAAATACATTAAGTTCATCACTTGGAATTTTATTACCAAAATAAATATGTAGAATAAATTT
>JBBDTD010000101.1:0-8217 GCA_040904645.1 Paracoccaceae bacterium
GGGCCGCGGGTCGCCCGGCGGCCCCTCATCACTCGCCCGAAATCAGGCGGCGCGGCGGCTGCGCATGAAGGCCAGCCCGCCGAGCGCCAGCACGAAGAGCGGCAGCGCGGCCGGCAGCGGCACCGGCGCGACCCGCACGGTGATCGCCGACGATGAGAGAAGCGTCGTCCCGTCGAGAGAGAAAACCTGGAACATGAAGTCGTAGATCCCCGGCGCGTCGGGGTCGGCGGAGAAGCCGAAGCCGAGATTCGATGATTGCTGCGCGACGCTGAAGGCGCTCATGTTGGTTTGCAGCTCCGCCAGCGAGAGCGACTCGACACCGCCTTCGGCCGGCGTCGAGCTGAGGCCGAGCGCGTGGTCGAAATAACCGGGGGTGCTGAAGGGATCGATGGTCCCGAAATTGATCGCGGCCGAAGCGTCCGTATCGACAGAAAGAAGATAGGAAAAGTCGCTCAGGAACGATCCGGCGGTTCCGCTGGCGTCGACATTGATCGCCCATTCGAAATTGAAGACCGACCGGTTCGCGGGATTGGTGTTCAGAACAGTGGAATCAAAAGTGTAGGTCTGATCGCCGTCATAGTTGAAGACGTTCGCCGAAGGATAGCGCTGCTTGCCGCGCAGCCCGACCTCCACATTGTTGCGGGTCTCGCCCGTGAAGCTTCCATTGGCGTTGCCGTCGCCGAAAATGATCGCCGGCGTTATGTCGCCCGTGCCATTGACGGGCGCCGCAAAAACCGCGCCTGCTGAAACCGCGAACACCGCTGTGGCGGCGAGTAGATGTTGGATTTTCATGTTGAACGTCCCCTTGCTGCACAATGCGGGGACATGAACAACCACGCCCACAAACCGGGCGCGGATAAAACCACTCAACTCTAAACAACAATCCCCACAATTTGTGACGATATCGATCGTCAAACCCCAAAGCAATGGTTGAGTTACACAATTCGCGGGGAAATCCCGGCCGCGACAGGCGGCCGGGATTGATCATGATCAGTTCACCCCTGATCGCGAATATCGGTCAGTCGGCCGGTCAGCGCCGCCGCAGCCGCCATCGCCGGGCTCATCAGGTGGGTGCGCCCCCCCCTGCCCTGCCGGCCCTCGAAATTGCGGTTCGAGGTGGAGGCGCAGCGCTCCCCCGGCTCCAGCTTGTCGGCGTTCATGGCGAGGCACATGGAGCAGCCCGGCTCCCGCCAGTCAAAACCTGCGGCTTTCAGGATATCGGCCACGCCTTCTTCCTCGGCCATCGCCTTGACAAGGCCGGAACCCGGCACGACCATCGCCCGAATGCCATCCTTCACCCGCTTGCCCTCGACGATCTTCGCGACTTCGCGCAGATCCTCGATGCGGCCATTGGTGCAGGAGCCGATGAAGACCGTGTCGATCGGAATGTCGCAGAGCCGCGTGCCCGGGGTCAGCGCCATGTATTCAAGGCTCCGCGCCACCGCCGCGCGCTTGCCGGGGTCGGCGAAGCTGGAAGGGTCGGGCACCACCGAGGTGATCGGCAGCACGTCCTCGGGGCTGGTGCCCCAGGTGACGACGGGGGCGATATCCTCGCCCTTGAGCACCAGCACCTTGTCAAAATGCGCGCCCTCGTCGGTGAAAAGCTCTTTCCAGTCGGCCATCGCCATCTCGAAAGCCGCACCTTTCGGCGCGTGCGGGCGACCCTTCACATATGCGAAGGTCTTTTCATCCGGCGCGATCAGCCCGGCGCGCGCACCGCCCTCGATCGCCATGTTGCAGACCGTCATCCGCCCTTCCATGGACAGGGCGCGGATCGCCTCGCCGCAATATTCGATGACATGGCCGGTGCCGCCGGCGGTGCCGGTCGCGCCGATGATCGACATCGTGATGTCCTTGGCGGTCACGCCCGGCGAAAGCGAGCCGGTCACCTCGACCTTCATGTTCCTGGATTTCTTCTGGATCAGCGTCTGGGTCGCCAGCACATGCTCCACCTCGGAGGTGCCGATGCCATGCGCAAGCGCGCCGAAGGCGCCGTGCGTCGCGGTGTGGCTGTCGCCGCAGACGATGGTCATGCCCGGCAGGGTCCAGCCGAGCTCAGGGCCGATGATGTGGACGATACCCTGACGGATATCGGTGACATCATAGTAGGTTATTCCAAACTCCTCAGCGTTCGCCTTGAGAGTTTCGACCTGTATCCGGCTTTCCTCGTCGGCGATGCCGGCGGCGCGATCCGAGGTCGGCACGTTGTGATCGGGCACGGCGACGGTCATGCCGGGCTGACGAACGGTGCGGCCAGTCATGCGCAGGCCTTCAAAGGCCTGCGGGCTCGTCACTTCGTGGACGAGGTGGCGGTCGATATAGAGGAGGTTCGTGCCTTCCTCGGATTCGTGCGCGAGATGCGCATCCCAGATCTTGTCGTAGAGGGTTCTTGGCGCGGACATGGGTGATCTCCCCGAAGGTCGCTGGCTAGGTGGTGTCGAACGTGATTGCGGGCTTGGCGCCTATCCGCGTTGGCGGCGCATCGCCATATCGGCGTAGAACCGCCATGGCAGCCGCTTCCGGTCGTCCATTTCCGCGAACATCATCATCTCAGCCGGGTTTATCCCTGAGGCGCGGTTTCGGCAAGCGCCGGCGCGCGCCTTCGTCTTGACGACACCGGGCCGGGGGGCTACGCGAACTTCAACCCTGAAAGAGAGGAAACCCCGATGTCGAAACCCAGTCTCCTGATCCTGCCCGGCGATGGAATCGGCCCCGAAGTGATGACCGAAGTCCGCCGCGTCATCGATTGGCTCGAAGCCGAGCGGGGCGTCGCCTTCGAGGTGACCGAGGATCTGGTCGGGGGCTGCGCCTATGACAAGCACGGAACGCCCCTGCATGACGACACGATGGCGAAGGCGCAGGAAGTGGACGCGGTGCTGCTCGGCGCCGTCGGCGGGCCGAAATACGACGTGCTCGACTTCAATCTGAAACCCGAACGCGGGCTGCTGCGGCTGCGCAAGGGATGGATCTTTTCGCCAATCTCCGCCCCGCCGTCTGCTTCGACGCGCTGGCGGAAGCCTCTTCGCTGAAGCATGAGGTCGTCTCCGGGCTCGACATCATGATCATCCGCGAGCTGACCTCCGGCGTCTATTTCGGCGAGCCGCGCGGGATATTCACCGAGGGCAACGAGCGGGTCGGAATCAACACCCAGCGCTACACCACCTCCGAAATCCAGCGCGTCGCCCGCGCGGCGTTCGATCTGGCGCGCAAGCGCAAAGGCAAGGTCTGCTCGATGGAG
Organism: Paracoccaceae bacterium; assembly: GCA_040904645.1. Lineage (GTDB taxonomy): Bacteria > Pseudomonadota > Alphaproteobacteria > Rhodobacterales > Rhodobacteraceae > Pikeienuella. Next base: position 3,239 of record JBBDTD010000101.1, read on the forward strand.
AAGGCCAATGTGATGGAATCCGGCGTGCTCTGGCGCGAAGAAGTCCAGAAGATCGCCGACGCCGAATATCCCGATATCGAAACCAGCCACATGTACGCCGACGCCGGCGCCATGCAGCTGGTGCGCTGGCCGAAACAGTTCGACGTGATCGTCACCGACAACCTTTTTGGCGACATGCTGTCCGACATCGCGGCGATGCTCACCGGCTCGCTCGGCATGCTGCCCTCCGCTTCGCTCGGGCTGCCGATGGCGAACGGGCGGCCGAAAGCGATGTATGAGCCGGTTCACGGTTCCGCGCCCGATATCGCCGGCAAGGGCGTCGCCAACCCGATTGCGTGCATTCTCTCCTTCTCGATGGCGCTGCGTTACTCCTTCGACATGGGAGATATGGCCGATCTGGTGGAGGACGGCGTCAAGGCCGCGCTCGCCGATGGGCTCCGCACGCCCGATCTGATGACGGTCGGCGGCGGCACGAAGGTCGGCACGACCCAGATGACCGACGCGATCCTCGCCAAGATGGCGGCCGCCTGAAACCGGTGGAGCTGCGCTTCGTCTCCGGCCTGCCCGAAGGGCTGAGGCGGGATGCGGCGCGGCTTTACCTTGAGGCGTTCGGCCCCCAGATTCGGCCTATCCTCGGGCGGGACGGGCGCGCGGAGGCCTGGCTCGCCGCCACGATCAGGCCCGCAAACGCTGTCGCGGCGCTGGATGAAACAGGCGCGCTGGTCGGCCTCACCGGTTATCACGACGCGCGCGGCGGCTTCATCGGCGGCGGCGACGATGCGCTTTGCGCCATCTATGGCCGCTTCGGCGCGCTCTGGCGGGGCGCGCTGCTGAAGCTTTTCGAGCGGGCGCCCCGCGCGGGAGAGATCCTGATCGACGGGGTGGCCGTATGCGCCGACCAGCGCGGCCGCGGAATCGGCGCGGCGCTGATCGAGCGGCTCGCGGTGCTGGCCGAAGCGCGCGGCGCGACGGCGATCAGGCTTGAGGTCATGGACGCGAACACGCGCGCCCGCGCGCTTTATGAGCGACGAGGGTTTGTGGCGGTTGAACGCGAGAAAACCCGCCTGCCCCGTCTCAGACGGAGCGCGGCGATGCGCCGGCGCGTCGGGCCGCCGCCAGATCGGGCGTGATTCCGTCAAGCGCCAGGGCGCCGGCGCCGCGCGCCCAGAGCGTGTCGCCCCAACGGTGGACCTCGATCTCTGGGTCCGGCCGGTCAAGCTTGAGGATGTTCGCCGAAAGCGCCGCCATGATCGCTTCCGCGAAAAGCGGCTCGTGGCGCATCCGCTCGCCTGAAAGAATGACGAGAGGCGGATCGAAGAGATTGACGAGATTGGCGAGGCCGAGCCCCAGCATCCGGCCCGCCCGGCGGAAAATGGATTGCGCCGCCGCGTCGCCGCCGCGGGCGGAGGCGAAAAGTTGCTCCAGCAGCGGCCCCTGCCCGACTTCAGTCCCCAGCGCGGCGCCAGCTTCGCGCGCCAGCGCATAATCCGCGACATAGGCTTCGAGGCAACCGCGCTGACCGCAGCGGCAGAGCGCGCCGTCGTTCTGCACCTTGATATGGCCGAACTCGACGCCGACGCCGCGCGCGCCGCGAAAGAGCCGCCCGCCGATCACCGCGCCCATGCCGAGCCCATGCTCGATCGTCACCACCAGAAAGTCCCGCCGCCCCCGGCCGAGCCCGAACCAGAGCTCCGCCAGGGTCGCCAGATTGGCGTCGTTATCGACGAAGACCGGGCAGCCGAACCGCGCGCGCAGCGGGCCGAGAAGGTCTACCGGAGCCGGATCGGACAGCACCGGCGACCAGAGGCAGCGCCCGGTTTCCCCCTCCACGAAGCCAGGCGCGCCGAGGCCGATGGCGGCGATATCGCGCTCCATCAGCCCGGCCGTCTCCAGCGCGACGGCGAAGGCGAGGTCAAGCTGAGTCAGCATCTGCGCCACCGTCGGGCGGCGGGACAGCAATGGCGCGGCGGCCTCGGCGACGATGGCTCCGGCGAAATCCAGAATGGCGACGGTGATCTTCGAATCCGAGAGTTTGGCCCCGGCGACATGGAGCGCGCCGGGGCTGAGGCGCAGCATCACACGCGGCCGGCCACGCGCGTTCGGCGCCTCTGACGCGGCCTCTTCCACCAGCCCGGCCGCGATCAGATCGGCGGAAAGCAGGGTGACGGTGGCGGCGGAGAGGCCGGTGGCGGCGGCGATATCGACCCGCGCCGCCGCGCCGAGGCGCCGGATCTCCGCCAGCACGCGATTGAGGTTCGCGGCGCTCTCCCGGCCGCGCGCCACTCAGATCGTTCCGGCGTCGACAATGAAATCCTGCGCCGTGCAGCCCGCGGCGGCGTCGGAGGCGAGAAAGAGCGCCATATTGGCGACATGCCCGCCGTTCAGCTCCAACGGCAGGCATTGCCCGGCCACGACCTCGTCGATGGCGGCCTGGTCGGGGAACCAGAGCGCGCGTTGGCGCGGCGTGAGGATCGCGCCCGGCATGATGTTGTTGACCCGGATCCCGAAGGGGCCGAGATCGCGGGCGAGCGAGCGCGTAAGGCCGCGCACCCCAGCCTTGCACATGTTGTAGACGGCGAGGTCCGGCACGATCATTTCGGGCGCGATGGAGCCGAAATTGACGATGGCGCCGCGGCGGCGCGGCTTCATCCAGCCGGCGGCGATCTGCGCGGCGACGAACTGATGGCGAAGGTTGATGTCGACCGCCGCGGCCCAGGCGGCGGGGCCGATATCCTCCAGCTTTTGGCGGGTGTCGTTCGCGGCGTTATTGACCAGAACGTCAAGCCCGCCCAACGCCTCCGCCGCTTCGAGCGCTGCTTTCAACGCCGAGTCGTCGGTGACGTCAGCGACGATGAAAAGCGGCGCCGCGCCTTCGGCGGCCAGCTTGTCGCGCAGGGTTTCCCCCGCGCCCGCGTCGATATCGACGAAAACCACTTTTGAGCCTTGTCGGTGGAAGCCGGTGACGAGATCGAGTCCGATGCCCGTGGCGCCGCCGGAGATAAACACACATTTTCCAGCGAGATCATCGTAATGGGCGGCCATCCTCGCTCTCCTCTTTATTTAATTCGACACTATAAACAATTCCCCACTGATTTCGATAAATCAACCCACTCCAGGAAAAAATCAAGGCACTTCAAAGAAGATTCCGCGGCAATTCCACCTATGGAAGAAAATATTGAAAAAATAACTTTGACTTAAAAAATTATCTGGAAGATCGTCGCCCGCGTTGGCGACCGCCCAGCGGACCGCCGGTTAAATGAAGCCCATGGGCGAAGCCCGGGGCGCGCGATCCAGGGAGGATCCCATGAGAATCACATCATTCGCCGCCGCAACCATCATCGGCGCCGCGGCCGGGCTATCGGGCTTCGGTGGGGCGCTCGCCTCTGACCTTGTTGTGGGCGTCAGCTGGTCCAACTTTCAGGAAGAGCGCTGGAAGACCGACGAAGCCGCGATCAAGGCCGCGCTCGACGCCGCGGGGGCGAGCTATATCTCCGCCGACGCGCAATCCTCCGCCTCCAAGCAGCTTTCCGACATCGAGAGCCTGATCGCGCAGGGCGCGACGGCGCTGATCATCCTGGCGCAGGACAGCCAGGCGATCGGACCGGCGGTGCAGGCGGCGGCGGACGAAGGCATCCCTGTCGTCGGGTATGACCGGCTGATCGAGAATGACCTCGCCTTCTACCTCACCTTCGACAATATCGAGGTCGGGCGGATGCAGGCGCGCGCGGTTTTCGCAGCAGCGCCCAAGGGCAATTACGTGATGATCAAAGGCTCCCCCACCGACCCCAACGCGGATTTCCTGCGAGCCGGTCAGCAGGAGATCATCGACGCGGCGGTGAAAGCCGGCGACATCACCATCGTCGGCGAGGCCTATACCGACGGCTGGCTGCCCGCCAACGCGCAGCGTAACATGGAGCAGATCCTGACCGCGAACGACAACAAGGTCGACGCGGTGGTCGCCTCCAATGATGGCACGGCGGGCGGCGTCGTGGCGGCGCTTTCGGCGCAGGGCATGCAGGGTGTTCCGGTCTCCGGGCAGGACGGAGACCATGCGGCGCTGAATCGGGTCGCGCTCGGCACGCAGACGGTTTCGGTCTGGAAGGATGCGCGCGAACTCGGCAAGGCGGCCGGAGAGATCGCGGTCGCGCTCGCCAATGGCGCAGCGATGGCGGACGTGCCCGGCGCAATGCGCTGGACTTCCCCTTCCGGGCTGGCGCTGACCTCGATCTTCCTCGCGCCGAACCCGATCACGAAAGATAACCTCTCCGCCGTGGTCGACGCCGGCTGGATCACCAGAGAGGCGCTCTGCCAGGGCGTCAGCAACGGCCCCGCGCCTTGCGATTGAGACGGCGCGCGGGGCTTGCGATGAAAGACGGCGCGACGAAGCGCGGCCTGATCGAGACGCTGGAGCTGGACACAAGGCTTCTCGGGATGATCGGGGCCTTCGTGCTCCTTTGCCTCGTCTTCGATCTCGCGACTGAAGGGCGTTTCCTGACGCCGCGCAACATCTTCAACCTGACGATCCAGACGGTATCGGTCGCGATCATGGCGACCGGCATGGTGTTCATCATCGTCTGCCGGCATATCGACCTTTCGGTCGGCGCGCTGCTGGCGACCTGTTCGGCGGCGATGGCGGTGATCCAGACGCAAGTCCTGCCGCAGTTTCTTGGCCTCGGCCATCCGTTGATCTGGGTGGTCGCGGTGATCTCCGGCATGATAGTCGGCGCGGCGATCGGGGCGTTTCAGGGTTGGCTGGTCGGGTATCTGACAATCCCCGCCTTCATCGTCACGCTGGGCGGGCTGCTGATCTGGCGCAACACCGGCTGGTATCTGACCGACGGGCAGACCATCGGCCCGCTCGATGAGACCTTCCAGGTTTTCGGCGGAGCCAATGGCACGCTCGGCGTCTTCTGGTCATGGACGGTCGGCGCGCTCGCCGCAGCGGCGGCCACGGCTGCTATCTGGCGGGCGCGGTCGCG
>JBBDTD010000102.1:0-8190 GCA_040904645.1 Paracoccaceae bacterium
CCCGTCGCCCGGGGCGGAGTGGGCCGCGAGCATCCCGGCTGCGTCAGCCGCGCGTCGTTCCGGGCCTTCCGCGAGACGACCTTGCCGCGTGAGACGACCAGGAGGCGGTCCGGGCGGAGCCGCAGCGCCTCGATCGGATCGCCCGCATCGAGCACGACAAGCGAAGCCGTCGCGCCGATGCGAAGGCCATATCCTTCCAGCCCGATGATCTTCGCGTTTTCTTCCGTCACCATCCGAAAACACTGGCGCATCTCATCCGGCTGGCTCATCTGCGCGACATGAAGGCCCATGAAGGCCACGTCGAGCATGTCGGCGGTCCCCAGCGAATACCACGGGTCCCGCACGCAATCCTGCCCCCAGCCGACCGGAATGCCGAGCGCCAGCATTTCCTTCACCCGCGTCATGCCGCGGCGCTTGGGATAACTGTCATGCCGGCCTTGAAGCATGATGTTGATCAGCGGGTTCGGTATCACCGACACTCCCGCCTCCAGAATCAGCGGCAGGAGCTTGGAAACATAGTAATTGTCCATCGAGTGCATCGAGGTCAGATGCGAGGCGGTCACCCGTCCGCCGAGGCCGAGGCGATGCGTCTCTGCCGACAGCGTCTCGATATGGCGGCTCATCGGGTCGTCGGTTTCGTCGCAGTGGATATCGACCATCAACCCGCGTTCCGCCGCGATCTCGCAAAGCTGGCGAAGGGAGGCCGCGCCATCCGCCATCGTGCGCTCGAAATGCGGGATGCCGCCGACGACATCGACGCCCATGTCGAGCGCGCGGATCGTGTTCTCCAACGCGCCATCCGCCCGATAGAGCCCATCCTGCGGGAAGGCGACGAGCTGAAGATCGAGATAATCCTTCACCGCCTCGCGCACGTCGAGCATCGCCTCGACCCCGCGGAGATCGGGGCCGGACGTGTCGACATGCGAGCGGATCGCCAAGAGTCCCATGCTGACCGCCCAGTCGCAATAGTCGAGCGCGCGCGCCTTCATCTCTTCCGCCGTCGCCTTCGCCCGCAGCTCCCCCCAGAGCGCGATTCCCTCAAGCAGCGTGCCTGAGGCGTTGATGCGCGGGCGGCCATAGGAAAGCGCCGCGTCGAGGTGAAAATGCGGATCGACGAAGGGCGGGCTGACCAGATCGCCTGACGCGTCGACCACTTCGCCGGCCTCAACGCCGGTGGGTAATCTTTCCACCGCCGCGATCAGCCCGTCCCGGACGCCGATATCGGCGACGCGGCCATCAGGCAGCGTTCCGCCCCGCACGATCAGATCGAACATCAGCGTTCCCCCTTGTTGAATGGCGTCATCAACGCCGCTGGCACCTCTGCGCGGCGCGACATGACGACAAGCGCAAGAATGGAAAGCACGAAAGGCGTCATCAGAAACACCTGATAGGGGATTTCCGCGCCGAGCGCGGTCTGTTGCAGGCGGATCTGCAACGCATCGAACGCCGCGAAAAGCAGCGCGCCCAGAAGCGCCTTTCCCGGACGCCACGCGCCAAAAACCACGAGCGCGATACAGACCCAGCCGCGCCCGTTCACCATCTCGAAGAAGAAGGAATTGAAGGCTGACATGGTCAGGAATGCGCCGCCGATCGCCATCAAACCCGAGCCGACCATCACCGCGCCCATACGGAGCGCAGTGACCGAAAGCCCCTGCGCCTCCACCGCCGCCGGGTTTTCCCCCGCCGCTCGAAGCGCGAGGCCGAGCGGCGTGCGGTAGAGGACGAACGCCGTGACGCCCGCCAGAAGAAAAGCGAAATAGGTCAGCGCGGTTTGGCTGAAAAGCGAGGGGCCGAAGAAGGGAATGTCGGAAAGGCCCGGGATGTTCAGCGGCGCGAAGGCTTCGATCCGGGGCGGCGAGGTCACCTCCGGCAGGGCCAGCCGATAGGCGAAATAGGTCGCCGCGCTCGCCAACAGCGTAACACCCAACCCCACCACATGCTGGCTAAGGCCGAAGGGCACGGTCAGCACCGAATGAAGCAGGCCGAAAAACATGCCAGCCGCCATCGCCGCCGCCACGCCCAGCCAGAGGCCGCCGCCGGAATAGACCGTCATCCAGCCGACGAACGCGCCGACGACCATGATGCCTTCGATGCCGAGATTGAGCACCCCGGCCCGCTCGCAGATCAATTCACCCATCGTCGCAAAGATCAGCGGCGAGGCGATACGGATCACCGCCGCCCAGAAGCTGGCGGAGATGAGGATATCGACGATCTCCATCATTCAGCCCCGCCTCACGCGAAATCGCGTCAGCATGATCGCAAGCACCATGGTCAGGAGCGCGGTGGCGAGCAGAATGTCGGCGATATAAGTTGGCACGCCGGCGGCCCGGCTCATGCTGTCGGCGCCGACGAATACCCCGGCGACGAAAATCGCCGAGACGACGACGCCAAGCGGATTGAGGAGCGCCAGCATCGCCACGATGATGCCCGTGTAGCCAAAGCCCGGGCTGATATCGAGCGTCAGGCTTCCCTTCAGCCCTGCGACTTCGGAAAACCCGGCCATCGCCGCCAGCCCGCCCGAAAGCAGCGCGGTTTTCAGCATCACCGCGTTAACCGGCATACCCGCGAACGCCGCCGCGTTCGCATTGCGCCCAACCGCGCACATCTCGAAACCGAAGGTGGTGCGCGCGCCGATCAGCCAGACCAGCGCGGCGGAAATGAGCGCGAGCCCGAACCCCCAGTGAAGCCGCAAGCCCTCGACGATCCGGGGCAGCCGGGCCTCCGGGATCAGCCGCGCTGATTTCGGCCAGCCCATGCCCATCGGGTCTTTCAGCGGCCCTTCGAGCAGCATGGAGACGAAGAGAAGCGCGATGAAGTTCAACAGCAACGTCGTGACCACCTCATCGACACCGAACCGGGTTTTCAGGATCGTCGGGCCGAGCAGCGTCAGCGCCCCGGCGAGCGCCGCCGCCAGCGCCATCGCCGGCAACAACAGATATGCAGGCCAGCCGAGCGCGCCCGCGCCCAGCACCACGGCCATCACCGCGCCGGCGTAAAGCTGCGCCTCCGCCCCGATATTCCAGAGCCGGGCGCGAAAGGCGACGGCTATGGCGAGCCCGGTGAAAATCAGCGGCGTCGCCCGGTTCAGCGTCTCCAATATGGCGAAACGCGAGCCGGCTGCGCCTTTCACGATCAGCCCGAGCGTCGCGAACGGGTCGGCCCCGGCCAGAAGCGCGAGCAAGGAGCCGATGATGACGGTCAGCGCCAGCGCGGCGGCGGGCAGCCCGAGCGTACGCGTCAGGCCCGGATCCGCGATCGGTTCAAGCCGCATCGGCGCGCTCCGCAAAGCCATCGCCGGCCATCCAGACGCCAAGCTCTGCGGCGCTACGTTCGCCGCGCGCGAACGCAGGCGAAAGCCGGCCTTCAGAAATCACATGGATCACATCCGATAGCGCCATGACCTCGTCCAGATCCTCCGAGATCAGCAGCACAGCGGCGCCGCGCGCCCGCGCCGCCAGAAGTTGCTCCTGCACATAGGCGACGGCCCCGATGTCGAGACCGCGCACCGGCTGGTTCGCCAGCACGATCCGCGGCGTCGCCTCCAGCGCGCGGCCGAGGATCAGCTTTTGCATATTTCCCCCCGAAAGCAGACGGATCGGCGTTTCCGGGCCAGGGCAGCGCACATCGTAACGCTCGATGATGCGGCGCGCGAAATCCGCCGCAGCGCGCCAGTTCATGAAGCCCCGACGGCTGAAAGGCGGCGCATGATAGGTTTCAAGAATTGCGTTCTCGGTCAGGGTGAAATCGGCGATGGCGCCGGTCTTCAACCGGTCTTCGGGAATGCGCGCGACGCCCGCGCCCAGCGCTGCGCGGGGCGACCACCCGGCGGGTTCCGCCCCCGCGATCAACAGTCTCCCTTCAGTCGGCCCGATCAGCCCGGCGATCAGATCGGCCAGCGCCGCCTGCCCGTTGCCCGAAACGCCGGCGAGGCCGGTGATCCGCCCCGCGCGCAGCTCCAGCGCGGCCCGTTTCAGCCCCGGCGCCGAACCCCGGTCTGGCGTAGTCACGCGTTCGAGCGTCAGGTGCGCGGCGCCCTCGCTCCCCTCGACGATGCGGGGCGCGCAGACTTCGGCGCCGACCATCAGCTCCGCCAGCCGGTGGCGGTCGGTCTCAGCCGTCTTCACCTCGCCGACCAGCCGGCCATGGCGCAGCACCAGCACCCGGCTGGAGATCGCCATCACCTCATGCAGCTTGTGGGAGATGAATACGACGGAGAGCCCGCGCGCCACAGCCTTTCGCATCGTCGCGAAAAGCGCGTCGGTCTCCTGCGGGGTCAGCACCGCGGTCGGCTCATCGAGAATGAGGATGCGGGCGTCGCGATACAGCGCCTTCAGGATTTCGACGCGCTGACGCTCGCCCACGGTCAGATCGCCGACCCGCGCGTCCCGCGCGACCTTGAGCCCGTAATCTTCCGAAAGCTGGGCGATCCGCGCCCTCGCCGCGCCCCTGCCCAGCCGAAGGCGCCAGAGCGGCTCCGCGCCCAGCAGAATATTCTCCGTCACCGTCAGATTGTCCGCGAGGGTGAAATGCTGATGCACCATGCCGACGCCCGCCGCCAACGCCGCGCGCGGCTGGCCGGGCGGCAGCGGTGCGCCGAACAACTCGACACCCCCCGCATCGGCCGTGTAATGGCCGAAGAGGATGTTCATCAGCGTGGTCTTGCCGGCGCCGTTCTCCCCCAGAAGCGCGATCACCTCGCCTTCACGAAGTTCGAAGCTGATCGCGTCATTGGCGGTCAGCTTTCCGAACCGCTTGGTGATCCGGTCGAGCCTGAGGACGACCGCCGCCGCGCCCCCCATTCAGGAGGACTTCGGCTCTTCGTCGTTGATCTCGACCGAGAACGCGCCGGAACGAATCGCGGTTTGCTTGTCCGCGACCAGCGAGACGATGTCTTCGGGAATATCGCCCTCGAACGTGCCGAACGGCGCGAGCGACGAGCCGCCCTCCTTCATGAAGGAATAGACGCCGTAATCCGCCGCCTTGAACGAGCCGTCCTTCACCGCCGAGATAGCGGCTTCCAGCGTCGGCTCGAAATGCCAGAGCGCGGAGGCGACGACTGTTTCAGGATAATCCGCCTGGGTGTCGATGACATTGCCGATGGCGAGCACGCCGCGCTCCTGCGCCGCGTCGGAGACGCCGAAACGTTCTGCATAGAGCACATCAGCGCCGGCCTCGATCATGCCGAACGCCGTCTCTTTCGCGCGGGGCGGGTCGAACCAGGAACCGATGAAGCTGACCTGAAAGCGGATATCCGGGTTCACTTCCCTGGCGCCGACCATGAAGGCGTTCATCAGCCGGTTGACCTCCGGAATCGGGAAGCCGCCGACCATGCCGATATTGTTCGTCTTCGTCATGGCGCCGGCGATCAGCCCGGAAAGATACGCCGCGTCCTGAATATAATTGTCGAAGACCGCAAAGTTCGCCAGCGCCGCGTCTTCCTTGAAGCTGGATCCCATCAGGAAGGCGACGTCGGGATATTCCGCCGCAACCTCACGCGCTTCCTGCTCGACGCCGAAAACCTCGCCCACGATCAGCTTGACGCCGGCTTCGGCGTATTCGCGCATCACGCGGGCGTAATCGGTGTTGGAGACATTTTCCGTGAAGGTGTAGGTGATGTCGCCGCGCGCGGCGGCGGCTTCGGCGGCTTTATGGATGCGGCTGACCCATTGCTGCTCCACCGGCACGGTGTAGATGCCCGCGACGCTCAGCGTGTCGGCGGCGAGGAGCCGGCCCGGGGCGCCGAGCGCGGTCACGATCGCGGCGCATGCGGCGCCGGTGAGCAACCGGCGGCGGGTGAGGGTGAGGATCCGGTTCAGCTCGGGTGAGTGGCTCATTTGCGCTTTCCCTGTTGCTTGTGTTTTTTGATCGCTTGGTAAAATGTTAATATGGCGCGCGGGTTTGGTGAAGTGAATTGTGCGGCGCCGCGAAAAGATCCCCGCTCAGTGACGTACCGCCCGCGCGGCGGCGGCGGCGGCTTCCTCCGGTAGGCCGAGCGCCTGATAAACTTGGGCCAGCGCCGTGTTGTTCGGCACGCTTGACGGCTCGAACGCCAACCTGCCCATCAACGTCTGCTGCGCTTCGGCATATCTGCCGGAGCGAATCAGCGCGTCGAGGTGGATCTGATAAAAGACATCGCGCTGCGCATGGCTGCCGCCGCCCTTCCAGATTTGCGGCAGCGCGCGCCCAAGCGCTTCGACCGCCCCATCCCAATTCCCTTCCGCATGGGCTTTCAGCCCTTCGCAGGCCGGGATCGCCATGTCGCGCCAGATCGGCGCGGACCAGCTTGAGCCAGCAGCGTAATCGCGCATCGCGTCGATCAGCGTCCCGGCCGCGGGCCGACCGGCGCGCGCCAACGCATAGAGATATTGCATGGTCAGAAACGGGTTGACCACATCGCCCGCGCGCGCTTCGAGGCGATCCGCCAAGCCGCCCCAACGGTCGCCTACATCGACCCCGACCAGTTCGAGACGCGCAAGGAGAGAGGCTTCGTTGATCTGATCCTGACTGTAATCCGGCTGGACCCCGTGGATATGATCATCATGGACCGAGAGCGCCGCAGCATAATCGCCCTCCGAGATCGCGAAAAGCGCCAGGTGCCACCAGTTGTGGCAATAGAGCACCGAGTTCTTTCCCTCCCATGTGTCGCGCAGGCCGGTGAGAAAGGCGCGCCCTTCCTCGCAGCGGCCCTGGGTCAGCATGACATGCGCCAGCGCATGCTGCGCCCAGCCTTCGGTCCGGTCACCTTCAATCGCGCGTCTGGCGGCTTCCTCGGCTTCCGGCAGCAGGTGGCTCTGCTCCAGCCCGAAGGCGAGCATGCCAAGCGCGCCCGGCTCATCCGGCAACGCCTTCACGCCATAGCGGGCTGAATGCAGCATGCCCGTCGCGTCGCCCCAGTCGAACTGATGAGTCTGCCGGATCTTGACGGTCACGAGATCGGCGGGGTGTTCGTCCAGCACCTCTTTCGCCGCGGCGACAACGCCGGGAATGTCCCGCTCCACCCAGCGTCTTGTATAGGAAACAACGCGGCGTTCACGCTCCGTCGCGCCAGGCGCCGCCGCCTCCGCCGCCTCGATGAACGGTCGGGCGAGCGCCGGGCTGTCGGCGCGCTCCAGCCACATCATCAGAACCGCCGCATAGGCGTTGGCCAATGCGGAACCGGGGTCTCGCTTCGCCGCCTTCACGATGGCGCCGGCCTTGCGGTCAAAGGCGATCAGACCTTCGCTGAAATCGCGGATCGCCTGCATCGTGGCCGGCTCGGACCCCGTGACGGCGTTACCCCAGTGATCGGTTTCGGCCATGGCGGCGTCCTTTCCTCTTCGCTTGCGCTCTATTTCGAAACGGCCGTCGGGAAGCGGTTGAAGAATCGCCCGAAGCCGGCCGCGACTCTCTCATCCTGAAGCGCCCGCGGGCCGTTCAGCGCGAGGCGCGCCAGAAGCTTGGACGCCTTTTGCGCATGGCCCCAGAACATGTCCTCCATCTCATCGCGCCGCGCGGCGTGATCGGCATGGAGGAAGATGTGATCCGCGCCGCAGCGAAAGAGGAATGTAAAACCGAGCGCTTCCATCATCGCCTTGACCTCGGCGCGGTTGTCGGGAGGGCCGCGCAGCAGCTCGATCTGCGCGACGGCGCAGCGTTTCGCGATGGTCGCCCCCGCGCCCTTGATGGCCGATATCTCATGGCCTTCGACATCCATTTTGAGGAAACTGTCCCGCGGCCCGGCGAGATCGATCAGATCGTCAATGCGCACGCAGCCGATCGACACCAGGGCCTCTCCCGCCGCCAGCGTTTCTACGCCTCCCGCCGCCATCACCTTGTTCCCCGGGCTGAACTTTCCGCGCCGAAGAAAGCTCACCTCGCCGGGGCTGTCGGACACCGCGAGATTATGCGCGACAAGCTTCATTCCCTGCCGGCGATTGAGGGCGATATTCGCCTCCAGCTCCTTGAATGTGTCAGGACTTGGCTCGAAGGCGGTCACGTGCCTGACCGGTTTCGCGGTCGCGGCGGCGATGCTGTAAAGGCCGAGATTGGCGCCAACATCGATCAGGCCATCGACGCATTCGATGGCCGTGAAGCAATGCCGCATCAGGTTGAGCTGCAATGGCTCCTTCAGCGCCGCCATACGCAGCGTCGCCATGCTCTCGGCCGTGAACTTGCCATAGGGCGTTTCGACCACGGCGCCGGCGGGCGGGC
>JBBDTD010000103.1:0-1371 GCA_040904645.1 Paracoccaceae bacterium
GATGTGGTCACGCTGATCGCGCCGGTCTGGACGCGGGACGGCCTGCCCGCCCGCGCCGCCTATGCGCAGGCGGCGGAGCGGCTTTCGGACGCTGTCTCTTCGCTGGACCGACCGGTGCCGCTGGAGCGGGAACCCGGCGAGGCGATGGAGATCGGCGCGCCGGTCTCCAACACGCCGGTCGAGGCCTATCTGGACATGGTGGCGAAGGGACGGGCCTATATCGAGGCCGGCGATGTTTTTCAGGTCGTGCTCTCGCAGCGCTGGCGCATGGATTTTCCGCTGCCGCCTTTCAGTTTCTATCGGGCGTTGCGGCGGACAAACCCCTCACCCTACATGTTCTTCTTCAATTTCGGCGGCTTTCAGCTCGCCGGGGCGTCGCCTGAGGTTCTGGTCAAGGTCAGGGCCGGGATCGTCACCATCCGCCCGATCGCAGGCACCCGCCCGCGCGGCGCCACGGAAGCCGAGGACAAGGCCCTCGAAGCGGAACTGATGGCCGACCCGAAGGAACTGGCGGAGCATCTGATGCTGCTCGACCTCGGGCGCAACGATGTCGGCAGGGTCGCCAAGGTCGGCACCGTGCGGCCGACCGCCGAATTCACCGTCGAGCGGTACAGCCATGTCATGCACATCGTCTCCAACGTGGAGGGGGAACTGGCGGAAGGTCAGGACGCGCTCTCCGCGCTGCTCGCCGGACTGCCGGCCGGCACCGTCTCGGGCGCGCCAAAGATCCGCGCGATGGAGATCATCGACGAGCTGGAGATGGAAAAACGCGGCGCCTACGCCGGCGGCGTCGGCCATATCTCCTGCGCAGACGAGATGGACATGTGCATCGCGCTGCGTTCGGCCGTGATCAAGGACGGCGCGCTCTATGTGCAGGCTGGCGGCGGCGTCGTGTGGGATTCGGACCCGGAAATGGAACGGCAGGAAACCATGCACAAGGCCCGCGCGGTGATGCGCGCGGCGGAGGAAGCCGCACGTTTCGCCAGCCGCGGAAATCGTTGAGATGGGCCGCGGGCCAGAAACGACAGCGCAGCCAGCTTGACTAGGAAGCCGCCCGATCTTAATCGGTAACGCGATGCGGGTGTAGCTCAATGGTAGAGCAGAAGCCTTCCAAGCTTACGACGAGGGTTCGATTCCCTTCACCCGCTCCAGCTTTGCGCTCATTTTTCCCTGGATGGCGCGCTCATCACGGGCCGCCAACCGGCTGGGCCAGCCGAATAACTGTTGCCTCGCGCAGCATTATCCCCTATTTCGCCGGCCGGTATAGGTGGGCGCGGCAGTCGCGCCCCGAGAGTTAAGCCAGGGACCCGGAGACAATGGCGAAAGCGAAGTTCGAGCGGAACAAGCCGCACTGCAACATTGGGACGATCG
>JBBDTD010000104.1:0-2070 GCA_040904645.1 Paracoccaceae bacterium
AACGCGGTGGTCTTGCCCGCGCCGTTCGGCCCGATCAGCGCGTGCAGGGTCTTGTCCGCGACGGCGATGCTGACGCTGTCGACAGCCTTCAGCGCACCGAAGGATTTGGAGACCGCTTCGACTTCCAGCACCGGGCCTTCGATCCGATCGGCGGGGCGGAGATAGGCCGGGACCGGGAGTTGCTCAACCCGCCGCCCGGCCATCGCCGCGTCTTCGGTTTTCGGGGGGCGGATCATGCGGAGGATCCGTCCCCCGACGCCGACAAGGCCGTCGGGTGAAAAGACGATGAAGCCGACGAAGAGCAGCCCGAACCAGAACAGCCAGTTCGGCGTGTAGATCGACAGAAATTCCCTGAACATGACGTAGAACAGCGCGCCGATAATCGGGCCGGTGAAGCTGCGCATACCGCCGATCACCACCATCGCCAGCAACTCACCCGAGAAGATGACGCTTATAGGCTCGGCCGACGTCATGCGGTTCTTGTAGAGCAGCAGGATGCCGGCCAGCCCGGTGAGCGTCGCAGAAACCACGAAGGCGGCGAGTTTGTAGCGATTGGTCCGGTAGCCGAGGAACTTCGCCCGCTGCTCGTTCTCGCGGATCGCCACCAGCACCGAGCCGAGCGGCGAGCGGTGAAACCGCCAGAGCGCCAGAAGGATGGCGAACCCGATGGCGGCGACGAGCCAGTAATAATTCGTCGTATCCGCGAAATCGACGCCGGCGAAGCGTGGCCGGGTTATCCCGCCAAGGCCGTTCTCGCCCCCTGTCACGTCGGTCCAGCGAAAGGCGATGACGTAGAGCATCGCCGCAAGCGCCAGTGTCAGCAAGGAAAAATAGACACCGCGCCGGCGCAGGATCAGAAAGCCGAACACCGTGGCGGCGAGCGCGGTGACGCCGAGACCGACAAGAAGCGGGCCGAGGAATCCATCGGGAAAGATCGTGCGCTGCGCGATCCCGGCGGCGTATGCCGCCATGCCGAACCAGGCCCCGTGCCCGAATGAGACGAGGCCGGTATGCCCGGTCAGAATGTTCAGCGCCATGCAGGCGATGGCGAAGATCACCACTTCGGCCGCGGACGTCATCGTCAGGCCCATGGCGAGCATCAGCAGCGGCAAGAGGAGGAGGCCGGCGGCGGCTGCGGCGAGGGGGGCGTATGTCTTCATCTGCGTCACTCGAAACGCGTGATGCGTTCGCCGAAGAGACCTCTCGGGCGCACCAGCAATATCAGGAGCATCATCATGTAGATGGCCGCGGTAGAGAACGCCGAGAAGCCCATGCCGACCATGGCGCCCTTCACCAGGCCGACCAGCAGCGCCGCCAGCACCACGCCCCAGAAGGAGCCGAGCCCGCCGATAACGACGACGACGAAGGCCGGGGTCAGAATCTCGGCCCCCATAGAGGGATGGATCGTATAGATCGGCGCCAGCAGCACGCCGGCGAGCCCCGCAAGCCCGATGCCGATCCCGGCTACGGCCGCCATATAGGGTTTGAGCGAAATGCCGAGCGCGCCGACCATGTCAGGGTCCTGCACCCCGGCGCGCACGACGCGTCCGAAGGATGAGCGCTCCAGCAGCAGCCAGAGCGCGGCGATGCAGAGCGCGGCGACCGCGATCAGAAAGATGCGGTATTGAGAGTAGATGAAGAAATCGCCGATAACCACCTGCCCGCGCAGGAAATCCGGGATCGAATAGGATAGCGGCGCCGCGCCGAAAATCATCCGCAACCCCTGCTCCGCCACCATGGCGAGGCCGAAGGTCAAAAGCAGCGAATAGAGCGGATCGATCCGGTAAAAGCGGGAAAAGAGCGTCCGCTCGACGATCATGCCCAGGCTCGCCACCACCAGCGGCGAGACGACCAGCGCGCCGCCGAACCCGATATAGGGAGAGACGGTCAGCGTGACATAGGCGCCGATCGCATAGAACGCACCATGCGCAAGATTGATGATCCCGCCGAGCGAGAAGATCAGCGACAGGCCGAGGGCGATCAGCAGGTAATAGACGCCATCCAGCAGGCCGTTGAGCAGTTGCATCGCGAAAAGCATTTCAGCGCCTGTCGTTCAGGGAAACGAGTTGC
>JBBDTD010000104.1:2080-8133 GCA_040904645.1 Paracoccaceae bacterium
GACGCCCGGCGCGGGTGGAAAACGCCCCTAGCTCGCGAAGGAGCAGGTGTTCTCCTCCTCGGTCGCGGCGATCAGCTCAAGGCTGTCATCCGGACCGGGGACCGCGTCGCTCGACGTGAAGATGTCCCATTCGTTCTGGACCTCTTCAGGCGGAAGCGCCGTGATGCCGTACATCTCGTTCATGAACTGGTGATCGCGGGCGCGGAAATAGCCTTCGCGTGTTTTCAGCACGTCGAAACTCGCCCCCTTCTCCAGATGCTCGACAATGGCGGCGCTGTCGGTGGAGCGGGTCTCCTCCATCGACTGGGCGATGATCTTCACCGCGTTGTAATCGCCCCAGGCCTGGTTCTCCGGCGGCTTGCCATAGGCGTCGGTGAAGGATTTCGTGAAAGCCTGGCTGCCGGCCGTCTCGACCCGGTGGTGCCAGATCGAAGGCCAGGAGCCGACGAAATTGCCCTTGCCCGCCGCCCAGGCCAGCGCCATGTCGAAGCCGAAGCCGCCGAGCGGGAAGTCGAGGCCGAACTCCGCGTATTGCTTGAAGAAATTGGTGGTCTGCTGGCCTGCCAGGTTGAGGATCACCAGGTCCGGCTTCTCCGCGCGGATCTGCAGGAGATAGGCGGAAAAGTCGGTCGCGTCGGTCGGAACCAGCTCATCGCCAGCGAAGGCGCCGCCATTCGCCTCCATGAAGCGCTTGGCGACCTTCAGAAGATCGTGCCCGAACGCATAATCCGCGGTCAGCGAATACCAGCGCTTGCCGTCCACCAGCCCTGCGCGGGTGTAGAACTGGCCGATCGACTTCACATACATCGAGTTCTGCGCCTCGATATGGAACATGAACTGCTTGCAGTCCGATCCGCGCAAAGCGTCGGAATTGCAGCCGGTGTTCATGAAAAGCGTACTGGTGCGCTGCGCGACCTGGCCGATGGCGAGACCGGAGGCGGAGGAAATCTCTCCGACGATGCAGGCGACGCCGTCGCGCTCCACCATCCGTTCCGCCTTGGTGGAGGCAGTCTGCGGGTTCACCGAATCTTCCTGCAGAAGCTCGATCTGGCGGCCCAATACGCCGCCCGAGGCGTTGATCTCATCAACCGCGAGTTTCGACGCCATCGCGGCGTACTCGCCGAGCGGGCCGAGAAACCCGGTCCGGGGCGTCAGGTGCCCGAAGCGGATCGCATCGGTTTGCGCGCGCAGGATCGCCGGAGCCCCCAGCGTTAGCGCCGCCGCGCCAAGACCTGTCTTGATCAGGCTGCGGCGGGAGACTGCGTATTTTTCGGCCATGGTTTCCTCCTCTGGAATGTCTTTGATCGTAGCGGTTTTTCCGCGCTTGTTGTGATCTGTGATCACAGATATCTTGTGATAAGGAATATCGCCTGTCGAGTCATTTCTGGACCCCAATGAAGAGCATTCTGCCCAGCGAAACGCGCCTCCTGCCGCAGCCGACCCTCGGGGATCAGGCGTATGTGCGGCTGAGCGGGCTCCTGATCTCGGGGCGGATCGCGCCGGGGGAGCGGCTTTCGATCCGCGACCTCGCCACTACGTTCGAAGTGTCGATGACGCCGGTGCGCGAAGCGGTCAGCCGGCTCGCCGCCACCGGCGCGCTCGAGGTGACGCGCAATCGGGCCGCCACCGTGCCGCTGATGAACGTACAGCGGTTCCGCGACATCACCCGCGTCAGAATCCAGATCGAAGGCTTCGCGGCGGCGGAAGCCGCCAGGCTGCGCGACGCGGCGACTCTGGCCGAGATCGAGGCGGCGGAGCGCGCGTTCCGCAAGCTGCAGGGCGCGCGGCCGCATGAGATGGCGAAAGCTGTGCAACTCAATCAGGAATTTCACTTCGCGGTCTACGCGGCCGCGACGTCGCCGACGCTTTTCGAGATCATCCGGACGCTCTGGCTGCAGGTCGGCCCGATCCTGAACCTCGACCTCCGGGAGAATCCGGAGCGGCTCGAGCAGGGCGAGGCCGTTGGCTGCCACCAGACAGCGGTCGCGGCGATCAAAAACGGCGACACGGACTGCGCCCGCGAGGCGATCGCGCGCGACATCGCGAGCGCGGCCGCGTTCATTGAAGGACAGGGCAAACTGTCTGAATAATTTCAACGGTATAGCAGGGAGCAAGGCTGAGCATGGATCTGAACCTCAAGGGCCACAAGGTCATCGTCACAGCGGGCGCCGCCGGCATCGGCCGCGAAATCGCGCGCGCATTTGTCGGAGAGGGCGCGAAAGTCTGGGTTTGCGATGTCGACGAGGCCGCCCTTGCGGCCCTGAAAGAAAGTGACCCCGAAATCTCCGCCGCGCCTTGCGATGTGTCCGACCGCGCCGCAGTGGCCGCGTTCTTCGCCACGGCGACCGCCGGGCTTGGCGGTCTCGACACCATGGTGAACAATGCGGGCGTCGCCGGGCCGACCGCGCGGGTCGAGGACGTCGCGCCGGACGAGTGGGACAAGTGCATCGAGATTTGCCTCACCGGCCAGTTCAATTTCGCCCGCCTCGCGGCGCCCTTGCTCCGCGAAAGCGGCAACGGCTCGATGATCAACCTCTCATCGCTCGCCGGCCGATGCGGTTTCGCACTCCGTTCGGCCTACGCCGCGGCGAAATGGGGCGTGATCGGGCTGACGAAGTCGCTGGCGATCGAACTTGGCGGCGACGGCGTGCGCGTCAACGCGATCCTGCCGGGCCTCGTCGCCGGCGACCGCCAGCGCCGGGTGCTTGACGCGAAAGCGCAGCGGCTCGGTAAATCCTTCAGCGAAATCGAGGCGGAAGCGTTCTCCTACACTTCGATCCGCGAATACGTCACACCGAGGCAGATCGCCGATCAGATCCTGTTCCTGACGAGCGAAAAGGGGCGCACCATCTCGGGGCAAGCTATTTCGGTATGCGGCGACACACGGATGCTGGCGTGACGTCGGGCTGGGCTTTCCTCGCGATCGGGCCATTCGACGGGGCGAAGGGCCCGATCGCCCACATCGGCCCAAACTGCCAGCGCGCGCTGTGAAAACGGCGCTCACGGGGATGGACGTGGACCGGACGCTCAAACCCGGCCCCGTTGGCGATTCACCAGCGCAATCTCCGCCGGAGCCTCATTTCTGAACGGCCCATCGGCTTCGTGGCGTCGCGGCTCTCCGGCCGGAAAGAGGCGACGACCTGTCTCCGCCAAGATGACGATCCCGGGCGAATTGGCTGCGATAGAGCTGGGGGTGGCGCCCGGCCATCACCCGGTGCGCCCCTCGCCTTCTGGTCGCCAACGCCCGTTTCAAAGGTCCTTCATTAGCCGCAGAGCGTCGTAAATGGCGGCGTGGGTGTTTCGCGCCGACACAGCGTCGCCGATCCGGAACAACTGGAACCGACCGCCCGGGTTGGTGCGGATATCCTGCTGTCGCCCAGCGATCAGCGCGTCATGGTCGACGGCGCCGTCATTGACGGATTGAACCCGAAGGGCGTGGTAGAGGTCGTCCAACGGCATCGTCCCGTAATTCACCACGACATGGTCATATTCGGCATGGGTCACGCGATCCGAATAATCGGTTCCGATCCGGGCGCGCAACCGGTTGCCCGCACGCTCCACCCCGATCAGACGCCGGGTCACCGTGAAAGTGACGGCATCATGTTGCAGCGCCTTCATGTAGGGCACGAGATTCATCGCCATGACCTCCGGCGCGAAGGTGCGGTCTGGCGTCATGATCTCGACCCGGGCCCCGGCTTTCAACGCGACTTCCGCAGCCTGAAGGCCGGCATGGTCGCCCGCCTCGTCATAGATCAGCACGTCGCCCGACGGCTTCACATCGCCGGAAAGAATGTCCCAGCTTGTAACGACATGGGGTTGATCCTCGCGGGTTTCGTAAAGTTGGGTATGCGCCATTCCGCCGGTCGCCACGATCACCACGTCCGGGAGCAGCGCCTCGACATCTTCGACGCCGGCGAAGGTGTTGAAGCGAAAGGCGACGCCCATCTTCTCACATTGCGTCATGCGCCAGTCGACGATCCCCATCAATTCGGCCCGCCGGGGCGTGCGGGCGGTCAGGCGGATCTGACCGCCGGGCGCATCCGCCGCCTCCAGCACCGTCACGTGGTGCCCGCGCGAGGCGGCGACGCGCGCGGCTTCGAGCCCGCCCGGCCCCGCCCCGACGACGACCACGCGCCGGGGCGACGCGGCGGGTGCGGTTTCATGCGCGATGGTCTCCTCTCGGCCGGTGGCCGGATTGTGAACGCAAAGAGCCATGCCGCCTTGATAGATCCGGTCGAGGCAGTAGTTCGCACCGGTGCAGGGCCGGATGTCATCTTCGCGCCCTTCAATGATCTTGCGCACGATATGCGGGTCGGCCATGTGCGCGCGGGTCATGCCGACCATATCCAGATGGCCCGCGGCGATGGCGTGGCGCGCGGTGGCGACATCCTGAATGCGCGAAGCGTGAAATGTCGGCAGACCCGTCGCGCGGCGGATGCTCCCGGCGAAATCCAGATGAGGCGCGCTTGGCATCCCCGCGATCGGAATCATTTGCGTCATCGCAGGGTCGGTGTGGATTCGGCCGCGATTGACGTTGAAGAAATCGACCATGCCGCTGTCGCGCAGCATCGTGGCGATCTGGACTCCTTCTTCGGCGGTGACGCCGCCTTTCTGCATCTCATCCGCCGTGCCACGCACGCCGACGATGAATTCCGGCCCAGTGCGCGCGCGGATCGCGCTGAGGACGTCCAGCGTGAAGCGAACCCGGTTTTCCAGCGTATCGGCGCCATAGGGGCCGTCCAGCGCGTTAGTCAAAGGCGACCAGAACTGATCCAGAAGATGGCCGCCGGCGTAAAGCTCGATCCCGTCCATGCCGCCGGCCTGCATCCGCTCGGCCGCGTCGGCGAAATCGCCGATGATGCGCGTGATGTCCCACTCCTCCATCACCTTGGGAAAGGCGCGGTGCGCCGGCTCACGGTGGGGGCCGGGGCTGACGGCGGGCAGCCAGTCGCCCTTGTTCCAGTTCGTGCGCCGCCCCAGATGGGTCAGCTGAATCATCACCGCGCAGCCATGTTCATGGCAAGCGTCCGTCAGTTCCGCGATCCAGGGCACCACGTCGTCGCGATAAGCGAGAACGTTGTTGAACACCGGCGGGCTGTCGCGACTGACGGCGGCGGACCCCGCCGTCATGGCGAGCGCCACGCCCCCCTTGGCGCGTTCGGCGTGATAGGCGCGGTAACGGCCCTTGGGCATCCCGTCCTCGGGATAGGCCGGCTCGTGGCTGGTCGTCATGATCCGGTTCTTCAGCGTCAGGTGCTTAAGCTGGTAGGGCTGCAAGAGCGGGTCGGACGCGGCGATTTTCATGGGGCGCTCCTAACAGTCGAGGACGATATCGGTCAGCGGGCGGCTGACGCAGGGTAAAATGAAACCCCGGTCGATCTCGCGCTGTCTGATGCCACCATCATGCGCCATCGTGACTTCGCCCGAATGTTTGAAGGTCTTGCAGGTTCCGCACATGCCCCGCGCGCAGGACGATGGCAGCGGCAGGCCGGCCGCCTTGACGGCGGCGAGGATGGTTGTCGTCTCGGCGCATTCGAGGACCCTGCCCGTACGCGCGAAGGTCACGGTGCGGACCGGCGTGTCGACGCTCGGCGTGATCTCAGCCTCGGGGGAGGAAAAATCAAAGCTTTCCTCGCCGTATCGCTCCGCAGGAACGCCTGCATCGCGGGCGGTGGCGCGAACCATTTCCATAAAGGGTTGCGGCCCGCAACACAGCACAGTGCGGTCGGCCAGATCGGGAACCAGACGGAGCAGCATCTCCGGCGTTGGGCGGGTCGCCCCCGGCCCGCGCGTCACGACAGGGATATGGACCACCTGCGGCAGGCGGCGTGTGAGCAAAGCGATGTCATCTGCGGCGATCATGTCCTCCGACATTGGTGAGACCTGCACCAGCGCGGCGTCCAGCGCGATCCCCCGGTCCGCAGCCGTGCGCAGCACCGACAGCATCGGCGTGACGCCGCTGCCCGCCGCGATCAGGGCGTAGCGCCCGTCGGGCCAGGAAACCGGCCCTAAGCGGCCAGACGGCCCGAAGGCTTCGATCGCGGCGCCGGGAG
>JBBDTD010000105.1:0-8088 GCA_040904645.1 Paracoccaceae bacterium
GGGGGGCGCTTTTTCGTTCGCCTATGCTGGCGGAAGCATCCTGCCGAGCCGCCTGCCGCCGAGCAGGTGGAAGTGGAGATGCGGCACGTCCTGCACGCCGTCCTCGCCCGAATTCGCGATCAGCCGATAGCCACTGTCGCCCGCGCCCGGGGTGACGCCGGCCTGCCGCGACACCGCCTCGATCGCGCGGGTGTAGTCGATGATCTCGGCGTCGCTCGCTTCGGCGGCGAAATGGTCGAAATTCACGTAAGGGCCTTTCGGGATCACCAGCACATGCACCGGCGCCTGGGGCGCGATGTCCTCGAAGGCGAGGCTATGCTCGGTCTCCAGCACAGTCTTGTTGGGAATTTCGCCGCGCAGGATCTTCGCGAAGATATTCTGATCGTCATAGGCGTAAGACATCGGTTCCTCCTCCAGAAAAGGCTTCTAACTGCCGCTGCGCGGCTTCGGTTTCGTCGCGACCGGCGCGCAGGCGCCGCGCGCTGCTCAGGCGCGGCGCTGTGGCTCCGAAGGCCGACGCGGGCCGCGAGAGGTCTTCGTGATCCGCGCCCGAAAACGCCCCGCGCGCCACGTCGCCCGCGGCGACAAGCGCCAGCGCCAGCGTGATCACGCTTTCAGCGTTCTTGCGGCGGAGCGGCAGGCAAGCGATCTTTACGTCCATCGCACGCTTATAGATATCGCGCATCGCGGGCGAAAGTCCGCATCGGCCGGGTGGGCGCAGCGGGCTGTCTGAATGGCGCAGTTTTTGGGAACGTGGGTGGGGGAGGGCGGCCGGCTCACTTGCCGGGTGCTGCCGGGATGCGCCTGCGCGACCATCGGCCAGATCATCTGTTGTGGCCACAACGGCGCCTATTTCGACGGCGATACCCACGGCGCTGGCGCCGGCGCGCAAATACGACATGCCCCCGAGGAGGCGCGGGAAAAGCTGTCGCAAAACCCGGCTGATCGCCCGTTCAGGTGATAACTTCCCATGGCTCGTCCAGCCAATGCTCTTCGAGATTCGCGCCGGCGCCGATGCGGTCGATCACCGCGAAAAGCCCGGGCTCCGCAAGCGGGGTGAGGACGCCATGCCAGACGCCCGCAGCAAAATTCACCCCGGTTCCCGGCGCGGTCAGGAAGGCGCGCGGGGCGCCGGGGGCGCCGCTTTCGTCCGGGGCGACGATGACCAGAAACGGCTCCATCGTCATCGGTATGAAAGCCTGACTGCCCGCGGGGTGGCGCTCCATCATCTCAAGCTTGTAGGGCAGACTGCGGGCCTCGGCGGCGAAAAGACTGATCCCGGCGCGTCCATCGGTGAAATCGAGCCGGGCGAGGTCGTGATGCCGCCCGCAGAGCCCCTGATTGATCAGCCTGTCCGGCGCAGCTTTCAGCTCGATCACTTCGCCAAAGGGCGCGAAAGCCTCAGCTTTCATCGGCTCGACAAGGACTTGTCTCATCGTCCCGGCTTCAGCTTGGGGTGTCGGTTCACGTCCTTGTAAAGCAGATAGCGGAACGGCCCCGGCCCGCCCGCATAGCAGGCCTGCGGGCAGAACGCGCGGAGCCACATGAAGTCCCCGGCTTCGACTTCCACCCAATCGCCGTTCAACCGATAGACGCCCTTGCCTTCAAGCACATAGAGCCCATGCTCCATCACATGGGTCTCCATGAAGGGGAGGACGCCGCCGGGCTGGAGCGTGACGACAGTGATGTGCATGTCATGGCTGAGGTCGGCCGGGTCGACGAAGCGCGTCGTCGCCCAGACGCCGCCGCAATCCGGCATGGGCGTCGGCGGCGTATCTGCATCGGAGCTGAAGATCGGTTCGGGGAGGGGAAGGCCCTCCGCCCGCTCATAGGATTTTCTGAACCAGTGGAAGATGGCCGGCTCCGCGCCTTCGTTCAGCACGGCATAGGCCGCGCCTGGCGGCAGATAGGCGAACCCGCCCGGCGCCAGCCGCCGCGTGGCGCCGTCAAGCGTAAGGCTCAGCGTTCCCGCTGTGACGAAAAGCGCGGTTTCCGCTTCGGGGTCCGGCTCCGGCCGGTCGCTGCCGCCGCCGGGCGCGAGCTCCATGATGGTCTGGCTGAAGGTTTCGGCGAAGCCGCTGAGCGGCCGCGCGAGGATCCAGCCGCGGGCGTCCCGCCAATGCGGAAAGACGCTGGTCACGATATCGCGCATCACGCCTTTCGGAATCACCGCATAGGCGTTTGTGAAGATCGCGCGGTCAGTCATCAGCTGGGTCTGCGGCGGCAGGCCGGCGGGCGGGACGGCGTAACTGGTCATGTTTCAGGCTCCGAGATCGGCGAGGAGGCGAAGATAGGCGATCCGTTCGACCTGTTTGCAGGCTTCGACGAACTCCGCCTCGGGCGTTTGTCCGATCCTTCGCCGGAACGCGGCGAGGATCGAACCTTTGTCATGGTCACGAACTGCGATGATGAAGGGAAAGGCGAACTTCGCCACATAACGGGTGTTGAGATCGGCGAACGCTGCGCGTTCCGCGTCGGTCAACGCATCGAGCCCGGCGCTGGCCTGTTCGGCGGTGGAGGCGCCAGTGAGCCGTTGCGCCGCCGCCAGCTTGCCGGCGAGGTCGGGATGCGCGCGAAGAACCCCGAGCCGCTCCTCCGCGCTGGCGGCGCGAAAGATCCGCGCCAGCGCATTATGAACGCCGGCGGCGCAATCATGGGCCGGGCCCAGCTCCAGCGCGTGCGCCTGCTCCGCGATCCAGGCGGAATGCTCGAAAACGCCGCCGAACCGCGCCGTGAAGGCGGCGAGATCCATCGTCGAAGGGCGTGGAGCATCTCCGGGCGCGGGATGCACGCGCATCCAGTGTTTGGCGATTTCGATCCGCCGCGCGAACCAGACGCCTTCATGCGCGCGCGCATGGTCGAGAAACCGGCGCAGCGCCATGATGCGGCCCGGCCGCCCGATCAGCCGGCAATGGAGGCCGATGGAGAGCATCTTCGCCGCCCCGGCTTCGCCTTCGCGATAAAGAGCGTCGAAACTGTCGCGCAAATACGCGAAGAACTGATCGCCGGCGTTAAAGCCCTGGGGAGTCGCGAAACGCATGTCGTTCGTATCCAGCGTATAGGGCGTGATGAGCTGATCGCGCCCGCCGATCCGCAGCCAATAGGGCAGATCGTCGGCGTAGCTGTCGGCGATATAGTCGAAAGCCCCCGTCTCCGCCGCGAGCGTGATTGTGTCGGCCGAGGAACGCCCGGTGTACCAGCCGCGCGGCGCCTCCCCGGTCACCTCCCGGTGCAGCTTGATCGCCGCTTCGATATCGGCGCGCTCCGTCTCCGGCGCATGATCGCGATAATCGATCCATTTCAGGCCGTGGCTGGCGATCTCCCAGCCTGACTCCTGCATGGCGCGGACCTGCTCGGGCGAGCGCGCCAGCGCTTCGGCGACGCCATAAACGGTCAGCGGAATGTCATATTCGGCGAAAAGCCGGTGCAGGCGCCAGAACCCTGCGCGGGCGCCGTATTCGTATATTGATTCCATATTGGCATGGCGCTGTCCGGGCCAGGGGGCCGCGCCGACGATTTCAGAAAGAAACGCCTCTGACGCGGCATCGCCATGGAGGATGCAGTTCTCGCCCCCTTCCTCGTAATTGAGAACGATTTGCACCGCGATTCTCGCCGGCCCGCCTGGGCCCTGCGATGGCCAGCGCGGGTCAGGCGGCCTCGGCCCATGGCCGCGCATGTCGCGTGGGTATCTTGTCATCGCCGCCTCCTCGCGCGTCCTGCTGATAAACCCCGAGACAGGGGGGGGCTTTCAAGCGGAAAACGCCCCCCGTCGCTTCGCGCGGGCTTTTCTCCGCCGTCGGGGCGGGGCATCCTGCCCGACAGGCGGGCGGCGAGGTGAGAATGCGAGGCTATCTGACCACCCATGTGCTCGACACCGCGAAAGGCCGCCCGGCGGCCGGGATGCGGGTCGATCTTCACCGGATCGCGGGGGAGAGCCGCACACACCTGCGCACGCTCGCGACCAATGTAGACGGACGGACCGATGCGCCAATCCTCCCCGAGGCCGAATTCGCCGCCGGAGTTTACGAGCTGACCTTCCATGTCGGGGCCTGGCTCGATGAAGGGGAGGGGGGGTTCCTCGATCTCGTGCCGATCCGCTTCACCATGGCGGAGGCGGCGCATTATCATGTGCCGCTTCTCGTCTCGCCCTTCGCCTATTCGACCTATCGCGGCAGTTGAGGCGCCCGGATGGATGACCTAGCACTGCTTTGGGACTGGGCCGGTTTCGCGGTCCGCTGGCTGCATGTGATCACCGCGATCGCCTGGATCGGCTCCTCCTTCTATTTCATCGCGCTCGATCTCGGCCTGAGCCGCGCGGCCGACATGCCCGAAGGCGTGACCGGCGAGGAATGGCAGGTGCATGGCGGCGGCTTCTATCACATTCGCAAATACATGGTCGCGCCCGCGGCGATGCCGGAGCACCTGACCTGGTTCAAGTGGGAGAGTTATTCGACCTGGCTTTCCGGCGCGGCGCTGCTCGCGGTGGTCTACTGGTCCGGGGCGGAACTTTACCTGATCGATCCGGCCAAGGCCGATCTTTCTGCGGCCGCGGCGATCCTGATCTCCGCCGCGTCGCTCGCGCTCGGCTGGCTTGTCTATGATCTTCTCTGCCGCTCGCCACTCGGCCGGCGGCCTGCGGTTCTGATGCTGCTGCTCTTTGTGGTGCTGGTCGCCATGGCGTGGGGATACAATCAGGTCTTCACCGGGCGCGCCGCGCTTTTGCATCTCGGCGCCTTCACGGCGACGATCATGACCGCGAATGTGTTCCTGATCATCATGCCCAACCAGCGCATTGTCGTCGCGGACCTGAAGGCCGGGCGCGCGCCGGACCCGAAATACGGCAAGATAGCCAAGCTCCGTTCGACCCATAACAATTATCTGACTCTGCCGGTCATCTTCCTCATGCTGTCGAACCATTACCCGCTGGCGTTCGCCACCGATTACAACTGGTTGATCGCCAGCCTGGTGTTTCTGATGGGCGTGACGATCCGGCACTATTTCAACACCGTTCACGCGCGCGCTGGCGCGCCCAGCTGGACCTGGGCGCTGACGGCGGTGATCTTTGTGGTGATCGTCTGGCTGTCGTCGGTCGGCTCCCTGGACGACGCGGTCGAAACCCCGGTTTCCGGCGCCGCGCGCGTCTACGCCGAAGCGCCGGGCTTCGCCGAGGCGCATGAAATCGTGATCGGCCGCTGCTCGATGTGCCATGCGCGCGAGCCGGTCTGGGAGGGAGTCCGCCAACCGCCGAAGGGCGTCGTGCTGGAGACGCAGGCCGATATCGCCCGCGCGGCCCGTGCGATCTATCTCCAGGCGGGGCTGACCACCGCGATGCCGCCGGCCAACCTCACCGGCATCGAGCCGGAGGAGCGCCGCGTCCTCGCCCGCTGGTACCGCGAAGCGGCGCGATGATTGTTTCGCAATGCCCCGGCGACTATAGCGCTCTGGGCTGAGTGGAGCATCGGATCATGACGCAGAGCCGGAACAGAGTGATCTCGATCAGAAGCTCGTCATCGGCGCCCGCGGGCTCTGCGCGCGCGTCGGCCAGGGCGGGGCGCGGCGCATGACCCTGCCGGATTGGGCCCGCCTTGAGGCGGGGGCTGGCGGGTATTCCCGCCAGCGCGGCATCGGGCGCAGCATCGGGCTGAACACGATCTCGGCCGTGTTCCAGTTGCTCGGCGCTGTGCTGAGCACGGTCATCCTCTCACGCATACTTCAGGCCGAGGATTTCGGCGTCTACGGCATGATCATGCCGTTTGTCGGCGTCCTGCTCATCATCATCGATGGCGGCGCGGTCTATTACATCCTTCGTTCTCCGAAAGTGGTTGAGCGGGAGGTGAGTTTTCTCTTCTGGTATACGGTGATCTTCGGCGCCGGGCTGACCGTGCTTTTGTTCATGGCGCTGCCCTTCATCGCCTGGGCGATGGAGGAGCCGCGCGTGCTTGGCGCCGGGGCGGTCGCCGCGACAGTCCTGCTGTTCAGCGCCCTCGGGTCGCAACATGGCGCGATGATGATGCGCTGCTTTCGCAACGACCTCAGGGCGATCGCGATCATCGGCGGCGTGATCGCCGGCGTCGCCACGGCGCTGGCGCTTGGCTACGCCGGCTTCGGGTACTGGGCGCTCGTGGCGCTTCTGGTGATACGGGTCGCGGTCACCAGCGGCCTCAACCTCGCGCTGTCTGGCTGGCTCCCGATGCTCCGGGTCTGGGACCGCGGCCTGCTGAAGGACGTCGTCCGTCTCGCCAGGTCGTCGCTGGGGGAGCGGATCATTCTCGGCCTGGTGCGCGAGAGCGACAAGATCATCGTCGGCGTGCTCTTCTCGACCGCCGCCGCAGGTTACTACGTGCTGGCGCAGATGTTGGCGGTGATGCCGCTGCTTCAGATCATCTCACCGACGTTCACGGTGGTGCTGCCCTATCTCAGCGAGATGAAGTCCGACCCTTCGGCGATGTTCGCCAAGTTCTGGAACATGCTCTGCATCTTCGTTTACGTGTTCTGGCCGCCGTGCGTCTTCGCGTCGCTCTTCGCCGTCCCGCTCTTTCAACTGGTGCTCGGCCCTGAGATGCAGGGCTCGGTGGAGCCGTTTCGCGTGCTGATCATTTCCGGCGTTGCGGCGCTGACCTTCACCTTCTCCTCCCTCGCACCGCAGGCGGTGGACCGGCCGGATATCGTGCAGCGGCAGAATCTCTTCGCCGCCGGTATTTTCGCGGTTTGCTATGCGGCGGCGGCGATCATCGGCGGCGGAGTCGTCGCCATCGCGACGGCGACGCTGGTCGCGAATGTCCTGGCGAACGCGATGCGGTTTCGCGACTACTTCAGGTTCTTCAGTTTCGACGCCGCCAGGGCGCTTGGGCGGCTTGGCCGCACGCTGGCGCTCGGAGTGGTGGCGCCGGTGCTTGTGTTCGCGCTTTCGGCCAGCCTCGGCCCGGCGGGCCTGACAGGTTACGCGGTCGTCGATCTTGTTGCTTTTTCCGGGCTTTTCCTCGTGATTTACGCGGGATTGGGGTGCTGGCTTTTCGATATCGATCCGCGCCAGGCGCTGGCTCGGCTGTGGCGGCGCTGAGGAAGATCGGAGACTTCCGCGCGATGCCATTGACTGGCCGGCGGGCATCGTGGACCTTCGTGAGAAGAGGTCTATGCCCGCGCGTTGGCTGGATTTCTACGCGGTTATCAATATGCGCGTAGGAATAATGTGTTGCTGGCGTATCTTCGTGTGGTGTATGACATAGGAAGCTTGCCCCCCGGCAAGCGTCGCCACGCGCGATACATCGCGAACGGCGGAACTCGGGAGACCGCAGATGCTGCAAAAATACTCTGATGCCGGGTGCGCTGGTCTTTGCGCCGGCTTTCTGGCGACGCTTGCCCGCCTTGCTCTCTGCGCGACTTTCGGCTTGCTTGCGGCCGCAGGGTCGGCGGCGGCGCAAGAAGATGACGGGCTTTACCGGCTCGGGGCCGGAGACCAGATCGAGATCACGATTCTTGAAGATCCGTCGCTGAACAGGCAGGTTCTCATCCTGCCGGACGGCAGGATATCCTTGCCGATCGCGGGGACGATGAAAGCCGCTGGCTCGACGCCGGAGCAATTGGCCGCGCAAGTGCGAAGCCGCCTCAGCAGCATTTTCGTCACGCCGCCGACAGTCACCGTTTCCGCGCTCGGACTGGCCGAAGGGTCGGAAGAGGAAGATGAGCCGGAGCTCGTCTTCGTTATCGGAGAGGTGAATTCACCCGGCGCGGTGCGCCTGTCGCGGCCGATGACCGTTCTGCAATCTCTGGCGATGGCGGGCGGGCCCGGCCCTTTCGCGGCGCGAAGCCGGATCCAGATTCACCGTGAAGCCGATGGCGTCACCACCGTGGAGACTTTCAATTACGAAGCGGTTGAGGACGGGACGGCGGCGACAGCCGGGCCGGTGCTGACAGATGGCGATATCATTGTCGTGCCTGAACGCAGCCTGTTCGACTGAATCGGCGTATCGGTGTGACCTGCCCGCGAGTTTTCGCGATCGTGACGCTTACGGCGCTGGCCGCCGCTTCGGCGGCGGCGGCGGACGGCTGGTCGGTGACGATCAGCGCCTCGGAGCGGCTGGAGGCGGA
>JBBDTD010000106.1:0-8069 GCA_040904645.1 Paracoccaceae bacterium
GAGGCCGAACCAGAAGGTCGGGATTGAAAGCGCGATCATGGCGATCACCGTCGCCGAATAGTCGAAGAGCGAATAGCGCCGCGTCGCCCCGATGACGCCGACCAGCGTGCCGACGCCAACGGAGATGATGGTGGAGCTGATCATCAGGAGGAGCGTCGCAAAAAGGTGCCGCCCGATAACCTGAAGCACCGGAACGCCGTCGCGAAAACTCTCGCCCCAGTCGCCAACGAAAAGTCGTGAAAACCAGTCCAGATATTGAATGACCAGAGGTCTGTCGAGGCCCATCTGCGCCGCGACTCGATCAAGGTCGGCCTGACTCATGCCGGGGGCGAGGGCGAATTGCGAAAGCGGCCCGCCGGGCGCGAGGTTGAGGACCGCGAAGCCGACGAGAGATACAAGGACGAGAAGCACCAGTGAATGACCCAGACGGCGCATCAGAAAACGGGACATGGCGACCCCCTTGATTTGCTGGCGCCGCCCCGCTTTCGCGGGGCGGCTCTTGCGATCAGATCAGGTCAGGCCCATTTCCACTCGTTGATGTTCCAGGTGGTGATGCGGAGGTTCACGTTTGGCGCGTATCCCTCCATCCCGGACTTGTGGCCGCGAAGGTTCGCATACTGGAAGATCGGCAGAAGCGGCAGATCGTTCCGCATGATTTCCTGAATACGAAAATAGGCCTTGCGCCGCTCTTCGGGGACGAACAGCTCTCCACCCTTTTTCAGCAGCTCGTCCACCTCGGGGTTGGCGTAGAGCCAGTTGTTCTGGCCGGAGCCGCCCTTGGCGTTGCTCTTTGTCGAATTGAAATAGTTCGTGGTGTCCGGGTCCGGCCCGGTCACGAAGGTGTTGCCGACGACGATCGTGTCGAACTGCGACTGCATGTAATATTCGCCCCACATCACTGCGGGCGGCAGGTTCTTGATCGTCATCTCCACGCCGATTTCGGCGAAGGATTGCTGCACGAACTGCTGCATCTGCTCGCGGTTCTGGTTGCCCGCGGTGGTCGAGTTGGTGAAGGCGAGACGGACGCCGTCCTTTTCCCGGATACCGTCGGAGCCCCGGGCCCAGCCCGCGTCGTCAAGCAGCTTGTTCGCCTTCTC
Organism: Paracoccaceae bacterium; assembly: GCA_040904645.1. Lineage (GTDB taxonomy): Bacteria > Pseudomonadota > Alphaproteobacteria > Rhodobacterales > Rhodobacteraceae > Pikeienuella. The sequence continues at coordinate 1,098 of JBBDTD010000106.1, forward strand.
GATCGAATACTCGTGCTTCGGCAGGTCCGGGTTGTAGTAGTAGGACTGCTGCGGGATCGGACTCTCTGTCGCCTTGGGGATGCCGTAATAGATCGCTTCGATGATCGTGGTCTTGTCGATCGCGTGGTAAAGCGCCTCGCGCACCGCCGGGTCCTGAAACTGTGGCTTGCCATTGTTGAGCGAGAACGATTCAATCGTGCCCGACGGCGCGACCACGACCTCCCGGTCGGCCAGCGTCTTCGCCTCTTCGTAATGGTCGGGCGTTATGCCCTGAAGCGCGATCACGTCGATATCGCCGGTCTTGAACTGCGTGTACATCACGGTCAGATCGGGGATGTATTTGAAGACCACCGTCTCCAGATTCGGGCCGTCGCCCCAGTAATCGGGATTCGCCTTCAGCACGATGTGATCGCCTGGGGTCCGCTCACCCCATTTGAAGGCGCCTGTACCGATGGGCGCGTTGTTGAACGCGGCGGTGTTCGGATCGGCCTCGCCCTCGAAAGCGTGTTTCGGGACCATGTGCGTCCAGGAGAGGATAGAGGGATAGGGGGCGAAGGGCGCGGACATCTCCCACGTGATCTCGTGGTCCGAGACGATCTCCATGTTGCGGATCAGCTCATGCCCGGTGCGCCGCATGGAGCGGAAGTTGGGGTCGTTGATCAGCTCGAAGGTGAACTTCACATCCGCCGCAGTGAAGGGTTTTCCGTCATGCCAGGTCACGCCCTCGCGCAGCTTGACCCGCCATTTGAGCCCGTCGGCGGAGATGCCGCCATTTTCAACGCTCGGCACTTCGCTCGCGAGCGCGGGATAGAACTCGCCCTCCTTGGAGACGCCGATGAGCGGGTCGAAGACGTTCCAGTGAATGCCGTCGTCAACCTCGATATGCAGCATGTGCGGGTTGAAGACCGTCGGCTCCTGAGAGAAGCCGATGATGACCTGGCCCGAAGGCGCGCCGTTGGCGGCGAAGGCGCGCGTCGCCGCGCCGGACATGATGAACGCGGCCGCCCCGGCGCCGAGCTTCATCGCGGACCGTCGGTCGAGCCCGCTGATCGTGTCTTTTCCCGTGGTCATGTAGATACCTCTTTGTTGGTTGGGTGATGTTTTTTATGGCCGCTCTTGATTTTTCAGGGTGGGCCGTTCTGCGCCGGCGCGTTAGAATCCGTTGTCAGGGGCCACCTTGCTCCCATCGGTGAAGCGGGTGAAGCGGAATTCCTTTGGATCGACGCAAGGCGTCGCATTGGTGACGATATCGGCCATCAGTCGGCCCGCGCCCGGCCCGATCCCGAAGCCGTGGCCGGAAAAGCCGGTTGCGATGTGGAAGCCCGGGGTGCTGTCGACGGACGAGATCACCGGAATGGCGTCCGGGGTCACGTCAATGCAGCCGCCCCAGCTTTGCTCGATCTCGGCGGCCGCGAGGGCCGGAAACTTTTTCGCCACCGCGCCGAGCAGGTCCTTCAGCATCGACTTCGACGGTTTCGGATCGAAAACCCGCTCGTACTCGAAGGGGCTGGGTTCGTTCAGATTCCAGCGCTTGGGGCGGGTAAGTTCGTGGAAGAACCGCCCGGTCAGCCGCAAATGCAGCTCGCGGCGCTGCATGCGGAACGCGGAGAGAAAGCGGACGCCGTATTTGAAGCTGTCGGGCACGATATCCACGGTGTTCCCCGATCCGCGGGAGATGGTGTAGCCGCCGTCCAACCGTTTGCGGATCGCGAAATCGCCGCACCAGACGGCTTCCTCCGGCCCACCCTCGATGGGTTTGGTGCGCAGCACGTGACTGACGACGCCAAGTTGGGGCAGGTCGATCCCCAGATTGCCGCAGAAAAGGTTCGACCACGCCCCGCCGGCCAGCACGACGGAGGTGCAGCCGATCGGTCCCCGCTCCGTCATCACCCCGGAGACGGCGCCGCCGGACGTCTCCACCCCCCGCACGGCGCATTCGGTCAGGATGGAGGCGCCCGCGCCGCCTCCGCGATTGCTGGCGCCGCCGTTTGTGGCTCCGCGCGGCCGTCCTCGGGCATGTAGAGCGCGCCGGCGTAGGGCAGGTTGGCGTCCGGGAATTTTTCCCTGATGTCGGCTGGGGTCAGCATCTTCGGGCCGAACTGGTAAGGTTCGACATGCCGCCGCCAGCCATCGTATTTCTTCACGATCTCGTCGGTGTCGCACATGAAGACGGTGCCGGACTGGCGATAGCCGGTCTCGGCGCCCACGCGCTTGTTCAGCCCGCTCCAGAGGCGGATCGACTCCGCCATCAGCGGCACTTCGCGCGGGTCGCGCCGTGATATGCGCACCCAGCCCCAGTTCCGGCTCGATTGCTCCTGCGCGATCCCGCCCTTTTCGCAGAGTGCGACCTTCAGTCCGCGCTCAGCAAGCTCAAGCGCCGTGGACGCCCCAATGATGCCGCCGCCGATCACGACGACATCGACGGATTTCGGCAGATTTTCGTCTCCGTGAACGGGAGTGGGGCGCGGTCCGGGCATTCAGAAAAGCTCCTCTAGCTGGCAACTGACGTGAAGTTCTGCGACGCAGGCCTCGTTCGGCGTTTCAAGCGCGAGCGAGACGAGCCGGGCGACATCCTCCGCCTGCGTCATTCGCGCCTCGGGGAAGTCGGTGATCGCGCGCGCCATGTCGGTGGCGACGAAGCCGGGGCAGACCGCCGTGGCGCGCACGCCGTGGCGCCAGCCCGCCTGCCGCACGCCGTGGTTCAGCGCCATCACCGCGTGCTTGGTCATCGCATAGGCGCCGCTCGCCTCCGATTTGACGCGCTTGCCCGAGAGCGAGGCGAGCAGCACGACCCGTCCGCGCCCGCTTTCGCAAATCTGCGGCCAGGCGGCGCGGATCAACCGGCGGGGCGACTTGACGTTCACCTCCCACATTTGATCGAGCGCCTCATCCTCCACTTCGATCACCGATTTCGGCGTCATGACGCCGGCGCAGCAGATCACAGCGTCAATACGGCCGAAGCGTTCCTGCGCCGCAGCGGCCCAAACCGCTTCGTCGGCCTTGAGGCAATCATGGGAAAAGATATGCGCCGCATCGTCGACGCCTTTGGGCAGGGCCGGCTCACGCATGCCGAGGGAAAGCGCCCAGCCTTCGCGCTGAAGCCTGAGGGCGACCGCAGCGCCGATCCCGCGGCTGGCGCCGCTGACCAGCGCGACGCGGCGCTCCACCCCCGCGCTCACGTATCCGCCCCCATCGTCGGATGCGGACGCCGCGCCCGCACGTCCCGCGCCGCAATGCAGGAAGCGGCGCGGTTTATGGGGTGCGCGTGTTTGTGCGTCGGGGATGTATGTCGTGGGTTTTGCATGCTGATCGCGCCGACTATAGGGCCGGTCTGCCCGAATTCGCAATCAGCGTATTTTTCTCTGACCCGGCGACAATGACCCTAGCGGACATTCACGCGGCTTCTCCCCGTCTGGTTGAGGGCAGCGGATGGCGGATGCGGGCTTTCTGAAATGCCCATCACGCCGCCGTCAAACGCTCGATTCCGTGGATTGCGTTGACGATCAGCAGGCAGACGACGGCGATCAGCATCCGAGCTGTCGATATCGCCACGATGGATGGGTCGAACTGGTTCTGCATGTAGCTGAGCATCATCATCGGCAAGGTGTCGGTGGTCGACCTGCCGAAGAAGAACGACAGCGGCGGATTGTCGAGCGAAATCAGCACCGCGAAAAGCCCGCCAGCAAAGATTCCCGGCCGGATCAGCGGCGGCGTCACCAGCGCGAAGGTTTGCAACCGCCCGGCGCCAAGCACCGCCGCAGACTCCTCCAACCCCACCGGAACGCCCCTGTAAACGGCCAGAACCGTGCGCGAGATTTAGGGAATCGAGACGAGGGTATGAGTGATCAGCAGCGAAAGGAACGATACGCCGAGCGCCATGGACGAGAGCATGCAGAGCAAGGAAAAGCCAAGCACGATCGAGGCGGAGACGCTGCGCGATCGCGCGGCCCTTCGCGAAAACGACCGCGATCCGGATATCCGGCGCCTGTCAGCGGATGACCGGCTGGCGCCTGTGCCGGCCGCCGCTCTGAACGCGGGCCGGCGCGCTACCGCCCGGCGTGGCGCAGCCCGGCGATGACGCCGCGCAACTCCGCGAGGCCGCGCAGGCGCCCGATCGCCGGGTAGCCGGGCTGCGCCCGCCGGCCAAGATCGTCGAGGATGTCCTGGCCGTGATCGGGGCGAAAGGGGATCTCCCAATCCTGCCGCCCTTCGGCGCGGCGGCGAGCTTCCTCCGCCAGAACCGCGGCGACGAGCGCCGGCATGTCGGTGTCGCCGCCCAGATGCTCGGCTTCGTGGAAGGAGCCGCGCGCCTCCGCCGTCTCGCGCATGACGTTGCGGAGGTGGAGAAAATGCACCTTTGGCCCAAGTCGAGCCATCATGCCGGGCATGTCGTTATCGGCGCGCGCCCCGAGGGAGCCGGAACAGAGCGTCACGCCATTCGCCACGCTGGGAACGGCGCCAAGGATGCGGGCGTAATCATCCTCCGTCGACATGATGCGCGGCAGGCCGAGCAGCGGAAACGGCGGGTCGTCCGGATGGCAGCAGAGCCGCATGCCAAGCCGCTCGGCCGTTGGAACAACCTCTGAAAGGAAATCGACGTAATGGTTGCGGAGCCGCTCGGCGTCGATTTCTTCGTATGTCGCGAGCACTTTGCGCAAGCCGTCCAGCGTCAGCGTCTCCGCGGCGCCCGGCAGGCCGCAGACCAGATTGGAGGTCAGCTCGGCGCGCCTGGCGGCGCTCATGGCGGCGTGGCGTCTTGCGGCGTCCTCGCGCACATGCGCTGGCGCCTCTGCCGCCGCGCCGGGGCGCTTGAGGATATGAATGTCGAAAGCCGCGAAGTCGACGGCGTCGAAACGCATGCAGAGCCCGCCATGTTTGAGGCGATGGCGAAGATCGGTGCGGGTCCAGTCCAGAACCGGCATGAAATTATAACAGATGGTCCGCAACCCGGCGGCCGCGAGCGTCTCCAGGCTCGCCTTCCAGTTGGCGATATGGTCGCGCCACGGGCCGGTCCGGGTCTTGATCGCTTCGGAGACCGGCAGGCTCTCGACGACTTCCCAAGCGAGGCCGGAGGCGGCGCCATCGGGCAGCGTCGCGACTTCGCGCTGTCGGCGTGCGATCTCAGCTTCGGTCCAGACCGCGCCGGTCGGGACATGATGGAGGGCGGAGACGACGCCTTCGACCCCGGCCTGAAGCATCCAGTCGACCGGAACCGTGTCGCGCGGCCCGAACCAGCGCCATGTCGCTCTCATCGCCCGACGTCCTTGATCGTATCCGCGAGGATCGCCTTGGCGCGCTGCGCCGGGCCCTCCGCGCGATGGCGGGGCAGGGCGGCGCGGAGCGCGTCGGCCGCAGGGTCGTCCACCGCCCGGCCGGCTTCAAACTCCGCTTCGAGAAACCCGAGCCAGGCGGTCAGCGCCGCGTCGATCGCGGGGCTGGGCAGGCCCATTTCCGCGCGCGCGGCCCGCGTCGGCAAGAGCCGGATCGGCAGCTTCAGCGACCCGTCCATCGCGATCTGCCGCAGCCGGTGGTTGATCGCCGGATTCGCGAAGCGCGCCATCAACGCCCTCGCGTAGTTGGGCGCGTCGGCGCGAACCGGGGCTGGCAAGGTCTCCGCCGCCTCTTCCATCAGCGCGGCGGCGAGGGCGGCGAGCGCCGGGTCGCCGACCGCCTGATGGACGAAATCGAACCCGGCCAAAACGCCGGCGTAGGCGAGGCAGCTATGCGCGCCGTTCAGCATCCTGAGCTTGCGCAGCTCATAGGGGCGCACATCGTCGGTGAAGACGGCGCCGGCCTTGTCCCAGGGCGGGCGGGCGGCCTTGAACCTGTCTTCGATCACCCACTCGGTGAAGGCTTCGGTGGCGACCGGCGCGGCGGCGGGCAAGCCGCTGGCGGCGGTCTCGGCGCGGAGCGCATCATCGGTCGCCGGGGTGATCCGGTCGACCATCGAAGATGGGAAGGCGACGTGGTCGGAAAGATAGGTCCCGATCTCCATTCCGGCCGCGTTGGCGTAGGCGCGCACGGCCGCGCCAAGCCGCACGCCGTTCTCGGGAAGATTGTCGCAACAAAGCACCGTGATCGGCCCACAGCCCGCCGCGCGCCGCGCCAGCCCGGCGGCGAGGAGCCCGATGGTGCTGCGCGGCGCTCGTCCCTCGGATATCGCCGAAAGATCGGCGGCGATCCCCGGCGCGTCGAGCCGGAGCGCGCCGTCGGCCCCGAGATCATAACCCTTTTCGGTTACCGTCAGCGTGACGACCTGAACCGCCGGATCGGCCAGAGCGGCGATGACCGCTTCGGGATCTTCCGGGGCGACGAGGATGCCGTCGATGACGGAGATTTCCTCCATCCGCGCTTCTCCGGCGCCGCGGATGGCGAGCGTGTAGGCGAAGCCCTGGGGACGAAGCGCGTCGCGGATGTCGGGCCGGCGGAGCGAGACGCCGGTGATGCGCCAGCCGCCGCCGGCGGCATGGGTGTACCATGCCTGATGGGCGCGGAAGAAATTGCCGACGCCGAGATGAATGATCCGCTTCATGCCGCGTCCAGCTTGTAGGCGTTGCGGGCCAGCCCGACCGCAAGCAGGGGGGCGAGTTGCTCCGCATCCGTCATGGAAAACCGCCCAGCGGTGATCTGGCGGGAAAGATGCGCCGCGACGGCGCGCCGCCACATGTCGTGGCGCGCCGGGATGGAGAGCAGCGCGCGGGTGTCGTCGTTGAACCCGGCGAGGTTGAAGTAGCCCGCGCTTTCCACCACCGCGTCAAAATATCGGGCGATGCCGTTCGGGCTGTCGTGGAACCACCAGGGAGGGCCGAGCCGCAGCGCCGGCCAATGCCCGGCCATCGGCGCCAGTTCGCGCGCAAAGACGCTTTCGTCCAGTGTGAAGGCGAGGATATGGAGCGAGGGGTCGTTGCCGACCCGGTTCAAAAGCACGTTCAGCCCAAGCACCCAATCGGCGGCGAGGGGAATATAGGCGCC
>JBBDTD010000107.1:0-8066 GCA_040904645.1 Paracoccaceae bacterium
CAGCTGACCATCCCCGGCATCCTCCTCGCCATTCTGATCAACGGCGTCGGTCGAGCGGTTCTGCCGCTGGAGTTGCGGCAGGAGTTCGCGGTCTATGTCGTCATTCTCGCCATCGGTCTGACCGACTGGCCGCAATTCGCCCGCGTCGCCCGCGGCGCGACGATGGTGGAGGCGCAAAAGGAATACGTGCAGGCCGCGCGGGTCATCGGCCTGCCCGGCTGGCTGATCATGCTGCGCCATATCCTGCCGAACACGATGCGCCCGGTGCTGGTGATCGCGACCATCGGCCTCGCGCTAGCCATAATCGCCGAGGCGACGCTTTCTTTCCTCGGGCAAGGGATCCCGCCGACGACGCCTTCGCTCGGCACGCTGATCCGGGTCGGCAACGAATATCTCTTCTCCGGCCTCTGGTGGATCACGTTCTTTCCCGCCATCGCGCTCGTCATTCTGGTTTTCGCCGTCAACATGCTCGGCGACTGGATGCGCGACGCGTTGAACCCCAAGCTCAGATGAGTCCGCTTCTGGAGATCAGGGGCCTCGGGGTCGAATTCCCGACCCGGCGCGGCGTGGTCAGCGCGGCGCGGGGCGTGTCGCTGACGGTGAATCCCGGCGAGGTGTTGGGCCTTGTCGGCGAATCCGGCGCCGGCAAATCGACCATCGGCAACGCCATAATCGATCTTCTGGAAGCGCCCGGCCGTATCTCCGGCGGCTCGATCCTCTTCGAGGGCGAGGAGCTTCGCGGCAAGACCGAGGCCGAGATGCGCCGCATCCGGGGCGACCGGATCGGCATGATCTTTCAGGACCCGCAGACATCGCTCAACCCGCTGATGACCGTGGGCCAGCAACTGGTGGAGACGATCACCAAGACCACCGGCCTGCGCGGCGCGGCGGCCGAAGCCCGCGCGATCGAGTTGCTGGGATCGGTCGGCATCACCGAAGCGAAGCTGAGGCTTCGCATATATCCGCACCAGTTTTCCGGGGGCATGCGCCAGCGCGTCGTCATCGCCCTCGCCCTTGCGGGGGACCCGGACCTCATCATCGCGGATGAGCCGACGACCGCGCTCGACGTCTCGATCCAGGCGCAGATCCTCGACCTCATCAAGGCGCTCTGCCGCGAGCGCGACCTCGGCGTCATCATCGTCACCCATGATATCGGCGTCATCGCCTCGATCGCTGACCGGGTGGCGGTGATGTATCGCGGTGAAATCGTGGAGACCGGGCCCGTCGCGCAGATCCTCGGCGCCCCGGCGCACGCCTACACCAAAAGCCTGATCGCCGCGGTTCCGCGCGCCGACCGCAAGCTGGAGCGCTTCGCCTCGGTCGATTACATCGAAGGCGGCGATGTCGCCCATCGCCGGATCGACATCGCCTCTCACTGGCTCGGCGCCTCCGCCGATCACACCACCGACAGGGATGGCGGGGCGGCGGTGGAGGTGGCGGACCTCAACCTTTCCTTCACGCTGCAAAAATCGATCCTGCCGCGAAACCGGCGGATGCTGAAGGCGGTGGACGATGTCTCCCTCTCCATCCGGCCGGGGGAGACGTTCGGCCTGGTCGGAGAATCGGGTTCGGGCAAAAGCACCATCGCGCGGCTGATCGCCGGGCTTTATCGCCCCGATAGCGGCATGATCCGGATTCTGGGGCAGGATGTCGTCAGCCGCCCCCGCGCCCCCGCCGCGCGCGCGGCCCGGCGCGCCGTGCAGATGATCTTTCAGGACCCCTATTCATCGCTGAACCAGCGGATGCGGGTGCTCGACATCATCGCGGAGCCGATACGGTTTTACAGCTCCACCGCATCGGAGGCGGAGACGCGCGTGATCGTCGCCGATCTTCTGGATCATGTCGGCCTCGGCGCCGCCGCGGCGCTACGCTATCCGCATGAGTTTTCCGGCGGCCAGCGGCAGCGGATTTCCATCGCGCGGGCCCTCGCCTCCCGCCCGAGGATCCTGATCTGCGACGAGCCGACCTCCGCGTTGGATGTGTCGGTGCAGGCGACGATCCTGAACCTCCTGAAGGATTTGCAGCTCGAGCTAGGCCTCACCATGCTGTTCATCAGCCATGACCTGCCGGTGATCCGCCAGATGTGCGACCGGGTCGCGGTCATGCGCCACGGCGCCATCTGCGAGGTCGCCGAGACCGAGTCGCTGTTCGCGGCGCCGGCGCATGATTACACCAAGCACCTGATGGCCCTGACGCCAAGGATGGAGCTGCTGGACGCCGTGTGAAATCGCACCGCGAGAGGTCTTGGAACGCGCGCAGGCCACGGCTATCGTCGGTCCATGAAAATCACATCCGTCCGCGCCCATGTGCTCGAAGCCCCGATCGATCAGCCTTTCGCCTTCTCGCAGGCATGGGTGGATCGGCGCGTCGGCCTCGTCCTCGAAATCACCACCGATTCCGGGCTCGTCGGCTGGGGAGACGCTTATGGCCCGCCATGGCTGATCGCCGCCGTGATCGATCACGCCTATGCGCCGCGCCTGATCGGGCGCGATCCGATGGCGGGCGAGGCGATCTGGGAGGAGCTTTACAATTGCCTCCGCGATCACGGCCAGCGCGGGGTGCCTGTTCAGGCGCTATCCGCCGTCGATATAGCGCTTTGGGATCTGCGCGGAAAAATCTGCGGGCAGCCCGTGCATCGTCTGATGGGCGGCCCGATCCGCACCGAGATCCGCGCGTATGCGACCGGTCTTTACCGACGCGCCCATGATCGCGCCGAAAACCACGCGATGCTCAAGGCGGAGGCGGAAGGCTACGTCGACGCAGGCTTCACCGCCATGAAGACCAAGGTCGGCTTCGGTTTCGCGGACGACATCGCCCTTGTGGAGATGCTGAGGGAGACGATTGGCGGGGCGGATCTGTTCGTCGACGCCAATCATGGCTGCGACATCGTGCAAGCCAAACGCCTCGCGCGCGCGATGGAGCCCCTCGATATCGGCTGGTTCGAAGAGCCGGTGGAGCCCGAGGATCTGGAAGGCTACGCCGAGCTCCGCGCCTTCACCTCGATCCCGATCGCGGGCGGGGAATGCAGCTTCACCCGCCATGATTTCCGGCGGATCATGGAGGCGCGGGCGGTGGATATCGTCCAGCCGGACACCGCGTCCTGCGGCGGACTGACCGAGGCGAAACGAATCGCGGACATGAGCTGGGCGCATGGCCTGCGCCATCAGCCGCATGTCTGGGGCACCGGAATCGGGCTCGCGGCGGCCATGCAGCTGCTTGCGGTGCTGCCGACCGCCGCGCCCGGATTCGGCGCGCATCAGCCGCTGCTCGAATATGACTCGACCCCGCATCCGTTCCGGCAAGGTCTGCTGGTCGATCCCGTCCGGGTTGCGGACGGCGTCGCCCATGTTCCCGAAGGCCCCGGCCTCGGGATTGAAGTGCGCCGCGACGTGTTGGACAAATGGCGGATCAACTGATCGACGCCCTGGCCTGCGGCGCCCGCCCCCCTGAGGACCCATGACAGATCTGATCCCGGTTTTTGACGGCCATAACGACACCCTGCTGAAGCTTGAACTCGCCGCGCGCGCCGGCGCGCCATGCGAATTCGCGACTGGGGCGCCCAAGCTGGACATCGATCTGCCGCGCGCGCGGGAGGCCGGATTCGCCGGCGGGTTCTTCGCGATGTTCACACCCACTTCGCTGGAGCGCCTGAGCGAGAAATTCGACCCCGAAGACCAGCGCCACTTCGCCGCGCTCTCGCAGGAGCCGGCGCTGCGTTTCACGCTCGCCATGTTCGCCCGCGTCCGCCGGCTGGCCCGCGACCTGCCCCGGGATATCGACATCTGCGGCGACACTGACGCCCTTCGCGCCGCGATGGCCGGCGGGCGGATCGCCATCCTGCCCCATATCGAAGGCGCGGAGTGTATCGACACCGATCTCAACGCGCTGGAGATCCTTCACGCCGCCGGACTTCGCTCGCTCGGGCTGGTCTGGTCACGCCACAACGCCTTCGGCCACGGAGCGCCGATGAAGGCGCAGCCCGAACTCGACCCCGGCGAGGGGTTGACCGACGCCGGCCGCGCGCTGGTGGCGGAGTGTGAGCGGCTCGGCGTGATGGTCGATCTCTCTCATCTGACGGAGGCGGGCTTCTGGGATGTCGCCAAGATCGCGACGCGGCCCCTCATCGCGACACATTCCAATGTCCACGCGATTTCGCCAAGCGCGCGGAACCTGACCGACCGGCAACTCGCCGCGGTCGCCGAAACTGGCGGCGTGGTCGGGCTGAATTTTCATTGCGGATTCCTTCGTGAAGATTGCCGGATGAATTCGGACACGCCGCTTGAAACGATGCTGCGCCATCTCGACCATCTGATCGGCGCGCTAGGCGAACACGGCGTCGCGCTTGGCTCGGATTTCGACGGCTGCCTGCTGCCGGCGGAGATAAAGGACGTGACCGGCCTGCCCCGGCTGGTCGCCGCGATGCGTCAGGCCGAATATGGCGAAGACCTGATCGCGCGGATCTGCAGCAAGAACTGGCTGGATGCGCTGGACCGGGCGGGCGTGGGCGCGCTCCCGGAGCGTTGATTTCAGCCCGCGACGTTCTTATCTGACCATTTCGAGGACGACCTCGACATCATCAGCCATTCGGGACGGCCCGCCATCTGGAGATCCGACATGGCGTGGTTCTATCTTGTCTCGGCAGGCGTCCTTGAGGTCGTCTGGGCCTATTTCATGAAAAAGTCGGCCGGCTTCACCCTGCTGGCGCCTTCATTCATCATGATCGTCGGGATGGTCGGCAGTTTCTGGCTGCTTTCCCTGGCGCTCAAGTCCCTGCCTCTCGGCGCGGCGTATACGATATGGACGGGCATTGGCGCGGTCGGCGCCTTTGTCGTCGGAATCGTGTTTCTGGGCGAGGCCTTCACCTTCATGCGCGCCTTTGCAGCGCTCCTGATCGTCGGCGGCATCGTCACCATGGCGATTTCAAGCGGGCGCTAGCGACAGCGCCGCGAAATCGCGCCGCCAACTCAGCGCCGCGGCGCTGTCCAGGCCGTAGACATAGGCCGCCCATTCCAGCGCGCGAGCCGCATCCACCGCCGCTTCCCGCCCACGTCCCAGCGCCGCCAACGACAATGCGCGCCAACGAAGCGCATGGGCGAGCCGCCAGCCGTCCGCCTGGGCCGCGAGAACCGGAACCGCCCGGTCGAGCGCGGCGAGCGCCTCCGCCGGGTGGCCGATCTGCGCGAGCACCGCGCCGATATCGCCGCGAAGCGCCGCAAGCCGCAGGCTTTCAGGGCCGAGCGCTAGCACAAAAAGCGTCTCCGCCTCGCGCATCAGCGCCAGCGCCTCCTGATCCCTGCCATCGAAAAAGGCGTAATGGCCAGCTTCGGTCAACGCTGCGCCGAGCCGGTGATCCTCAGGATCGAAGCCGCGCGCGACCCCGATCGCGCTTTCGGCCCATAGCGCTCGATCCGCCGGATCGTCACTCGTCTCCGCGCGGGTCATGAAATCGGCGTAGTCAGCGTCTTCAGGCGCGCGGCGGCGCTGCTTCGCGCCGAGCGGGCCGGCGCGGCGCAGCGTCAAGAGCGCCGCGCGCTGCGCTTCCTCCGCGCCCATCCCCGAGATCAGCGTCGGCGCATAGAGAATGCGCAGCATCAGCAGGTCGAAGGCGGTCACCTTGCCCTGCGCGTTGTCATCATTGAAGATCGAATCCTCCAGCCGCAGGATGTCGTTCGACGGGCCGAGCGCCTGGGTGATCTCTTCCTCCATGCAGGCGCGAATCTCATGCGGCGCGGCGTGGGCGGGCAAGAATATCGTGACCGCGTCGAGCCGCTCCAACCCATCCCAAAACCGCGCGCCCCGCGACGACGCCGCCTTGAAGGCGGGCCAGTCGCCCTTGAACGGTGCGAAGAAACAGAGCGCGTCAGGCGCGGTGCGCGCCATCTCCGCCGCTGGCGCCGAGCGCAGCGTGATGTCACCCGACTCTCCCGCGATCAGCGTGATTTCAAGCCCCGGAATCCCGGCGCGCAGGCGGGCGATCAACCCGGCCACATCAGCGCGATAGGCGGAAAGCTCCGCGCCAGCCAGCGCCACGCTGACCGGGCGCTCCCACCGCAGAAGCCGGGGCGCCGCCTCCCCCCATTCGGTGAAGAACATCAGCTCGGTAAAGTCACCCGCGAGGCTCGACGCGCTCCAGGGGATCGGCTCTCGGCCGACGGCCGCGCCAAAGCCCGGATATTCGGGGCGGGGCGCGATCAGATGCGCCGACGCGCGCCCGGTCTCGCGGTATATCGACGGCGGCTCAGGCGGTGAGGCGCACCCGGCGAGCGCGACAAGCGCGATCGCCGTTCTCTTCAACGCTGATACTTGATGAACGGCGTCTCGCTGGCGATCCGGTCGTAAAGCTTGCGCGCAGTTTCATTGAAATCCTGCGTCATCCAGTAGACGGATGGGCAGCCCGCCTCATCGGCGGCGGCGTAAACCGCCTCGATCAGCGCCCGGCCGGCGCCGGTTCCGCGCAAAGCGGGATCGACGTAAAGATCCTGAAGATAGCAGATATTCTCCACCCGCCAGCCGTGGCGGTGAAACAGGAAATGAGTGAGCCCCACCGGCTTTCCATCATGTTCGGCGATCAGGCCATGGTAATCCTGCGGGTCATCGCCAAGCAGGCGCGCCCAGTAGGTCTCGTAAACCTCTTCCGAAACCGAAGTTTCATAGAATTCCAGATAGCGGGTCCAGAGCCGACGCCACTCGGCGTGATCGGAGGATTGGAGTTTGCGGATTACAAGCATGGGACCTCAGGCGAAAAGCGCGATGACGAAGACGGACAGAATGGTGGAGAGGATAACCGCCTTTGCGACGCTGTCCACCGGCGCGCCATAGCGAAGGCCGAGCACGAACCCGGTTGAGGCGCAGGGCGCCGCGAAAACCAGCGGGGCCGGCCCGGCCCAGCCAGGCGACGCGGCGATGATCGTGCCGAAAAGAACAACCGCGATCAGCGGGTGCACGACGATCTTCAGCATCGTGATCGTCCAGGCCGGCCCGCCGATGCGCCTGAGATCGGCGCCGGAAAGAATGACCCCAAGGCCGAAGAGCGATGCCGGGGCGGCCGAAGCGCCCGCGAGGTCGAGAAACCGGTCGACCCCCTGATGGAGCGAAAGCCCGGAGAAATTGAACGCAATTCCCAAAACGATGGCGAGGATCAGCCGGTTGTTCGCGATGGACGAAAGCGTGGTGAGCGCGCCGCCGCGCCCGGTTATCACCTCCAGCAGCAACAGCGTGACGCAAAGCATGGTCATCGTGTCGAACGCGACCATGGTCGCCACCGGCTCCCGCGCGCCAGGGCCGTAAAGCTCCTCCGCGATGGGAAGGATGAAATAGACATGGTTCGGGAAGGCCGCGCACATGCCGAGGATCAGCGCCTCAACCCGCGACAGTTTGAAAACCTGGCGACAGAAGACATAGCCGAGCAGGTAAAGCACGATCTGGCTGCCCTGATAGGCGATCAGGACCGGCCAGTCGATCTTCGCCAGGTCAGCCGTCGCCAACAGGCGAAAGAGCAGGCATGGCAGAGCCAGCCCGGCCACATAGGCGTTGATCCCCTCCGCCGCCGGGCGGGAGAAATGCCGCCTCAGCCCTGCGATGAACCCCAGAACCGGGAACGCGAAGACTGGCAGAATCGCGTTCTGCAACGGGCCGAGCAGCGTCTCCATCGTGGTTTACGCGCGCCCTATTGGCCCTGCCGTCTCCGGTTCATGAAGGCGAGCCGCTCCAGCAGGTGAACGTCCTGCTCGTTTTTCAGAAGCGCGCCGTGAAGCCGGGGCAGCGCGCTGTCGGCGTCGCCCTTGAGATCGGCGGCGGAGAGGTCTTCGGCCATGAGCAGGCGAAGCCAATCCAGCGCCTCGGAGGTGGAGGGTTTCTTCTTCAATCCTGGCACCTCGCGCAGCTCATAGAACTGGGTCAGCGCGGCGTGGAGCAGACTTTTCTTGATGTTGGGGAAATGCACGTCGACGATCTGCTGCATCACATCGGCGTCAGGGAAACGGATGTACTGGAAAAAGCAGCGGCGCAGGAACGCGTCCGGCAGCTCTTTCTAGTTGTTCGAGGTGATGATCACGATGTGCCGCCGG
>JBBDTD010000108.1:0-8035 GCA_040904645.1 Paracoccaceae bacterium
GTGGGGCGCCGGGCGGTGGTCTCCGCCGCCGCGTTTCTCGGCGGGCAGGTGCGGCTGACGCTCGACCTCGACGGGCGGCGAATGACGGCGCTGATCGCTTCCGCCAGCGCCGCGCCGCAAGTGGGGGATGAGGTTTCGGTTTCCTGGTCGCCGGACGATCTGCACCTGATGGAGGCGGAGAAATGAGCGCGGTCGCGCGTTCAGGGTTTGCGTCCGGATTGGCGGAGGCGCTTTGGCGGCGGCCGAACCTCTTTCTGATCCTCCTGCTGACGCCGCCGCTCCTGTGGCTGGGCGTCGTCTATATCGGCTCGCTCTTCGCGCTGCTGGCGCAGAGCTTTTTCGCCATCGACGAGTTTTCGGGGATGGTGCGCTACGAGCTGACGCTGAAAACTTACCGCGAACTCCTGACCACGCCCTCCAATCTCGACATCATCCTGCGCACCGTGCTGATGGCGGCTTCGGTGACGGTTGCGGCGGCGATCATCGCCTTTCCGGTCGCCTGTTACGCGGCGCGCTATGCGCGGGGCGGCTGGAAGGCGCTCTTCTATCTCGGGATCATGCTGCCGCTCTGGTCGTCCTATCTGGTCAAGGTCTATGCGTGGAAGCTGATCCTCGCGAAGGAGGGCATCCTGACCTGGGCGGTGGACGGGCTTCACCTGACCTGGCTCCTGAACGCGTGGCTTTCGCTCCCCGTCCTTGGCGGCAGTTCGCTTTCGGTCAGTTACACCGGCACGTTCTGGGTGTTCCTCTATGTCTGGCTGCCCTTCATGATACTGCCCGTGCAGGCGGCGCTGGAGCGGGTGCCGCAGAGCCTTCTGGAGGCGTCCGCCGATCTTGGCGCACCGCCGGCGCTGACGCTGTGGCGGGTGATTCTGCCCTTGGCGCTGCCGGGCTTCGTCGCCGGGTCGATCTTCACCTTTTCGCTGACGCTGGGCGATTTCATCATTTCGCAGATCGTGGGTTCGTCGCGGCTTTTTATCGGGCAGGCGGTTTACGCGCATCAGGGCACGGCGGGAAACATTCCGCTGGCCGCAGCTTTCACCGTCGTGCCGGTGGTGATCATGGGCGTCTATCTCTGGGCGGCGAAGCGGGCGGGGGCGTTCGATGCGCTCTGACGGCGCGCCCCGCGCCCCGCTCGGGCTGAAGATCGCCGCCGGGGCGGTGCTCTTGTTCCTGCATCTGCCGATCCTGCTGATCTTCGTCTACGCCTTCACCACGGAGGAGCGGACCTATCAATGGCCGCCGCCCGGGCTGACGCTGAAATGGTTCGCGGTGACATGGGGGCGCCCGGATGTCTGGGCGGCGCTGAAGCTTTCCGCGCAGGTGGCGGCGATCTCTACCCTCATCGCGCTGGTTCTGGGCACGCTGACGGCGGCGGCGGTGTCGCGCTCGCGCTTTTTCGGGCGTGAGGCTGTGTCGCTATTGGTGATCCTGCCGATCGCGCTGCCGGGGGTGATCACCGGCATCGCCATGCGCTCGGCGTTCTCACTGGCGGAGATACCCTTCTCCACGCTGACCATCATTCTCGGGCACGCCACGTTTTGCGTGGTCGTCGTCTATAACAATGCGGTGGCGCGCTTCCGGCGGATTTCCGGCTCGATGGTCGAGGCGTCGATGGACCTCGGCGCGAACGGGTTCCAGACCTTTCGCTATGTGATCCTGCCCAATATCGGCACGGCGCTGCTGGCCGGCGGAATGCTGGCCTTCGCGCTGAGCTTTGATGAAGTGATCGTCACCACCTTCACGGCCGGGCAGCAGCAGACGCTGCCGATCTGGATGCTGGAGGAGCTGGTGCGCCCGCGCCAGCGGCCGGTGACCAATGTCGTGGCGATGGTCGTCGTGCTCGTCACCTTCCTGCCGATCCTGGCCGCCTATTACCTGACCCGCGACGGCGATCATGTCGCCGGCGCCGGCAAATGACCCCGATGGAGGAACTTTCATGAACACCGAAATGCTGATCGGGGCCGCGTTCGAGGCGGGCGTCGAGGCGCCGGAGCGGGTCCTGAACCCGCGCACCGGGGCGATCATTCTGGAGGCGCCGGAGGCCGGGCCGGCGCAGATCGACCGCGCGGTGGCGGCGGCGCGCAAAGCCTTCGCGACATGGTCGCGGACCACGCCGGGCGAGCGCTCGGCGCGGCTTCTGAAGATTGCGGACCGGATCGAGGCAGACGCCGAGGGCTTCGCGGCGCTGGAGGCGTTGAACTGCGGCAAGCCGATCGGCGCCGCGCTTAATGACGAGATCCCGGCCATCGTCGATTGCTACCGCTTTTTCGCGGGGGCGGTGCGCTGCCAGCCGGCGAGCGCGGCGGGGGAGTATCTGGAGGGGTTCACCTCGATGATCCGGCGCGATGCGATCGGCGTCGTCGCCTCCATCGCGCCGTGGAACTACCCGCTGATGATGATGGCGTGGAAGCTGGCCCCGGCCATCGCGGGCGGCAACACCGTGGTTTTCAAGCCGTCCGAGCAGACGCCGCTTTCGGCGCTGAAACTGGCGCGGATACTGGCGGAGGAACTGCCGGAGGGGGTGGTCAACGTGATCCTCGGGCGGGGCGAAAGCGTCGGCTCCGCGCTGATCAACCATCCGGGCGTCGACATGATCTCCATCACCGGCGATATCGCGACGGGGAAAAAGGTGCTGGAGGCGGCGGCGAAATCCGTGAAGCGCACGCATCTGGAACTGGGCGGCAAGGCGCCGGTGGTGGTGTTCGACGACGCCGATCTGGAGGCGGTGGTCGAAGGCGTGCGCACCTTCGGTTTCTACAATGCCGGGCAGGATTGCACCGCCGCTTGCCGGATCTACGCGGCGCCGAAGATCCATGACCGGCTGGTCGCCGATCTTTCCGCCGCGGTGGCGACGCTGCGCTACGATCTGGCCGATGACAGCCAGAATGAAATCGGGCCGCTGATCTCCCCCCGCCAGCGCGACCGGGTGGCGAGCTTCGTCCAAAGGGCGGTCGAGCAGAAGCACATCGAGGTGACGGCGGGCGGCGCGCGCCCTGAGGGGCCGGGTTTCTATTACCGGCCGACGGTGATCGCCGGCGCCCTGCAGTCGGATGAGATCGTCCGGCGGGAGGTGTTCGGGCCTGTCGTCTCCATCACCCGCTTCGACGATGAGAGCCAGGTGGTCGGCTGGGCCAACGAGACCGATTACGGCCTCGCCTCCTCCATCTGGACGCGGGATACGGGGCGGGCGATGCGCGTCGCCGCGGCGATGCGCTACGGCTGCACCTGGGTGAACACGCATTTCATGCTGGCCAACGAGATGCCGCATGGCGGGTTGAAACAATCCGGTTATGGCAAGGACATGTCGATCTATGCGCTGGAGGATTACACAGCCGTGCGCCATGTGATGATCGCGCACGGCTGAGAGCCGGCGCCCGCCGGCGCCAGTGTTTCGCCGGCCGGACGCCGCTGCTCCCGATAGCCCTTGAGCGCCGGGTGGAAGCCGATTGGAAAGCAAGCGTTGGCGGGGCCGCGCCCGAACGAATGAGGTCCGGGCCGTTGAAATCCGGCGCGCCGCCGGCCGGGCGGGAACTGCGGGCGAGAGGCTTGAGCGCGCCCCGCGACTGACGTATCGCGGGGCGTCTTCCGAGACGCCCGCGCGCCCGCAAAGAGAGAGGAAACCGTCCATGGCCTACTGGCTTTTCAAATCCGAACCCGGCGCCTGGAGCTGGGACGATCAGGTCGCCAAGGGCGCCGCCGGCGAGGAATGGAACGGGGTTCGCAATTATCAGGCGCGCAACAACATGCGGGCCATGAAGATCGGCGATCTCGGCTTCTTCTATCACTCGATCGACGAAAAGCGCGTCGTCGGGATCGTCGAGGTCTCGGCGCTGAGCGCGCCGGATTCGACGACTGAGGATGCGCGCTGGGACTGCGTCCACATCCGCGCCGTCGCCCCGATGCCGAACCCGGTGACGCTGGAGATGTGCAAGGCCGAGCCGCGGCTGAAGGATATGATCCTCGTCAACAACACCCGCCTTTCGGTTCAGCCGGTGAGCGAAGCCGAATGGACGGTCGTTTGCGAGATCGGCGGCTACATTCCGGGCTGAGCCGCGCCCACCGCCCGGGCCCTGCGGATCACGTAAAGCGTGGCGATCACGGACATGACGGCAGAGAACAGCATCAGCGCCAGAAGCGGGGCCGCGCCGCTCGTCGGGCTGAGAAGGGCGCCGGCGACGGCTGAAAGCGCCGCCCCGCCGCCGATCATCAGCGACGCGCCCAGCCCGGAGGCCGAACCGGCGAGGCCGGGCCTGACCGAGAGGAGGCCGGTCGTCGCCGCCGGCATGGTCAGCCCGTTGCCAAGCCCGACGAAAATGCAAAATCCGAAAACGACCAGCGGATGCTCCAGAATGAACAGATCGACCAGGAGCCCGGTCGTCAGCCCCGCGCAGGTGATCGCGCAGCCCCAGAGCATCAGCCGGTTGATCCCGATGCGCCCTGCCACGCGCCCGGTGATCAGGTTGCCGCTCATATAGCCGAGCGCCGTGGTGCCGAGATAAAGCCCGGTCGCCGCCGGCGTTTGCTGAAAAATCTCGCGCGCCACATAGGGCCCGCCGCCGAGCAGCGCGAAGAACGAGCCGGAGGCGAAGGCCGCCGTCGCCGCATAGCCCCAGAACCGGCGCGAGCGCAGAAGATCGGGATAGGCGCGAAACTGCGCGGTGAGCGAGCGCGAGCGGTTATGATGCGTCTCTCCGAGGTCGTTCCAGCACAGCACCAGCACGACGGAGCCGAAGAACACGAAGCTCCAGAAAGTCGCGCGCCAGCCCAGCGCCTCCTCCATCGCGCCGCCATAGAGAGGGCCGATCATCGGCACCAGCGACATCGCCGCCGTCATGTAGCCGATCATCGAGGCCGCCTCGTTCGGCGGCAGGAGATCGCGCACGATGGTCCGCGACAGCACCATCCCCGCCGCAACGGAGGCCTGAAGCATCCGGAACATCATGAAGGTCTGTCCGTCCTCGGCGAAGACGCAGCCAAGCGAGGCGAAGATGAACACCGTAAGGCCGATCAGGATCACCGGCCGCCGGCCATAGCGGTCCGAAAGTGGGCCGATGACCAGCTGCATCAGCGCGGTCATGCCGAGATACCCCGAAACCGCGAGCTGCATGAACCCGTAGGAGGTTCCAAGATCGTTGGCGAGCGCGGGCAGCGACGCGATGAACGCGTTCATCGAAAAGACGCTGACCGAGGTCAGCAGGATCAGCGTTATCAGCACAGGCGGCGTTCGCTTGTCGCCGAAAGTCGCGCCTGTATCCGTCATGCGTTATCCCAACACCGAAAAGGATGAATTCGGGTTGATCGCCCGATTGCGAGAGAAAAATCCGATCGAGCAGTCGAGCCCGACATTCTCGAAGCGGAACATCGCCGGCTCCGCGTCATGATCGCGCCCCGCTTCGCATTCGGTGATCAGCGTCGTCATCATCTTGCCGACCACGGGCGCGTTCTTGAACTGGTTGCCGGAGGTGCCGATGGCGACATAGAAACCCGGCAGCACGGTGCGGTCATAGATCGGGATCCAGTCCTCGGTCACGTCGTAAAGCTCCGCGACGCCCTTGACCTTGTTGGGGATCGGCAGGCCGGTGTAGCGCTGCGCCAGCCGCATCGCCTGCGCGCGGGCCTGATCGGTCAGATCGCGGCTCCAGTCGTCCGGGTCCACCCATTCGCGCGTGTCGCATTCGGGGTCTTCGGAGCCGACCAGCACATAGCCGCCCTTTTCCGGGCGCGCATAGGTGGCGAGGTCGCTGTCGGAGGTCACGCAGCCGTCGTTCATGATGTCGAAACCCGGCGGTGCCGGCACATGCGCCACTTCGTGCCTGAGCGCGCGGGTCTTGATGCCCATTTCGTCATAGACCCCCGCCATGCGGTTGATCCGGGATGAATGCGGCCCGCCGACATTGACGACGACCGGCGCGCTGAACGTCCGTCCATCCGCCAGCCGCACGCCGGCGGCGCGGCCGTTTTCAGTGAGGATTTCAGCGACTTCGGCGTTGAAGAGAAATTCCGCGCCGTGGTTGCGCGCCGCGAATTCGGCGTTCTGCGCCGCAAGCGCCGGGTCGGTGACATAGCCGCCGCAGGGAAAGAACATCGCGCCCTGCAACTCGCCGCCCGTCGGCTCTGCGAACCCGTCCTGGTCAGGGCGCTTGGGGGGGCTGTAATGGCGCAGATCGAAGAAGGGGAAGCGCTGGTGGATACGCTCCGGCCCCCAATGCTCATAGGGCGCGCCGATGGCGTCCATCAGCTTCGCCGCGCGCTCCAGATGGCCGTTCTCCGTGCATTTCATCACCAGCGTGCCGGTGTCGCGATATTCGATCATCCCGCGCGGGTCGCGCGCGCCCAGATACCCCTCCCAGTCCTTCCAGTAGAACCAGTTCTCATAAGCCAGCGCGCAGCTTTCGACGTTGGAATAGTAAAGCCGGATGATCGCGCAGGAACCGGAGGTGGAGCCATGCCCCGCCGCGCCGCCCTTGTCGACCGACAGGGTGCGGTAGCCGGCCTTGGCCATTTCATACGCGGTGCAGGCGCCGATCACGCCGGCGCCGATGATGATCGCGTCATAAGTCTGGGTCATGATCCGGTTTCCTGATCCGATAGTGGC
Source organism: Paracoccaceae bacterium (assembly GCA_040904645.1). GTDB lineage: Bacteria > Pseudomonadota > Alphaproteobacteria > Rhodobacterales > Rhodobacteraceae > Pikeienuella. Next base: position 6,599 of record JBBDTD010000108.1, read on the forward strand.
TTTTGGCGCCGCCGGGTCAACGCATTGCCGCCCGCCGGTTTGCGCATGGCTCAGGCCCGCCCTTCCAGCCCGGCGGCGATGGCGTCGGAGGCTTCGGGGATTCGCATCTCGAAGGTCTCGTCGATCACCGCGTAATCGTAATAGCCCATCCGGGCGATTGGGCGGATCTTCGCGATGTCGAGCTTGCCTTCCGCCGTCACCACGTCGTCGCGAATATGGATGCGCTTCACCTCGCCGAAAACGACATCGACCGGCCCGGCCTTGCCGCCGGGCAGCCTGTGGGTGGAGGTGTATTTCACCTCGAAATGGCAGGGGCTCTCGGCGACGCGCGGCCCGGGCGCATCGACACAGGCGGCTTTCGTCACCCCTGCGCGCAGAAACTCGTCCTCCTCCGCGGCCAGCTCCATGGCGGAGATGTTCACCGCCTCGCGAAGCGCCCATGTCGCCATGTTCCAGACGAACCAGCCCGTCGCCTCCGCGTTGACGACCGTGTCCTTGCGCCGCCCGTCCGGCGCCACATTGGCCGCGAACATCACCATCGGCGGATCGAAGGTCAGGTTCTGCCACTGGCTATAGGGCGCAAGATTGGCGACGCCCCCGGCGGAGATGGTCGAAAGCCAGCCGATGGGGCGCGGCACGGTGCATGATTTGAAGGGATCGAAGGGCAGCGGGCGCGCATCGAGGCCGGGACGGTAATGCATCGGGATCCTTCTCGCCTGAAAGCCGCCATCCTAGGGCGCGCCGCCCTCGCCCGAAAGAGGGGCGCCGCGCGGCCGCTTCATGGCTTGACCGCGCGCCCGGGTCAGAAGGGCAGCTTCATTCCCGGCGGCAGCGGCAGCCCTTCGGTCAGCTTGCCCATCTCTTCCTGCGCGCGTTCGGCCGCCTTTTCCTGCGCGTCCTTGACGGCGGCGACGATCAGGTCCTCGACCACCTCGCGCTCTTCGGGAACAAAAAGGCTGGGGTCGATGGAGAGGGCGCGGAGCGCGCCTTTCGCCGTGGCGGTCGCCTTCACCAGCCCGGCGCCCGACTCTCCCGTCACCTCGATCTCGTCGAGCCGCGCCTGCGCGTCGGTCATTTTCGATTGCATTTCCTGGGCCTGCTTCATCAGCTTGCCCATATCGCCCAGTCCCTTGAACATCGTCGCTCCTTTGCGGGTCAGCCCGCGAATGGGTCCACCGGCGACCAGTCGTCGCCGTAATCGTCTTCTTCCTCCGGCTCCGCCGGCGCCTCCTCCGACATGTCGCGGAGCGAGGTGATGCGCGCGCCCGGAAACGCCTTGAGCGCGGCGGCGACGAGCGGGTGCGCGGAGGCCTCCTCGATCGCCGCGCGTTCCGCCGCGCGCTTCGTTTCAGTGATCGTCGGCTCGGCCGGCGCCTCCGCGACCGAGACCATCCAGCGCCCCCCGGTCCAGGCGGCGAGCTTGGAGGACATGGCCTG
>JBBDTD010000109.1:0-4859 GCA_040904645.1 Paracoccaceae bacterium
CGCCGCCTCCGCCGCCGTCGCGGCTTTCGCGACGCCGTCAATCTCGAAGGGCGCGAGGTCGAACCCCGTCACCTCATGCCCGGCTTTCGCCAGGTTGGCGGCCATCGGCGCGCCCATGTTCCCAAGTCCGATGAAGCCGATTTTCATAGCGGCGCCTCCCTAAAGTTTCAGCTCATCCGCGCCGAGCGGGGCCAGCATCGCCCTGACATCGGCGGCGGTCACGTCCGCAAGCGCGGGTTTCGCCCATTTTGGCGCCCGGTCCTTGTCGATCACCGCGGCGCGCACGCCTTCGAGGAACTCGCCCTGCTCCATGCAGCGCGCGGTGAAGCGGTATTCCTGCGCCAGCGCTTCCTCCAGCGTCAACTCCCTCGCGGCGCGCACCATCTCCATGGTGCAGGCGACGGAGAGCGGGCAGGCGCGGCGCAGCGCCTTCAGCGCCGCGGCCGCCCAGGGCAGCAGGCCCGCGTCGGCGGCGCTCTTCAGCGTGGCTTCCAGCGCCTCCGGGGAGGCGGCGTCAAAGGCGTCGTCGATCGACGGCTGGAAGTGCGCCAACTCGCCTCCCTCGGGTTCTTTCGCGAAACCTGCGATGTCTCCGGCGTCGCCGGTCTCGACCAGCCGCGCCTTCAGCGCTTCGATCCGGTCCTTCGGCACATATACATCGGCGAAGCCGGCGTGGATGGCGTCAGCCGGGCCCATGCGCGCGCCGGTCATGCCCAGATATTCGCCGATCCGCCCCGGCGCGTCGGCCAGCAGCTTGGAGCCGCCGACATCGGGGACGAGGCCAATGCCGCATTCCGGCATTGCGACCTCGGTCCCGTCAGTGACGATCCGGTGCGAGCCGAGCGCGGAGATTCCGACCCCGCCGCCCATCACGAAGCCATGCATGATGGCGACATAGGGTTTCGGATAGCGCGCGATTTTGGCGTTCAGCCGGTATTCGAAGGCCCAGAACCCCCTCCCGAAAGTGAAATCACCCTCCCGGCCGGCGCGATAAAGGTCGCGGATATCGCCGCCGGCGGCGAAGGCCCGCTCTCCCGCCGCGTCGATCAGCACCAGCGCGACGCTGTCATCGCCGCGCCAGGCGTCGATGGCGGCGTCGATGGCGTGGATCATCTCGTCGGTGAGGGCGTTCAGCGCCTCTGGCCGGTTCAGCGTGATCCGTCCGGCGCGGCCTTCAACCCGGATATCGATTTCGCTCACGCGGCCCGCTCCGCCAGCATGGCGCGTGAGATGATCACTCGCATGATCTCGTTCGTTCCCTCAAGGATCTGGTGCACGCGAAGATCGCGCACGATTTTCTCCACCCCATAATCGGCGAGATAGCCATAGCCGCCATGAAGCTGGAGCGCATCATTCGCCACCCGAAACGCGGCGTCGGTGACGAAGCGTTTCGCCATCGCGCAGAATTTCGTCGCGTCCGGCGCGCCATTGTCCAGCTTCCACGCCGCCTGCCTGAGGAAGATGCGCGACGCCTGCAATTCGGTCTCCATATCGGCGAGCCGGAACTGTAGCCCCTGAAACTGGTCGATGGTTCTGCCGAAGGCCTTGCGCTCCCCCATATAGCGCAGGCTGGCGTCGAGCGCGGCCTGCGCGCCGCCGAGCGCCGATGCGGCGATGTTGAGCCGCCCGCCGTCGAGACCGGACATGGCGTAGGCGAAGCCGCGCCCTTCCTCACCGATCAGGTTTTCGGCTGGCGCTTTCGCGCCGTCGAGCCTGACTTCGGCGGTCGGCTGCGCGCGCCAGCCCATTTTCTCCTCCAGCGCCCCGAAGGAAAGCCCCTCCGCCCCATCCTCGACGATGATCGCGGATACCCCCTTCGCGCCATCGCCGCCGGTCCGGCACATCACGAGATAGGCGTCGGAATAGCCGCCGCCGGAGATGAAGGATTTCGTGCCGGTCAGAGCCCAGCCTTCGTTCGTGCGCTCAGCCCTCGTGCGGAGCGCGACGGCGTCTGAGCCGGAGCCGGGCTCGGTCAGGCAATAGGAGATCACCGTCTCCATCGTGCAAAGCCGGGGCAGCCATTCGGCTTTCATCGCGTCGGAGCCGAAGCGGTCGATCATCCCGGCGCACATGTTGTGGATCGAGAGGAACGAGCCGACGGCCGGGCATGCCATCGCCAGCGCCTCGAACACCAGCGTGGCGTCTAGCCGGCTCAACCCCGAGCCGCCATGATCTTCGGAGACGTATATGCCGCCGAGCCCGAGCGCGGCGATCTTCGGCCAGAGCGCCTTCGGTATGGTTCCCGCCGCCTCCCATTCGCGGGCATGGGGGGCGATTTCATCGGCGCCGAAGCCCCGCGCCATATCGAAGATCGCCTGCTGTTCTTCCGAAAGTGCGAAATCCATGTTCAATCCTCCGATCGGTGGCGGTGGGCGCAGCGGTCGCGCCCGGCCGAAATCGGCCCGACATTAGCGCCGCGCCGGCCTCTATCAAGGCAGATCGGCGACCGATGCGCCGATCTCCGCCGCCGCCGCCTTCATCAGCGCGAGCGTCGCCGGCGGCACCGGAACGCCCGCTTTGCGGCGGGCGCTGGCGAGCGCGGCCTCTCTCCGGCCGGGAATCTCCACCCGGTCAAATCCGCTGGCGGGCGGCGTCGCGGCGACGGCCGCCACCGTTTCTTCCGCCGCGGCGGCGTAGTCGGCGGGGGCGCGAAAGCGCGAAATGTCGATGCAGACGATCAGCCAGTTCATGCCGCCCATGGCCTTGGGGAACACCGCTTCCCCGATCAGTTCCGCCACCAGCGCCATGCCGAAGCCTTTCGCCCCGGCGGAGGGCAGGATCGCGCCCCCGGCGTTATAATCGTCAGGATTGGTGGAGGGGCGCCCGGCGCTGTCGATGATCAGCCCTTCGGGCAGGGCGCGCCCGGCCGATTTTGCGGCCAGAACCTTGCCGGCGGCGGCGGCCGAAGTGGCGAAGTCGAAGCCGACCGGCCCGCCATCGCCCGCGGGAACCGAAATCGAATAGGGATTGGTCGGCAAGGCGCCCTTGGCCCCGCCATAGGGCGCGACCTGCTTCCATTCGCGCCGCCCGCCGCCGCCGGTGATGAAGGTCAGGCAGCCGAGCGCGGCGCCCTGATCCGCGAAGGCGCCCATTCGTCCGGTATGGCCGACATTCGCCACCCCGACCGCGCCCGCGCCCTGGCTGCGCGCCAGCGAAGCGGCCTCCGCCGTCGCCATGCGGCAGGCGGGCATGCCGAAGCCGCCGCGCCCGTCGACGAGCGGGCCGCCGCCTTCCGCCATCGTCAGGGTCGGGCTCGCCTTGGGATCGAACGATCCGGTGCGCGCGTGGCCGAGATATTGCGGCAGGCGCACACAGCCATGGCTGTGGACGCCGCAAAGATCGCTTTCGACCAGATGCGCCGCCACCTCCGCCGCGATATCGGCGGGCGAGCCAAGCGCGAGGAGGAAACCTTCCGCGAAACCTGTCAGTTTCGCGGCGTCGATGAGCAAGTCGGCGTAATTGTCTTCTGCGGCCATGTGTTCCTCAGAGGTCGACGTGAAAATCTTCGATCAGGTGGCGGACGACGGCGCGAAGCGCCTCCTCCCGGTCGGCGCCGCCGGCGTGGGCGGCTTCGAATACCCGGCGCTGGCGGTCGGCGCCATTGCCCTCTGCGACGATGCGGGCCATGCCCTCGATTTCGGCGGTCGAGCCGAGCGCCGCTGCGTCTTCCTCGATCAGATCCCTGATTTCCGCGACGAGAACGTCGAAGGGCATGATCTCCCCACGTCCGAAATCTATCAGCCCCTCCGCTACGCCATAGCGCTGCGCGCGCCAGCGATTCTCCGCGATCAGGAACCGATCATATTCGCGCCAGCGCTGGTTCTTCTTCTTGAGTCGCCAGAGCATGCGCATCAGCGCCTGCGTCGCGGCGGCGATCGTCACGGCGTCCTCCAGCCGGGGGCAGACGTCGCAGATGCGGCTCTCCAGCGTCGGGAAGCGGTGGGAGGGGCGCAGATCCCACCAGATCTTGGTCCCGTCCTCGATCACGCCACTGTCGATTAGCATTTTCAACATGCGTTGGTAATGCGCCCAACTCGCGATACCGGGCGGCAGGCCGGTGCGCGGCATGCTGGCGAACACCGCGATCCGATAGGACGAAAGGCCGGTGTCGCGCCCCTGCCAGAATGGCGACGAACACGAGAGCCCGAGAAGATGCGGCAGGAAATAGCTCATCTGCGGCATGAGATCGGTGCGGAGCGCGTCGCCCTCCTCCCCCTCGCCGAAACCGACATGGACGTGCATGCCGCAGATCAGCAGCCGCTGGGCGACCCCGGCCAGCGCGCGGTCCAGTTGGCGATAGCGGTCCTTGTCTGTGTGGCGTTGGGTTTTCCAGTCGGAGAACGGATGGCACGCCGCTGCGATCGGCGCCAACCCGTGGCGCTTCGCGCGTTTGGCGATGGTGGAGCGGAGGCGTTTCAGCTCTTCGCGCGCGTCGCTCGCCCTGGCGCAGACCCTGGTTCCGATCTCGATCTGGCACTGGAGGAATTCGGGGGAAACCTGACCCTCCAGTTCCGCCGCGCATTCCTCCATCAGCGCGGTCGGCGCCTCCGCCAGCGCGCAGCTTTCAAGATCCACGAGGAGGTATTCCTCCTCGACTCCGATGGTGAAATTCGGCTCTTCCATGATCGCATGATGGCCCGTCCGCCAGCCCGCGCGCAAGTGGCGCCGCGGCGGGGCGCAGACGACTTGGGAGAGGGCGCCGCACCCGGTTTGCGCGCGCTGAATTGTGACGGGTCTCACAAGCATTTCCTTGATTTGAAAGTCGTTGAGTTTAACCTTTCTCAAGAGCGCCGGCTCCGGCGGCGCAGCAGCTTTTCCTCGGGGCGCTCGGCTGCCTCGGCTTCGCAGCGAGATGCCGT
>JBBDTD010000109.1:4869-7979 GCA_040904645.1 Paracoccaceae bacterium
AAGCGGCCCGGCGCGATCGGGCGCGCCGGGCCGCAGCCCACCGCGTCCTGGTATCCCGGATCTTATCTTTCGATCTTCACTTCATCGTCGGGATCGAGAATTCCGCGCCCTCGCGGATGCCCGAGGGCCAGCGCGCGGTGATGGTCTTGGTGCGGGTGTAGAAGCGGAATGCGTCCGGCCCGTGCTGGTTCAGGTCGCCGAAGACCGATTTCTTCCAGCCTCCGAAGGTGTGATAGGCGAGCGGCACCGGGATCGGCACATTGACGCCGACCATGCCGATATTGATCCGGTTGGAGAAATCGCGCGCGGTGTCTCCGTCGCGGGTGAAGATCGCGGCGCCGTTGCCGTATTCATGGTCCATCGCCATCTTCAACGCCGTCTCATAGCTGTCAGCGCGAACGGTGCAGAGGACCGGGCCGAAAATTTCCTGGCGGTAGATGTCCATTTCCGGCGTCACGTTGTCGAAAAGACAGCCGCCGACGAAGAAGCCGTTCTCGTAGCCCTGCATCTTGAAGCCGCGCCCGTCGACCACCAGTTTCGCGCCCTCGGCGACGCCGCGGTCGATCAGGCCGAGGACGCGCTTCTGCGCCTCTTTCGTCACCAGCGGGCCGAAATCGGCGTCGTCGCCATCGGTGTAGGGAGCGATCTTCAGCTTCTCGACGCGCGGCGCGAGCTTGGCGATCAGTCGATCGGCGGTTTCCTCACCAACCGGCACCGCGACTGAGATCGCCATGCAGCGTTCACCGGCCGCGCCGTAGCCGGCGCCGATCAACGCGTCCACCGCCTGATCGAGATCGGCGTCGGGCATGATGATCATGTGGTTCTTGGCGCCGCCGAAGCACTGCACCCGTTTGCCGGCCGCCGTGCCGCGCGAATAGACGTACTGCGCGATGGCGGTGGAACCGACGAAGCCGACGCCGCTGATATCCTCATGGTCGAGGATCGCGTCCACGGCTTCCTTGTCGCCGTTGACGACGTTCAGGATGCCCTTGGGCAGACCGGCTTCGAGCATCAGCTCCGCCAGCATCAGCGGCACGGAGGGATCGCGCTCGGAGGGTTTCAGGATGAAGGCGTTGCCGCAGGCGATGGCCGGGCAGAATTTCCACATCGGGATCATCGCCGGGAAGTTGAACGGCGTGATGCCGGCGGCGACGCCGATCGGCTGGCGCATGGAATACATGTCGATGCCCGGCCCGGCGCCGTCGGTGTATTCGCCTTTCAGCAGATGCGGCGCGCCGATGCAGAACTCGGCGACCTCAAGCCCGCGGATCACGTCGCCCTTCGCGTCGGGCATGGTCTTGCCGTGCTCGCGGCTCAGCGCCTCAGCCAGCTTGTCCATGTCGCGGTGAAGGAGACGGACGAACTCCATCAGAACCCGCGCGCGGCGCTGCGGGTTGGTGGCGGCCCAGGCGGGCTGCGCGGCCTTGGCGTTGGCGACCGCGATGTCCATCTCTTCGCGGCTGGCCAGCGGGACTTTCGCCTGCACCTCGCCTGTCGCGGGGTTGTAGACATCGGCGAAGCGGCCCGACGTCCCCTTCACATGCGCGCCGTCGATGAAATGGGTCAGCTCAGCGACCATGACAGTCTCCTCCGGGATTGTGTGTTTCGGCACATGGTTAAAAGAAAGCCGCAGGCCGGGCAATCGACTTTCCGTGATGGGCGCTATAGTCACATGGGTCATGTCAGTCAGGGTCAGGTACCTTCTCGGTCGCATCCTCGCGGCCCTCAGGCCCGCCTGCGGCCCTCAGGTCGCGGCGCTCTGCTGGCGTCGACCAGCCGGCGCGGCGGAGCTGGAGATCCTTTTTGTCACCACGCGCCGCTCAGGGCGATGGACGCCGCCAAAGGGCGGATTGATGAAAGGCAAGACGGGCGCGGAGAGCGCCGCCGAAGAAGCCTGGGAGGAGGCAGGCGTGCGCGGCGCGGTCAGCGATGCGCCCCTTGGCGTTTATCGCGCGCTGAAATACCGCCCCGCAAAGGGCTGGGAAAAGTTGAGCGTCACGCTCTATCCGCTGGAGGTGGAGACGCAGGCCGAGGAATTCGACGAGAAAGGCCAGCGGGAGCTGCGCTGGTTCCCTCAGTCCGAGGCGCCCGCGCAGGTTCGCGAAGCGGCGCTTCGCCGGCTCATCGCCAGATTCAGGCCCTGACGCTCAACATTCCGGCAGGTTGACCGCCAATCCGCCCTGCGAGGTTTCCTTGTATTTCGCGCTCATGTCGCGCCCGGTCTGGCGCATCGCCTCGATGCAATTGTCGAGCGGCATGAAGTGGGAGCCGTCGCCCCTCAGCGCCAGCGACGCGGCCGAGACGGCCTTGATGGCGCCAAGGCCGTTGCGCTCGATGCAGGGCACCTGCACCAGCCCCCCGACCGGATCGCAGGTCATGCCGAGGTGATGCTCCAGCGCGATCTCGGCCGCGTTCTCGATCTGCGGCGGCGTCCCGCCGAGCGCGGCGCAGAGCCCGGCCGCCGCCATCGCCGCGGCCGAGCCGACCTCCCCCTGGCAGCCGACTTCGGCGCCGGAGATCGAGGCGCGGTGCTTTATCAGCCCGCCAATGGCGGCGGCGGTCAGCAGGAATTCATGCTCCCCCTTGCGGCTCGCACCCTGGCAGTGATCACGGAAATACCGCAGCACGGCGGGCGCGACCCCGGCGGCGCCGTTGGTGGGGGAGGTGACGACCTTGCCGCCGGCGGCGTTCTCTTCGTTCACCGCCATGGCGTAGACGGATAGCCAGTCATTGACGATATGCGGTTGGGCGCGGTTCAGCCCGCGTTCCGCCAGCAACTGCTGATGGATGCGCCTGGCGCGGCGCTTGACGCGGAGGCCGCCGGGCAATTCGCCTTCCTGCAGCAGGCCACGGTCGATGCAGGCCATCATCGAAGCGGCCAGCTTGTCGAGCGCCTGGTCGAGCGCGGGCGGGCTCATCGCGGTCTCTTCGTTCGCGCGCTTCATCGCGGCGATCGAGAGGCCGGAGGACGCCGCCATCTCCAGCATTTCCGCCGCCGAAGCGAACGCGTAGGGGCGTTTGGGCCCGGTCTCGGCGGCGGGGACGCCGTGCTCCATTTCCCGCGCGGTCAGCACGAAACCGCCGCCGACGGAGTAATAGGTCTCCTCCAG
>JBBDTD010000110.1:0-7970 GCA_040904645.1 Paracoccaceae bacterium
GGGCGGGCGGCGGGGGCGTCAACCCCGCGGGCGCGTTTCCTGTGGGGGGAAATATGGCGATCTCGCTGATGACGACCGCCCCCGAGGTTCGGGAGGCGGCAGGCCGGCTGTTGCCGTTCCTCGCCCTTGCGCCGCTGATCGGCATGCCCGCTTTCATGCTGGACGGAATCTTCATCGGCGCGACGCGCACCGCGGATATGCGCAACGCGATGGTCGTTTCCCTGGCGCTCTTTCTCGCCGCGCTGTTTCCGCTGGCGGCGATCTTCGGCGCGCCGGGCCTCTGGACGGCGCTCCTGCTCTTCTTCGGGCTTCGGGGCGCGACGCTCGCGCGCCGCTATCCTGCGCTCGAAGCTTCAGCCGGGGGCGCAGCGCAGATCAAAACCTGAGGTTCAGTCCCGAAAAGACGCCGTAGCCTTCGACGTCGCGCTCGTTATGGCCCCATTGCATCGCGCCGAAGGCGGTGACGCCGGGCGCGAGGTCATAGGCCGCGCCGACTTGCGCGAAATCGTCATCGCCGCGCCCACCGCGCCTGTCGGTGAGCGTATAGCCGCCGCCAAGGCTCCACGGCCCGGTCTCGTACTGGGCGCCGAGGCCGAATCGATCCAGATCGCCGCCAAGCAGCCTTCCTGCGGGCGTGTTGGCCCTGTTCTCGCGATCATAGAATCCGGCTACCGTGAAGCCCATATAGGCGAGCTCGACCCCGGCATGAGCCATTTCCGTCGGACCATTCCAGAGATAGCCGCCGCCCAGCGCAAAACGAAGATCGCCGGAACGCCCTGCATATTTGGCGCCCACCGCGGTCTGGTCGTCATTCTCGAAAACGAGATTGTTCGAATCCAGCGCCGAATCCGTATTCGCGTCAGGCTGGTAGCTGACGCCCGCCTCGAACCCGGCCAGGCTGTACCAGTAACGCACGCCGATCGCATCGTCCTTGCCGACCATGCTGCGCGGATCGCCCGGCACGTCGAAGGCGGTGCCATCGTAATAGTTGAAATAATAGCCGGAAGGATAGACGACGCCGACGCCGCCATGCTCGTTCAGCGCCGTATCGGCGCCGCCGAACAACAACGTGCCGAATTTGCCGCCGACCGAGACCCAGTTCTCGTCGATCTGATCGCCGGAGCTGAACGCCTCCAGCTCGACGCGCGCCCGAAGGGTGAGGCCGTTGTCGGTGAGCGCGGTCATGTTGAAATGCAACTCGCCGTCGCGAAAGATTCCGAAACTGTCGGTAGCGCCCTCGGCGTCGATGAGGCCGACGCCCGCGTTCATGTAACCGCTGACCTGCGCTTCCACCCCGGCCGCATTCGCGGCGCCCGCGCCCAGAAAAGCAAAACTCGCGACCGCCGCAATCTTCCTCATGGGCTGAACGCCTCCTTCGCTGCACACGCTTTGGTGGCGCCAGAGCGCCGTGGAAACACTTACGCATCAATTCGCAAAGATTCCATGAGGAAGTCTTTGCGCACCATCATTGATGGCAAAGGCGCGGCGTCGCTCAGAGCTCGGCGATCTCAACCTTTGGCCCGCGCGCCTCGATCTCCGCCGCCGCGGCGAACAGCACATCCTCGCGGAACCGCCCGCCGACCAGTTGCGCGCCGAGCGGGGCGCGGCCATGCGCCGTCTCCGCAAATCCCGTGAAGACCGATAGCCCCGGCAGGCCCAGAAGCGGCAACCCGGCCTGAACCAGTTGCGCCTCCATCGCGCGCGGGAAATCTTCAAGGTCAAGCGTCTCGGGGAAGGGCGGCTCACCCGAAACCGGGCAGATCAGCACCGGATGTTTCGCGAGGAAAGCCTGCCACTGACGGATGAAACCGATCCGCGCCTGCAAGCCGTCGAGAATGTCGTTCATCGACGGGTCCGGGCAAAGCTTTTGCATTTCGGCGAAAACGTAAGAGGCTTCGGGGTCGTCCTCTTCGATGAACGCCTTGCCGCCGCCTCGGCGCATCTCCGCCAGCCAGAACTGCGCCTGGATGCGAGCCGGCTCGCGCAGCGGCGGGCAGGGCGTCTCGGTCACGGTCCATCCCGCATCGGCGAGCCGGGCCGCCGCGTCGCGGAGCGCGGCTTCGACAAGCGGATAAACCTCCATCCCCTCGGGCGCCACGCAAAGCGCGGCGCGGCGGGGGTATTCCGGCCCCTCGAGCGGCGCCGGAATATGCAGCGGATCGCGAATATCCGGCTGGGACATCGCGTGAAGCGAGGCCCTCAGATCCGCGATGCTACGCGTGTGCGGGCCGGAAACCGCCATCATCTGCCCGCCGATATGCCGGTCCGGGCTCGACGGGTTCCAGGCCGGGACACGCCCCGGCGTCGGGCGGATGCCCTGAAGACCGCAAGCGTAAGCCGGATAACGGACGGAGCCGGCGATATCGGTGCCATGCCCCATTGTGCCAATACCCGCCGCCGTCGCCGCCGACGCGCCCCCGGAGGAGCCGCCCGGGGTTATCTTCGGATTGTGCGGGTTCTTCGTCACGCCATGCAGCTGATTGCGGGTGAACCAGCGCAGCGAAAAGGCCGGCGTGTTGGTCCGTCCGATGATCACCGCCCCGGCGCGCTTCAGGTTGGCGACGACGGGGTTGTCGGCCGTCGCCATAAGATCTTTCTGGATGCGCAGCCCGTTGGTTGTCGGGTGGCCGATCTGGTCGACATTCTCCTTGATGGTGATGGGCACGCCCGCCAGCGGCCCCTGCGCCTCGCCGCGCCCGCGCGCGGCGTCGATAGTGTCCGCAGCAGCCAACGCTTCTTCATCCATGCGCCGCACCACGGCGTTGATCTTCGGGTTGACCGCTTCGAGGCGGGCCAGCGCCGCCTCCGCCGCCGCGCGGGCGGTGAACTCACCCTTCGCTATCGCGGTCGCCGTCTCCACCACGCCAAGACGCCAGATATCTTTCATCAAACAGCCCTCCGGATTTTTTCCACCGTCTCCATCACCCGCTCCATCGTCGGCCCTTCGATGGGCTCATGCCGGCTGGAGAACCACGCGACGGAGAGGCGGCGCGCACGGTCGACGAACACATATTGCCCATGGATGCCAAGCCCGTGGATCAGTTTGGCCTCGCCATGCTGGACATACCATTTGGAGCGGTAATGCATTTTACGCCCCCCGAACTTGTCAGCGAAATCGCCATTGTCCCAAGCGGCGCAATCGCCGTTGTCCCCGATATCGTCGATCCAGCTTTCGGGAATCACCTGGCGGCCTTCGCGCCGGCCGCCATCGGCCATCATCATGCCCACTCGCGCCAGATCGCGGACGGTCAAGCACTTGCCCCCCGCCGCCCGCGCGCCGCCGATGCGGTCCACGGTGATATAGCCGGCGCATTCCGCGCCAAGCGGGCGCCAGAGCCGCCGGGAAACCAGATCGGCGTAACGGGTTCCCGTCGCCCGCTCGAAAATCCACGCCAGTAGATCCGTGTTGGGGGAGACGTAATGGAACCGCTCCCCATGTCCACCATCCCTGGCCGTCATCAGCGACATGAACGAGCGCAGATCGCCCGACTCGCGCCCCGCCGGAACCGGATTCCAGTTGGCGGCGTAACGATAGTCGACGATCGGTCCCGAAGTGGCGAGGTAATCCTCATCGAAAAGAACTCCGGCGCGCATGTCCAGCAGGTCGCGGACCGTCACACCCGCATAGGCGGTTTCAGCGAGTTCGGGCACATGATCCGTCGCCAGATCGCCCTCGTTCAGTTCCCCGCGCTCCACCAGGGTTCCCGCAACCAACCCGAGCATGGATTTGGAGACGGACATCAGGATATGCGGCGAACGCGCGGTCATGCCCCGGCGATAGACTTCATGAACCAGCTTGCCTTCGTGGACGATCGCGACCGCGTCGGCCGTCGTCTCGTCCATCGCCGCCTCAAGATCGACGCCGGAAAGATCGATGCGCCCCTCTCCCAGCCGCCAGACATCATCCGGATCATGCGCGATTTCGGCGGAGGGCACGATTTCGTGCACATGATGGAAGGCCCAGCCGTTCCATGGCGCGTTGCGCCAGTTCGCCAGCGTTGCGCGGTCAGCCTCGGCGGGCGGAAAGCCCTGCATCAACTTCGTCATCTGATCTCCCCTCACGGTCTGTGAAAGGAAGCGGAGATGTGCGGCGGGGGCAAGCGTTATCCGCGCCCCTCATCAGGCTTTTTTGGCGCGGCTCCGCCATGCGCTTCGGACCAGCCATGCGGATCGGCCAGGAATTCCCCGACCGCATCCAGCGTCGCCTTGTCGAAGTGCTTGCCCGCGCGGGCCTCCGCCAGCACGTCGCGCCATGTCGCGAGATAATGAAGCTCCAGCCCCGCTTCGGCCAGCCGCTTCGTCGAGCCTTCGAAAATATCGTAATAGAAAAGCACCAGCGTGTGATCGCAGCGCGCCCCCGCGTTGCGGATCGCCTCGGCGAATCTCAGCTTCGAGCCGCCATCAGTGGTCAGATCCTCGACCAACAGCACCCGCTGGCCATCCTCGATCACGCCCTCGATCTGCGCGTCGCGCCCAAAGCCTTTGGGTTTCTTGCGTACATACTGCATCGGCAGCGCCATCCGCTCCGCGATCCAGGCGGCGAAGGGAATGCCCGCAGTCTCGCCGCCTGCGATGGCGTCGAAGGCTTCGAACCCGGCGTTCCGCATCAGCTTGGAGACCGCGAAATCCATCAGCGCGCCGCGAATGCGCGGATAGGAGATCAGTTTGCGGCAATCGATATAGACCGGACTGGCGAGCCCGGAGGTGAGCCGGAACGGCTCATCGGCGCGAAAATGCACCGCCTTCACCTCAAGCAGCATTCGCGCCGTCTGCTGCGCCATCAGGTCGTCATCGGGAAAACTGTTCTGGAACATCAGGTCACCTCCGAACCCGCCACAGAAGCGGGAAGCCGGGGTCGAACACCGTCACCGGCCCCTCCCCTGTGTCTATGCTGGCGGGGTAGTCCATCGGATTGGTCGTCTTTTCAAGCGTCATCCGCTCCTCGTTCGGCTCCATCCGGTAAAAAGCCGGCCCATTGAGCGAAGCGAAGGCTTCGAGCCGCTCCAGCGCGCCCTCCTCCTCGAACACATGTGCGAGGCAGGACATCGTGACTGTCGCGGAAAAGACGCCGGCGCAGCCGCAGGCGGATTCCTTCAACGGGTCGGTATGGGGCGCGGAATCGGTCCCGAGGAAAAACGCGCGGTGGCCGCTTGTCGCCGCTTCGCGAAGCGCGAGCCGGTGATGTTCCCGCTTGGCGACGGGCAGGCAATAATAATGCGGCCGTATCCCGCCGACGAGCATATGGTTGCGGTTGATGATCAGGTGATGCGTGGTGATCGTCGCGCCAAGATCGTCGCCGCCCTCTTTGGCGTAGGCGACGCCCTCCGCCGTGGTGACATGCTCCATGACGACGCGAAGCCCGGGAACGGAACGGCGCAGCGGGTCCAGCACCCGGTCGATGAACACCGCCTCCCGGTCGAAGATATCCACGTCCGGGGCGGTCACCTCGCCATGAACGCAGAGCGGCAACCCGATCTCAGCCATGCGCTCCAGCACCGGGCGCGCCTTGTCGAAATCACGCACGCCCGAGGCCGAGTTGGTGGTGGCGCCGGCGGGGTAAAGCTTCACCGCCGCGATCAACCCGGACGTGTGCGCCGCGACGACATCCTCCGCATCCGTGGTTTCGGTCAGATAAAGCGTCATCAACGGCGCGAAGTTCGCGCCACCCAGCGCCGCCTCGATCCGCGCGCGATAGGCGCGCGCGTCCGCCGCCGTCACCACGGGCGGGATGAGATTGGGCATCACGATCGCCCGGGCGAAATCACGCGCGCTTTCCGGCGCCATCGCGGCGAGCATCGCGCCGTCGCGAAGGTGCAGATGCCAGTCGTCAGGGCGGCGAAGAGTAAGGCGGGTCATGGCGGCTCCAGTCAGGATCCACTCTCTATAAGCGCCCGCCGCCCACCACGGCAATCTCGGCGGCCAGGAGCTGCGCCGGCCAGCGTCGGTTGAGGCCGCTTTCCCCCCTTGCATCACGGTCCCACCACAGCTAAACGGACGCCGCGCTGCGAGAGCAGAGCATGCGCCGATAGCTCAGCTGGATAGAGCACCAGACTACGAATCTGGGGGTCGGGGGTTCGAATCCCTCTCGGCGCACCAATACCATCCGCGAGTTAAGCTGAAGCGGTTGTCGGTCAGCTGCTGACCGCCTTTCACGAGTCGGATGATTTTCCGCTTGCGGCCGGACCGATCAGCCACCGGCTTATGCCGGGTGCGCGGAGCCGCTTCGATCCTTGCCTGCCCGTCGAGCCTGAAGCTGACCGATCAGAAAAGCGCGTCGCCCGCGTCGTCTGCGGCCCCTGCGCCGAGATGGTGCGAGGGCGGATCGACAATCAGGACGCGCTGGATGGTCTCGCAGGTGAGGGCCTTCCTGCTCCAGGACGTCGCCGCCGTCCGCAAACTGGTCGCTCGTCGCCAAGTCGAAATCAGCGACACCCGCCGCCGCCTGAACGAGTTCGCCTTCCTGTAATATTCAGGCGGGGGATGAGAGGCCGCGCCGCCGTGACCAATCTCACAAGACCGGTCATTCGCGCCATATGGCGCCCCCGGCAGGCGATGCTCAGCATCGCTGAGAGAGGGCGGTCAGTATGTGACGCTCTTGGGGCGTGTCGCCGCTTGATCGCAATTTGCAACTCTTTCGGCGAAGAAATCGGTGCGTCCGCGGCGGAGAGAGGTCGACCCGTCACACCGCGCCAAATATCCGGTTTCGGCGTCGGTTCCGCCTCGATCTCCCGGCGGAGGCCGCCTAGGGTCGCCGTCGAACGGTCCCGGGCATGTGCTCCGGGCGAAGAGAGGGAAGAACGAATGAACGGCGCGGAAAGTCTGGTGAGAACATTGCTGAAGAGCGACGTGGACGTATGTTTCACGAATCCGGGCACTTCGGAAATGCACTTCGTCGCCGCCCTGGATCATGTGCCGGGCATGCGTTGCGTCCTCGCGCTTTTCGAAGGCGTCGCTACGGGGGCGGCGGACGGTTATTACCGCATGCGGGGCCGACCCGCTTCCACGCTTCTTCATCTTGGCCCAGGGCTCGCGAACGGACTCGCCAATCTGCACAACGCGGTGAAGGCGGGATCGGGCGTCGTCAATATCGTCGGCGAGCATGCGATCCCGCATATCGCGCTCGACGCGCCTTTGACGTCCGACATCGAGGGCATCGCGCGCCCGATGTCGCATTGGGTGCGCACATCGGGCTCCGCGGCCGATGTGGGACGTGACGGCGCCATGGCGGTCGCCGAGGCGCGGACGGCGCCAGGACGGGTCGCGACGCTGATCCTTCCGGGCGACACGGCGTGGAACGAGGGCGGCGAGGTCGCCGAGCCGGTGGCGCCGCCCGCGGCGACGGCGTTCGATGCGGGTGCGCTCGCCGCGGCCGCTGCGGCCCTGTCCGGCCCGGATTCGTTGATCCTGCTCGGCGGCGCCGCGCTGGAGGAGGATAACCTCCGCCTGGCGGCCAGCATCTCGGCCAAGACCGGCTGCAAGCTATTGACAGAATGGTCAAATTCCCGCCTCGAACGGGGCGCCGGGCGCGTATCGGTGAGCCGCGTCCCCTATCCGGTCGATCTGGCGCTGGAGGTTCTGGCCCCGTTCAAGCGGATCGTGCTGATCGGCGCGCGCGCGCCCGTGGCCTTTTTCGCTTATCCCGACAAGCCCGGCGTGCTGACGCGCGAAGGCGCGGAGATCGTGGAGCTCGCCGCGGTCGGGCAGGATATCGCGGGGGCGCTGGAAGCCCTCGCCTCCGACCTTTCCGCCACCACGACCGCGCCGGCCGGCATCGCGCAGGCGGGGCGGCCTGGCATGCCTCAGGGCGCCGCCAGCCCGGAAGTGATCGGTGCGCTTCTCGGCCGCCACATCCCGGAAAACGCCATCATCGTTGACGAGTCGGTGACCACAGGCCGCGCGTTCTTTCCGCTGACGGAGGGGGCGCCGCCGCATTCGTGGAAGGCACGGTCGGCGACACGCTCGCCGACGCC
>JBBDTD010000111.1:0-7878 GCA_040904645.1 Paracoccaceae bacterium
CCGAAAGCGGGTCCGCCCCCGGCGAATAGGGGGGGCGGGCGGGCAGGCCGTCCCGCGTCCAGACCGGCGCGATCAGCGTGACCACATCCTTCACCGCGTCCATCACCGCGACCACGGTCGGCCGCATCATCAGGCTGTCCGGCAGGCCGAGCGGATCGGGCTTGGAGGCGGGCAGATTCTCCGCCAAGCGCACCATATCATAGCCGAAGAACCCGAAGAGCCCGGCCGCGATGGGCGGCAATTCCGGCGGCAGGTCGATCCGGCTTTCTTTCTGGAACGCCCGCAAGCTGTCGAGAGGGGGGAGAGCTTCGTCGGCGAAGGCGTCGGGATCGTAGCGCGCGGCGCGGTTCAGCGCCGCCTTGTCGCCGAGGCAGCGCCAGATCACGTCCGGCTTCATGCCGATGGCGGAATACCGGCCCTTGATCTCCCCGCCGGTCACGCTTTCCAGCAGGAAGGAGTTTTCCGCCGCGCCGGTCAGCTTCAGCATCAACGAGACCGGCGTGTCGAGATCAGCCGGAAGCTGGGTCCAGAGCACCTGATTTTCGCCCGCCGCATGGGTGGCGGCGAAGGCGTCGAATCCCGGCCGGATCTCCATTCAGAGGCCGCCGGACTGGCTGAGGAGCGAGTCAAGCACCTGGTTGTTGACGCTGACGCCGACCTCCGCCTGTTTCGCGGCGATGAAGAGGGCGAGCGCGTCATTCGCCGCCATCTCGTTCATCTGACGCTCCAGCGATTCGCGGCGCGCCAGATTTTGCGCGGTGGGCGCTCCGGCGTCTATCGCGGCGACAGTCGCGATGGTGACGTTCTCTCCGGCGGGGGCGAACCCGGCATGGCCGAGCGGCGCGTCAAAGAGGGCCTCAAGCAGTTCTGGCGGGATCGCCGCCCAACCTTCGCCCCGCGTCTTCGGCCCTTCGCTCATCACGGTGAAGCCCGGGTCTTCAGCGATCGTCGACAGGGCCTCGCCGCCATCGAGCCGCGCGACGAAGGCGGCGGCCTTTTCCGCGAGGGCGTCGCGGATTTCAGCCAGGCGCCAGGCGGACGCCACATCATCGCGCGCTTCAGCCAGCGGGCGGACCGCGGCGGGTGCGATGGCTTCCACTCTGAGGACGAAGAATTCACCGCCTGGCGTTTCGATCAGGTCGCGTTCCTCGCCTTCTTCGGCCGCGAACATCTCCTCGAGAAAAGCAGGGTCCTTGGCGAAACCCTCACCGCCGGCGCCGTCGGCGGCGACCAGTTCCGCGCGGTTGAGCGAAAGCTTCAGCTCCGCCGCGATGTCTTCGAGCGTGGCGCCGCCGGCGCGGCGTTCCTCGATCTCTCCGGCGAGTTCTGGCGCGAGGTCGAGCGCGTGTTCGCGCCGCAGCTCGACCGCGAGGGACTCGCGCGCGGCTTCAAAGGGCGTCGTTTCGGGCGGAGTGATCGAGGCGACATCGATCAGCGCGAAGCCGAAACCCGTGCTGACCGGTCCCGCGACGCCGGGCGCGCCAAGCGCGAATGCGGCTTCACCGGCGGCGGCGGAGACTTCGTTTCTGGTCACGTCGCCGAGCGCGACATCGGCCCGGCTTTCGCGGCGCTCCGTCAGGAGCGCGTCGAAATCGGCTTCGCCGGACGCGATGCGGGCGGCGGCGGCGGCGGCCTCGGGCTCCGCGTCGTAGACGATCTGGTAAAGCTCACGGCGTTCTGGACGGTCATAGTCGCTGGCGCGGGCGGCGTAGAGCGCCTGAAGGTCCGCTTCATCCGGCTCGTATGCCGCGCCGATCTCCGCAAGCGCGAGGTGGAGGAACACCGCGCTGCGGCGCTCCGGGTCGCTGAACGCTTCGGGGTTGGCGTCGTGATAGGCGGATAGCGCCGCCTCATCCGGCTCGCCGATCTCGCCGGCCTGATCGGCGCCAAGGGTGATGTAGTCAAAGCGTCGCGTCTCGCTCTGGAACGCATAAAGCGCCTCCACCGCGCCCGCCGGCGCGACAGCGCCGTCCGACAGCGCCTGCACGAGTTGGCGGCGCGCGAGAGCGCGGCGCGTCGTCTCCTCGTAAGATTCCGCGGTGAAGCCGTTCTGGGCCAGGACATAACGATAGGAATCCTGATCGAACCCGCCCGCAGCGCTGGCGAAGCCCGGGTCCGCGACGATCGCGCCGCGCACGGCGTCGTCGGGGGCGGAGACTTTCAGATCCGCCATGGCCTGATCCAGCGTCGCTTCCTGCGCCAGCCGTCCGAGCACCGTCTGCGGCAGGCCGAGCGCGCGCACCATCTCCGGATCGAGGGGCTGGCCGAAGCGCTGCGAGGCGGCGCGCGTCTCCCGGTTGAGGGCGCCGGCGAACCTTTCCGCCGGAATCTTCTGGTCGCCGATCGTCGCGACGGAGGAGCCGAGCCCGAAGCTGAAGACGTCGCCGATGCCCCAGACCGCGAAACTGGCGACGAGAAGTCCGAAAAGCAGCTTCGCCACCCAGGTCTTGACGCCGCGACGGAGGAGATTCAGCATGGAGCGCCCTTCACTCGGAGAAATCGCCGCGGACCATATGCGCGGCGGAGGCGGGGTTCAAGCGAGGGAGCCGAGGTCGATCCGCATCCGCGGGAGCATGCGCCCGGCGATGGAGCCCGAGGGCGTCTGAGACACCACGCGAAAGCCGAGCGCGATGTAGAAGGGCGCGGCGTTGGGATCGGCGTCCAGTTCGAGCGCGGTGAAGCCGAGCGCGGAGGCGCGCTCACGAAGTTTCGCCCAAAGTAACCTGCCGATTCCCCGCCGCTTCTGCGCCGGGTCGACGAAGAACGTGTTGACCTCGCCCGCGCCATCCGCGCCCGAAAGCCGGGCGCAGCCAAGGAGTTGACCCGACGCCGCCACCCAGAACTCACCCTCCGCGACGATCTCCGGCGTCACGGTCAGCTCGTCGCGGCAGGCCGCCATGAACGCTTCGTCATAGCCGTTCGACTGCTTCGAGCGCATCGAGAGGTCGGTAAGCGCGGCGGCCTCCGCCGGGCGTGCGAGGCGGATCACGATCTCCGGCGGCATTTCAGATCGCGCCGGTTGGATCGAACGCGCGGAGCCGCCGCGCCATTTCAGCGATCCCGTCGCAATCGACATTCGCGAAAGCGAGGCGGAGGCGGCTGGCCCCGGCCGGGTCGCCCTCGGGCGTGAAGAAGCCGCCGGGAAGCGCGAGCAGCGATTGGTCCTCCACCAGCCGCCGCGCGACCGCTTCGGCCGGCGCTTTGAATGGGTGGCTGACCCAGGCGAAATAGGCGCCCGCGCCGAGGAGCCGCCAACCGCCGATCCCGGTCTCGAATTCCGCGACCAGCGCGGCGCGGCGCGCGGCGAATTCCCGGCGCTCCGTCGCGACGAAGGCGGATTGGCTCCGCAGGCCTTCGAGCGCGGCGACCTGGCCAATCCGGCTCGGGCAAATCGTGACCGTGTCGAGGAATTTCTCCACCGCCGCCACCCGCGCGGGCGAAGAGATCAACGCGCCGACGCGGTGCCCGGTCAGCCGATAGGCTTTGGAGAAACTATAGAGATGGATCAGCGTCTGGTCCCATTCGGGCGCGGCGAAAAGCTGATGCGGCGGGCCGTCACGGCTGAGGTAATCGCGATAGGTTTCGTCCAGCGCCAGCGCGATCCCGGCGTCGGCGGCGAGGGCGCGGAACGCCTCGAGCAGCGGCGCGGGATATTCGGCGCCGGTCGGATTGTTCGGGCTGACCAGCACAATGGCGCGGGTGCGGGGGGTGATGAGGGCGCGGGCCTTTTCCAGGTCCGGCAGGCCGCCCTCATCGGTGGCGAGGGCGACTGCGCGGACGCCGGTCATGTCGAGCCACATCTTGTGATTGAAATACCAGGGCGTGGGCAGGATCACCTCATCGCCGGCCCCGGCCAGCGTCAGGAGCGCCGCGGCGAAAGCTTCGTTGCAACCCGAAGTCACCGCGACCTGCTCGGGCGCGATCTCCGCCCGGTAAAGCGCAGACCAGCGCGCGGCGATCTCCGCGCGCAGCGGCGCGTCGCCGGGCACCGGCCCATAGAGATGCGCCTCCCCCTCCGCCAGCGCGGCGGCGGCCATCGCCTGGCGGAGCGCCAGCGGCGGCGGACCGACCGGAGCGGCCTGCGAGAGATTGATCAGCGGCCGTTCGGCGGGAAAAACCCGGCCGCGCACCCAGTTCTGCGCCGTCATGATCGGCGAGGCGAGCGCGCGGGCGAGCGCGGGATTGAAAGGTGCGGGACGCATGCAACGCTTATCGGGCTGCGCCTCGCGGCGCGCAAGGGGGCGCAGGGGGCGTTGACGCCGGGCCCGCGCCCGGCTACGCGGCGCGGATGGCCCAACCCCCGATCCTGACTCTCGACAACGTAACTCTCGGCTTCGGCGCTGAGCCGCTCTTTTCTCAGCTCTCGCTCAGCGTCGGGCCGGGGGAGCGGCTTTGCCTCGTCGGGCGCAACGGTTCCGGAAAGTCGACCCTGCTGAAGATCATCGCCGGGTTGGTGGAGCCGGATTCGGGCGGGCGCTTCGCGGGGCCGGGCGCGAAGATCTCCTATCTGCCGCAGGAGCCGGATTTCAGCGGCTTCGCCACGCTTGGCGATTACGCCGCCGCCGACCTGCCGGATTATGAACGCTATCGCGCCGAAATGGCGATGGAGGGGCTTCAGGTTCAGGCCGACGCGTCGCCCGAATCGGCTTCGGGCGGTGAGCGGCGGCGCGCGGCGCTGGCGCGGTGCCTTGCGGGCGAGCCGGACCTGATGCTGCTCGACGAGCCGACCAACCATCTCGATATCGCGGCGATCGAGTGGCTGGAGAGCGAGCTCGCGGGAACGTCCGCCGGTTTCGTGCTGATCAGCCATGACCGGCGGTTTCTCGCCCGGCTCAGTCGCGCGACGATCTGGCTGGACAGGGGGCAGTGCCGCCGCGTCAGTCACGGGTTCGCCGGTTTCGAGGATTGGCGCGACAAGGCGCTGGAGGAAGAGCGCGCCCAGCGTCACAAGCTCGACCGGCTGATCAAGGCGGAGGCGCGCTGGGCGGTGGAAGGGATTTCCGCCCGGCGCACGCGAAACCAGGGCCGGGTGCGCCGCCTTGGCGAGCTGCGCGAGCAGCGGGCCGACCAGATCGCGGAGACCGGGCGCGCGGCGATGGCCTTCGCCGCGGGCGCGTCCTCGGGCAAGCTGGTGATCGAGGCGAAGGGAATCGCGAAACGTTTTGGCGAGCGGACGATCCTTGCGCCCTTCTCCACCCGCATCGCGCGCGGCGACCGGGTGGCGCTGGTCGGCCCCAACGGCGCCGGCAAGACGACGCTGCTGAACATGCTGACCGGCGCGCTGGCGCCGGATGAGGGAACGGTCCGGCTCGGCTCCAATCTGGAGATGGCGCGTTTCGATCAGAACCGCGACGCGCTTGATCCGGAAAAGTCACTTTGGGAGACGCTGACGGACGACAAGCTGCGCGGGCCCAAAGAGCGCTCCGATCAGATCATCGTGCGCGGCCGCCCGCAGCATGTCGTCGGTTATCTGAAAAGTTTTCTTTTCGATGAAAGCCAGGCGCGTGGGCCGGTGAAAGCGCTTTCGGGCGGGGAGCGGGCGCGGCTCCTGATGGCGAAGATCATGGCTCGCGACACCAATCTTCTGGTGCTCGACGAGCCGACCAACGATCTCGACATCGAGACGCTCGATCTTTTGCAGGAACTGCTGGCTGATTACGAAGGCACCGCGCTGATCGTCAGCCATGATCGCGATTTCCTTGACCGGGTCGCGACCTCGGTCATTGCGCTTGAAGGCGACGGGCAGGCGGTGGAATACGCTGGCGGCTGGTCCGATTACCGCAACCAGCGCGGCGCCGGGGCGATTGAAGCGGCCGAAAAGACGAAACCGAAATCCGGCCCCGCCGCGCCCCGCCGCGAGACGCCCCGCGCGGTCAAGCTTGGCTTCAAGGAGACGCACCGGCTCGGCGCGCTGCCGGCGGAGATGGAGCGGCTGACCACGGAAATCGAGAAGCTGGAAGCGTTTCTGGCCGACTCGCAGCTTTTCGCGCGCGAGCCGAAGAAGTTCGCCAAGGCGAGCGAAGCGCTGGCGGAGCGGCGTGAGGCGCTGGCCGCCGCAGAAGAGGAATGGCTCGATTTGGAAGCGCGCCGCGAAGCGGCTGAAGTTTGATGCGGGAAGCTTGATCCGGCTCAGGCTTTCTTCAGCACATAGACCGTCGCGCCCAGAGCGCGCGTCTTGATATGGTCACCATATTCGCGGGAGACGACGCGCGCGGCCCCGCAATCGACCATCTCGTTCACGCGCCCCTCATAGGCGCGGTCCTTCATCGAGTAATCGTTCAGCGAGAAACAGAAAAACCCACCGTTGGGGAGGAAATTGAGGCACAGATCCAGCGCCTCGGGCGGCGCGAGGCCGCGGCTGAACACGCCGACGGCGACGATCGCGGCATAGGCGCCCGTATGCGCGGAAAGCGGCCGGTCCGGCTCGATCTGACGCAGCACGCGATAGATGTTCCTCACCTCGGCCCGGCGCAGCATTTCCGCCGACGGGTCCCACCCGTCAATAGTCGAAAACCCCGCCGCGCGGAGCGCGACGCCCGAAAGCCCGGTGCCGCAGCCAAGGTCGAGTATAGGCGCCCCGCGCTCAGTCGAGGCGGCGGCGAGGGCCGCGGCGCAGCGGCGCGGAGTCACATACCCGTTCGCGGC
Source organism: Paracoccaceae bacterium (assembly GCA_040904645.1). Taxonomy (GTDB): domain Bacteria; phylum Pseudomonadota; class Alphaproteobacteria; order Rhodobacterales; family Rhodobacteraceae; genus Pikeienuella. The sequence goes on from JBBDTD010000111.1 coordinate 6,646, forward strand.
CTGTTCTTCGTCGTAAGTATCGGCCCAGGCGTCATAGTAGGCCTTGGCCGGCTGGCCGCTCTCGTGGCTGTAGGCGCCGTCAAGAAACGTCTTGACCATCATAATCCCCGAAACGCCCCCTCCCCACGAATAATCACCTAGGGCCCTGTCCTGTCAATTCAACATATCTTCCAGCCACCCCAACAAAGCCACTTTCGCCCTTGACGTGTAAAGGTTTTTCCGGCTCGCCTTGCCGCGCCGCCCGCCTTTCGCCTCCGCCAGCGGCGGGAAGAGGCCGAAATTGACGTTCATCGGCTGGAAGGTCTCCGCCTCCGCCCCGCCGGTGATATGAGCCAGTAGCGCGCCATGCGCGGTTTCCGGCGGCGGCGGCGCGATCGGAGCGCCCAGCCGCTCCGCAGCCGCGAAGCGCCCTGCCAGAAGCCCCATCGCCGCGCTTTCGACATAACCTTCGACGCCGGTGACCTGACCGGCGAAGCGGAGGCGCGGCGAGGCGGCGAGCCGCATCGAGCCATCGAGCAGGCGCGGCGAGTTCAGGAACGTGTTGCGGTGGATGCCGCCGAGCCGCGCGAATCGCGCCGCCTCCAACCCCGGAATGAGCGCCAGAACCTCCGCCTGCGCCGCGTATTTCATCTTGGTCTGAAAGCCGACCAGATTATAAAGCGTGCCCAAGGCGTTTTCGCGGCGAAGTTGCACGACCGCATAGGCTTTCACATCCGGTTGGTGCGGATTGGTCAGCCCGACCGGCTTCATCGGCCCGAAGCGCAAAGTCTCCCGCCCGCGCTCGGCCATCACTTCGATCGGCAGGCAGCCTTCGAAATAGGGCGTATCGCGCTCCCAGTCCTTGAATTCGGTTTTCGGCGCTTCGATGAGCGCGTCGATGAAGCGCTCATATTGCGCGCGGTCCATCGGGCAGTTGAGATAGGCGGTGCGCTCGTCCTCCGTCTCGCCCTTGTCGTAGCGGGACTGGAACCACGCCTTCTGCAGATCGACGCTGTCGGCGTAGACGATTGGCGCGATGGCGTCGAAAAACGCGAGGCTCGTCTCCCCCGTCAGGGTCCGGATCGCATCGGCGAGCGCGGGCGAGGTCAGCGGGCCGGTGGCGATGATGACGCAGGACCAGTCCTCCGGTGGCAGGCCGGCGATCTCCCCTCGCTCCACCGTGATCAACTCATGCGCCACGATCCGGGCGGAGACGGCGGCCGAGAAGAAATCCCTGTCGACGGCCCGCGCCCC
>JBBDTD010000112.1:0-7824 GCA_040904645.1 Paracoccaceae bacterium
CCCGGCGGCCCCCTCTCGCCGGGCGCTTTTCTTCTCTCTCGCCCTTGAGCCTCCGCGCTGCGCCGTCCATTCTCGCGGCTCGCGAAAGAGGTCGATCATGCCAGTCACAATCTGCACCTGGAACATAAACTCCGTCCGCCTGCGGGAGCAGCTCGTGCTGCGGCTCCTGACGGAGGAAGCGCCGGATATTCTTTGCCTTCAGGAGACCAAGTCACCGGTGGAGAAAATCCCGCTCGCGGGGCTGGCCGCTATCGGCTACGGCACGGTGATCGCGCGGGGCGACAAGGGTTATAATGGCGTAGCCATCATTTCGAGATTACCGCTCGATCCTGTCGATCCTGTCGATTTCGGTGGCAAGGGCGACGCGCGCCATGTCGCCGCGCGCCTGCAATCGGGCGTCGAGATCCACAATGTCTACCTGCCCGCCGGCGGCGATGAGCCGGACCCGGCTATCAACGAGAAATTTGCGCATAAGCTCCGCTTTGTGGAGGATCTCACGCGCTGGGGAGAGACGCATCGCGCGCCCGCCGTCCTTGTAGGCGATCTCAACATTGCGCCGCGCGAAGATGACGTTTGGTCCCACAAGCAGCTCCTGAAAGTCGTCAGCCACACGCCGGTAGAGGTCGCGGCGTTCGAAAAAGCCCGCGCAGCGCGCGAATGGGTCGATGTGACCCGCGGCGACCATGGCGACGGGCTGCTCTATAGCTGGTGGTCATATCGCGCGAAGGACTGGGATGCGGCGGACAAGGGCCGCAGGCTCGATCATGTCTGGGCCAGCTCGGATATCGCCCCGGCGCCGGGGGCTGGCGGCTCGCGCATACTTCGCGATGTGCGTGGATGGACGCAGCCTTCCGATCACGCCCCGGTCCTGGCGACTTTCGATATCTGATAGAGGCGTAACTTTCAGCGCTGGCCGGTTCAGCGTTGAATGGAGCCGCCGCCGCGTTCCGGGATCACGAACTGCGAATTCGAGATCTGCACATTTGCGCGCATGTCGCTCAGCGCCACCGTGGTGGAGCCGCCTTGCGAATCTTCGATGATCCACTGGCGCAACTCCAGAGGGTTGGCCCCGAAAATCAACGTGATCGCGCCACGCTCCGGATGATCCGGGTCCTGCGCGCGCACCCGCATCTGACCGTCGGAAACGTCGATTCCCGCGACAGCGCCTTCCCGCCCGAGATTCACATCCCGTTTGAGAATCAGGTTTAACGGCGTCTCCGCCAGCGGATACCGCTCCACGCTTGAATAGCGTTTGTCGACGATCCCGACCCACGCTCCATCCGCGATCACCAGCGCGGGATTCGGGTCGTTATATTCGAACCGGATCCGCCCCGGCCGGGACATGTAGAACTGCCCCTCCGAAAGAATCCCGTCCGGATCGACCTGAACGAAATTCCCCTGAAGGGTGGAGATCGAATTCAGATAGGCGGAAACCCGCGCCAGCTCCCGCTGGTCTTGCGCTTCGGCGGGCGCGCCGCTCAGAAAGCCGCATAGCGGCAGGGCGAGCGCGGCGAGGAGGAGCGTTCTTCTTGTCATGGCGCCCATATAATCCCTGAAGGTGACGAAAAACAGCCCCGGCTATATGCGTCGTCTAGGTATCGTCCTCGATCACGAAGATGTGGACTGAAATCGGTCCATGCGCGCCAAGTTGAAGCACCTGGCCAATATCGGCGGAACGCGACGGGCCTGTGACGAAGTTCAGCGTCCGGGGGTCACGCCCGGAAGCGCGGTGCGCCGCGAAAAGTTCTTCGAAACCGGGGTGGATGTCTTTGGCTCTGACGGCGACAAAATGCGTCTCTCCCAGGAAGGTCAGCGTGACCGGGTTGTCCGGCCCAGAACAGAGGGCAAGCGTCCCTGTCTCCGCCATCGCATATGGCGCGACAGAAAGCGTCGCCGGCTCTTCCAGTCGCCCGACGCCGTGGCTGATCTCCATTACGCCCCAGTCTAGGCTGGCGAGCGCGGGGTCCGAGCCCATGCGCGCCGACTGCCCCAGATTGCGTTGACGAAGCTGAGAGGAGAGCGCCTCAGGCAGGTCGTTGAACGAGTGGATCCGGCTCACCGTCGCGTCCGCCGCCCTGGCCTTGGCCTCGAACTGGGTGATTCGCGCCTCGCCTTCGCTGAGGCTCTGGGTCGGGCGCGGGGCGACGCCCTTTGGCTCGCCAAGCCGGGCTTCGACCGCCGCCGCGCGCGCGGCGGCGCCTTCATCCGTGGAAAGACGCGAGCGCAGCTTGTTCAGGATCCGCTCCCGCCCGCTCATCGGCTCGCCCTCACCGCTTCGGCCTTTTTCCATGCGGCCATGAAGGTCACGCCTTCGGGCGCCGGGAAATCCCTGTGATCGGTCCATCCGGCGGCCAGTGGCAGTTTGCTGAACTTGCCTGACTTGCGCCCGAGAAGCCGCATGCCTGCGATGGCCGCGCGCGTCGCCAGCCGGTAAAGCGCCGGCCTTTCCGCGAAGAACGCCCAGAGTTTCAAGCCGTTTCGCGCCGCGGCGGGGGAGAGATTGCGCTCAAACTCGCGCTCGCGCCAATGGCGCATCATCTTCGGCAGCGGAATCCGCATCGGACAGACCGATTCGCAGCGCCCGCAAAAGGTCGAGGCGTTGGGTAGCATCCCGCCCTCCTCCACGCCGATCAGCGAGGGCGTCAGCACAGCGCCCATCGGCCCCGGATAGACCCAGCCATAGGCGTGCCCGCCGACCGCCTGATAGACCGGGCAGTGATTCATGCAGGCCCCGCAACGGATGCAGCGCAGCATCTCCTGAAAATCGGTGCCGATCATTTCCGTCCGGCCGTTATCCAGCAGGACGACGTGATATTCCTCCGGCCCGTCAGGGTCCTCCGCCCGGCGCGGGCCGGAGGAAAGCGTGGTGTAGACCGACATTTCCTGCCCGGTCGCGGACCGCGCCAGAACCCGCAGCACCGTCGCCGCATCCTCCATCGTCGGGACGATCTTTTCCAGCGAGGCGAGGACGATATGCACCTTGGGCAGCGATTGCGACAGGTCGCCATTGCCCTCGTTGGTGACGATGATCGATTGTCCCGTCTCCGCGATCAGCATGTTGGCGCCGGTGATGCCAACCTCGGCCTCGAAATATTTCTGCCGCAGGATGGTGCGCGCTTCGGACAGCATGGACGAAAGCTCGGAGAGGTTCCGGTCCGCAGGCAGGTGCTGATGCCGCTCACGGAACAGCGCCTCGATCTCCTCCGTCGTCACGTGGATCGCCGGCGCGATGATGTGAGAGGGGGCCTCCCCCCGAAGCTGGATGATGTATTCGCCAAGGTCGGTCTCGACCGGCTCGATGCCGTTCTCTTCGAGGAAGGCGTTGATTCCCGCCTCCTCCGAAATCATCGTCTTGCCCTTGTTCACGGTCTTGGCGCCCGCCTTGCGGCAGATGTCGAGCACGATGCTCTGCATATCCTCGGCGGTCTCGGCCCAGTGGACATGGCCGCCCGCCGCGGTCACCTTTTCCTCGTAGCGCTCCAGATAAATGTCGAGATGCTCAAGAACATGGTTCTTCAGATCGCGCGCCGAATCGCGGATATCGTCGAATTCCGGCACCCCTGCCCGGGCGATCGCCCGCTTGCCGACAAAGCCGGTGCCGGTGCTCCGCATCGCCTTCTGCAGGTTCGGGTCCGCCATCGCGGCGCGCGCGTTCGCCTTGAAGGATTTCGAGCTGGGCTGGTGGGCGGTCATTTCCCGCCCTCCCCGATCGCCGGGCCATCGGTCATACCGGCCAGCACCTCGACGACGTGGCGCGCCTTCACCGGCCGTCCTTCGCGCGAAAGCTTGCCAGCCATGTTCATCAGGCAGCCGAGATCGCCGGCGAGAATGGTCTCCGCCCCAGTCGCCACGATATTCGCCGATTTGTCCGACACCATGCGGTTGGAGATATCGGGATACTTCACACAGAACGTGCCGCCGAACCCACAGCAGACATCCGGGTCCTTCATTTCCACCAGTTCCAGCCCTTCGACCGCGCCGAGAAGCGCGCGCGGCTGGCCGTGAACGCCAAGCCCGCGAAGGCCTGAGCAGCTGTCATGATAGGTGACCTTGCCGTCGAAGCGCACATCTGTCGGGGTGAAGTGCATGATGTCGGTCAGAAACGAGGTGATTTCATGGCTCTTCGCTGAAAGCGCCCGCGCCCGTTCCGCCCATTCGGGCTCATCTGCGAAGAGCGTCGGATAGTCCTTCACGATGGTGCCCATGCAGCTCCCCGACGGGCCGACGACATAATCATAGCCTTCGAACGCCGCGATCACGCCCTTGGCGATTCGTATCGTCGTCGCCCTGTCGCCGGAGTTATAGGCAGGCTGCCCGCAGCAGGTCTGCGCTTCCGGCGCCTCGACGTCGCACCCCGCTTCGGTCAAAAGACCGACAGCGGCGAAACCGATCGAAGGGCGGAACATGTCCACCAGACAGGTGACGAATAGCGCGACGCGCGGCCTCTTGGTCTCGCTCATCTTGGCTCCCTTGTGCTCACTCTGGCTTAGCGAATGCGCGCGCGGCTTTCCATGAGGAATTCCGCGCCGCCCGTCAGAGCGATGAAAATCCCCGCGCCGCTCCCCGACTTCACGCATGAGGATGCCGCTCCCGTCCGCCCCGTCGCCGGCGTCGATGAGGCAGGGCGCGGCCCCTGGGCCGGGCCGGTGGTCGCCAGCGCGGTGATCCTGGACATCGGCAGCGCGCCGGCCGGGCTGAACGATTCGAAGAAACTGACCGCCAGACGCCGCGAGACGCTCTTCGACGCGCTCCACGCGTCCGGCTCCTGGATCGGCGTCGGGGTCGCCACGGTGGAGGAGATCGACCGCCTCAACATACTTCGGGCCGCCGACCTGGCCATGGTGCGCGCACTTGCGGCGCTGGCGCGAAGGGCCGGTTTCGCGCTGATCGACGGCAATCGTATTCCGCCCGGGTTGCCCTGCCCGGCCGCTGCGCTGGTCGGCGGAGATGGGCGTTCGCTCTCCATCGCGGCGGCGTCGATCATCGCCAAGGTCACGCGTGACAGAGTCATGGCGGAACTTGCGCTGAGCCACCCCGGATACGGCTGGGAACGGAACGCCGGATACGGGGTTCCCGCGCATCGCGCCGCGCTGATCCGCTTGGGCGTCACACCACATCATCGTCGAAGCTTTCGACCCATACACAATATGTTGTGTGAAGAAATCATAGCAAACCATTGATTCAAAAGAATTATTGACCACCGATTCGGTTTGAATCATTGTAGCTTCAACAAGTGATTCGAACGGGCGGACCAATAATGACGAGCAAGGTGAAACAGGATCGCGCGGCGCTGCCGCTGGACAGCGTGATCGCGGGCGATTGCGTCGCCGCGATGAACGCGCTGCCTGCCGGTTCGGTCGATCTGGTCTTCGCCGACCCACCCTACAATCTTCAACTCAAGGGCGAACTGCATCGCCCCGATAATTCCCGCGTCGACGCCGTCGATGACGATTGGGACCGGTTCGACACTTTCGCCACTTATGACCGTTTCACCCGCGAATGGCTCGCCGCCGCGCGCAGGGTGCTGAAGCCGGACGGGGCGCTCTGGGTGATTGGCTCCTATCACAACATTTTTCGGGTCGGCGCCGCGGTTCAGGACCTCGGCTTCTGGGTGCTCAACGACGTCGTCTGGCGCAAGACCAACCCGATGCCGAATTTCCGTGGCAAGCGGTTCACCAACGCGCATGAGACGCTGATCTGGGCCGCGCGCTCGGAGGCTGCGAAATACTGTTTCAACTATGACGCGCTGAAAGCGCTGAATGACGGCGTGCAGATGCGCTCCGACTGGGAGATGCCCATCTGTTCAGGCCATGAAAGGCTGAAGAACGCCGAGGGCCAGAAGGCCCACCCCACACAGAAGCCGGAGGCGCTTTTGCACCGCGTTCTCCTCGCTTCGACGGAGCCGGGCGATGTCGTGCTCGACCCGTTTTTCGGCACCGGCTCCACCGGCGCCGCCGCCAAACGGCTCGGCCGCCGCTGGATCGGGATCGAGCGCGAAGAGGCCTACATCAAGGTCGCCCGAGCCCGAATCGAAGCGGTGGAGCTGGCCAGCCCCGACGCCATCGTGGTCACCGCCTCCAAACGGAAAGAGCCGCGTGTGCCCTTCGGCCAGGTGGTCGAGCGGCGGATGCTGGTTCCCGGCACGGTCCTCGAAAGCGTCAACGGCCGCCACACCGCCAAGGTGCGCGCCGACGGCACGCTGGTCAGCGCCGACGCTGTCGGCTCGATTCACCAGGTCGGCGCCGCAGTAGAAGGCGCGCCCAGCTGCAACGGCTGGACCTATTGGCATTGCCGCCGCGATGGTGCGCGGATTCCGATCGACGTGTTCCGCCAGCAGATCAGGGCCGAACTGACCGCTTGAACACGGGCTTCGCCTGGGGTTCCGCTTGCGCCCCCGCCTCGCCCCGCCTGTAGAGGCGGGGCATTTTTTATGGATATCGCGTAGTTGCGGCGATTTATGGCGGTAACAGATTAAATTATAATAATGTAAAGTACACCACTGGCACCTTTTGTGTAAATAATAATGAGTATTTATATATAAACCATTAATGATAAAGTATCATATTTAAAGAAAATTATACTTAATTGGTTGAATAAATGAAATATTATGTTATATAGTTGTGATGTCCCGGTATGTGGGCGAAAACAATAGGGAGAATATGCATGACCATTCCTGAATGGACCAAACCGGCTGTCTGGGGCGCCGTCGTCGGCGCTGTTGCGATCGCTGTCGTCGCTTTCAGCGCCGGATGGATCGTAACCACTGGCTCAGCGCAAGAGCGGGCGGACGCCGCAGTCGACAAGGCGGTGATCGCCGCCCTGACGCCAATCTGCGTCGCTCAGTTCAACGCGTTGAATGCGATGCAGCAGAAGACCCATATGGCTGCGCTTGAGGAGGAAAGCTCCTGGCAGCGTGGCGATTATGCCGAGGAAAATGACTGGGCGGTGCTCCCGGGCCGCGACAAGGCGAACGCGGATGTCGCGGAGGAATGCTCCGACCGTCTGCTTGAGGCGGCGAACGCCTGACCTAATTCGGCGGGGCCATGACCTTCGCCTGCGCCGCCCGCCGACGTGGATTTGGCGGGCGGCGCTGTTTCCGGCGCGAAGGCGCGAGCGGACCGTGTCTCCCCAAGCTCCGGGCGATCAGTCCGCTTCGCGCGCGATCTTCATCGCTTTGCGCATGACGCTCGGCGCGGCCGCATAGGCCGCGTCGTAGTCGAGGTAGCGGGCGCCCGGCACGCCGGCGCCGCGCGCCACCAGAACCCTGAGCGATAGATTGAAATGCGTGAAGACGTGGCGAGCCTCCGCTTCCGCCGTCCGCCACGCTGCATCGGCGGGCGCGGCTGCGTCGATATCGTCCGGCGTCGGGTCGGCCTTGCCCCAGTCCGGGCCGGGCAAGCCGAGCATTCCGCCAAGCAGGCCTTTGTCGGGTCGCGTCTCCACCAGCAGCGCGCCGTCCTCGCGAAAATGCGCGTAGACGGCGCTCCGCCGTTCCGGCTTCGGCGCTTTCGGGACCTTGCGGGGTAGGTCCGCCGCGATCCCGCGCGCCCGGCCAAGGCAGGTGGCGGACCATGGGCAGCGATCGCAGCGCGGCGATTTCGGCGCGCAGATCGTTGCGCCAAGATCCATCAGCGCCTGTGCGAAATCACCTGGCCTCCCGGCCGGAATTATGGCTTCCACGGCCGCCTTGATCGCGGGTTTGGCGCCCGGCAACGGCGTCCCGATGGCGTAAAAACGGCTCATCACCCTTTCGACATTGCCGTCAACGGCCGCTACCGGCCGCCCGAAGGCGATCGCGGCGATGGCGCCGGCGGTGTAGGAGCC
>JBBDTD010000113.1:0-7808 GCA_040904645.1 Paracoccaceae bacterium
CACAGCTTCCGGCGTCACCGGAGAGGTTGAGGCGCGCTACTACAACTCCGATGGCGCCGTTGTCATGGACTGGACCACCCTTACCGGCTCCACCATCGCGGCGGGTGAGTGGGCAGGCACGGCGGTGAGTCCGCGCGGCTCAGGCTGGGGATATGTTGACGTGCGCCCGGTGTCGGCCCCCGGCATGATGCAGCGAATCCGCAGTGAGTGCGGCGTTGGCTGGAAGGTTTCGTTCCTTGGCCAGTCGAACGCAGAGGGCACGCTGGTCTCGGCGCTTGCCGACGACGTTGAGAATCGCACCGCTCCGGCCGGAGCGGTTTCCCTGATCGGACATCACAGAGCGTTCAGCGCGGGGCTGGGTGGTACGGCTCCGCAAACCGGCAAGATATTCATGAAGCCGTTGACCGCGCTACACCCTGTGACGGACGGGGCGTCGGCGATATCTCGAATCCTCACAGCCTACACTGATGCGCCGATCTGTCTGGTTGGACTGCTCCACGAGGGCACGGCCATCAAGGATTTGACTGACGACTCAATCCCGGATCGAACATGGTCTGACGTTGAGGACATGCTGGCGATTTGCGGCAACGACCTCTCGCTGCACACATGGCACTGGAACACCTCGCCAATCGCCACCGTCAACGAAACCGGCGGCGGAATCGGCAACTCGATCAACCCGATGATTGATGGCGACGCCTTCACCGGAATCGGTCCCTACGACCGCGATCATTATTTCCGTGACGGAACCTTCGAGGGCCAAGCGCCGTGGGTGTTCGGAGTCTCCAACCGACGTCTTGGCGCGGGGCCGGAGGAAATCTACGACGACAGCGACTCCGACAGTATCAGCGTGGGAGTCTACTTCCTCCGGTGGTGCAAGGATATGGTTTCCTACGCCAACGCCAACAGCTTCGAATACGCGTTCGCGCCCGATATGAGAAACGACGAGGTGATCGGGCATTACGCTATTCAGGAAAAGTGGGGTTATGGCCGCTTCGGCTGGCGCATGGGCTATGGCGTAGCGCGTGGACTTGGCTTCGCCACCGATACATTCCCCGAGGTGACGACGGCTACGCGGAGCGGGGACACGATTGCGCTGGTGGTGACAACGCCGAATGGCGGCACCCTGCAAACCGGGTGGAGCATCACGGGGCTCTCCCCCGACGCGCAATGGCCAACGGTTTCTGGCTTCGAGGTTTCCGAGGATTCGGGCGTGTCATGGAGCAATGGCAACACCGAAACCGGAACCGCCCCGACCGAGTTCAGCGCCGAGATCACCGGGGCCAACGAGGTGACGCTGACTCGTCTGACCGGCACATGGGCAGCGGGCACGCGCATCCGCTACCTGCACAACGGCCCGGTGAACTACGGGCACGCGAAGGAGCCAGCACGGCTGTTCATCGGCATCCTCTATGAAGGCGATGGCGACGGGCTGGGTGGCAACCCCGCGCTTGCGGCGGAGGATGGAATCGGCCTGCCGGTGGCGCCGCTCTGGAGCACGGCGGGCGCTGACTATGTGGTGGCGGCGTGACTTGATGTAGAATCTGCGTCCGGCTCCCTTCGAAGGAGCCGGGCTTCAGATCATTGCACCGCTGGCAGTGCGTCCAGCATGGCTTTCGCCTCGTCATGGCGGGAGAAGTTTTCCCCGCCCGCCGCGACCGCCGCTTCCAGATGCGGACGCGCGGCGACGGGATCGCCCAGCGACACCATCGTGGCGCCGATGTGGAAGCGCACATAGGGGTTGTCACCCAACGCATCCGCGGCCGGCGTCAGATAGCGGAGCGCCAGTTCATCGTCTCCCACGATATGCTGGACCCAGCCGAACGTGTCCTGGAAAGCGGGAACCTCCACGCCGCGCAGGACTTCAGCGATCTTCGCCGCGTCAGCGACCGCGGCCGGATCGTCCGCCTGATGCTCTACGAGCAGGCTCGCGAGGTTATTGGCCGCGACGAGGCTGCCAGGCTGCGCCACGTAAAGCGCCCGGTACTGCTCGATCGCTTCGGCGTATCGCCCTTGCGTCTCGTAATAGCCGCCCAGAAGCAGGCGCAAAGCCGCCGGATTCGAGGCGATTTCCGCGCCCTCCTTGGCGGAGGCGAGCGCGTCTTCGGTCCGGCCCTGCGCGAAAAGAAGCCGCGCCAGCCCAAGTTGCGGCGCGGTGGCGGTTTCATCCACTGCTTTCGCTGCCCTGAGGTCCGCTTCCGCCGCTGTCGGATCGCCGGCGTTCGCACGCAAGGCGGCCCGCAGCACCAGCCCCTGAATATTCTCGGGGTTCTCCGTCAGGACGCCGTCCAGGAACTCCAGCGCTTCATCAGTCTTGCCGGCGCGGATATAGACCTGAACCATCGCCGCGAGCGCGCTGTCGCGCTGCTCCGGCTCCTTGGCCAGTTCGCCGAGGACATTCAGGCTCTCGTCATAGCGCTCCCGGCCGCTGAGGGTCGCCGCCTGAATCCGCCGCGACGCGTCGAGATCCACCGCCGCCAGTTGGGCCGCCGTCTGATCAGCGCCGACCCAGTCGCCCCCGGCGATCTGCGCCGCAGCAAGCTCCTTCAGCAGACGCTCGTCCTGAGGATGCCGCCTCGTCGCTTCGTTGAGGACGGTGATGACCGACGCGCCGCGCTGGTTCAATTTCAGGAAGTTCAGGTATTCGATAGTCAGTTCGGGCGCATAATCCGACGCCTGCATGGCGGAAGCGTAGCGCTCACCCGCAAGGTCGGTGTTGCCGCTCTTCATGTGAGTGCGCGCCGAAAGCAGCAGAAGCTGCGGGTTATCCGGCGTCGAGGAAAGCGCCGCCCGGAGATCCAGCAGCGCCGCATTGTAATCGCCGGAATCATAGGCCAGCGCGGCGCGGATCGCGAGCGCATCCGCGTTGGCCGCGTCGGTGTCGAGAACGCTCTGCGCGAGCGCGCGCGCAGCCTCGCGGTCGTCCTCTTTCAGGTCCTGACGCGCCAGAATCAGGCGGACCTCGTTCGCGACGGCGCCCTTCTCCGCTACGAGCGCATCAGCGATGACGGTTTGAAGAAGCGCCCGGCCTTCGCCCGTCTCGCCAGTGTCGAAATCAAACTGCGCGATCGCGATCTGATAGGGCGTCTTGTCCGCCGCCTCGTCCAGCAACCTTTGAAGCTCCGCCCTGCCGGCCTCGGGGCCTTTGGTCGTCAGCAGGAATTGCGCCACGCGAAGCGCCGGCGCCGGGTCATCCGGATTCGCTTCGGCGATCGCGCGCATCTGGGCTTCGGCGCCTGCGAGATCGTTGCGCTGGAAATACCAGCGCGCCAGCGCGTTCCTCAGCGCCATCTGATCAGGAAACCGGTCCACCAATTGCTTGAGATAGGCGCCGGTCGCTTCCTCGTCGCCCTGCTTTTCGATCACCTGCAGTTTGACCAGCGCGACCCCGAGATCCTGCGGGACCCGCTCGGTGATGTCATTGGCGATCTCCAGCGCGCCGGCGTTGTCGTCCGCCTGAATTCGCTCACCGATCAGCACAGCATGGGCGGTGGGATTATCCGGCTCGATCGCGATCGCCCGCTGCGCCAGTTCCACCGCCGCCTCGGCGTTGCCGAGCCTGAGCGAGATGCCGGCCTTCAAAGTGAGCGCTTCGGCGTTTTTGGGCGCCGCGTCCACGGCCATGGTCGCGTTCTCCATCGCCTGATCAAGTTGGCCGCCCAGCATCATCAACTGCCCGGTCTTGACGAGGGCGGTCACGTTGACGGCGTCCACCTCCGTCACCTTGGTCAGGTGGGCGATCATCGCCGGATAGTTTTTCTGCTGCTCATAAACGGCGGCCATGCCGAGATGCGCGGGAACGCTGTTCGCATCGAGAGCGAGCGCGTTGCGGAACTCGACGGTCGCTTTCTCCATCGACCCTTCGGCGACCAATTCCTGACCGCTCTCGAGATGCTTGGCCAGGCGATCCTCCGCGCTGTCGCACGCCGCGAGCGCAAATGCGCCAAAAGCGAACGCAGCCGCCAACGCGAAACGTCGCCGATTCCTGAGCATGACGTCCTTCACGGCGAGACCTCCAACTTTATTGCATCGGCTCGGCTCATCCGCCTCAGCGGAGTCAACACCGTGTGATTACGCCAATAATGATATGCCGCCACGTTCAGGCGCGCAAACGGCGGGCGTGCTCAACTATATTCATAGCCTTCCCGGCTTCGGTTCTCATCCGCCTTGTTCAGCAGAACGCCGAGGAAATTCGTCTGCCCCGCCATCAGCCGCTCGCATTCCTCGATTTCCTTCGCGGTGGTCTGGCCGGCGGCCACGACCAGCAGCACGCAATCCACCAGAGCGAAAGAGGCCACCGCATCGTCGCTGACGAGCATCGGCGGCAGATCGTAGATCACTGCGTCGGGCGCGAGCCGCGAGACTGCGGATTCGAGCACCTTGCCGGCCTTGTCGCCCGAGATCAACTCGGTCGAATCGCGCACCCGCTCGCCATTCGCCCCGATGGCGAGATTGTCGCCATGACGAACCAGCGCCTTTTCAAGCGGGCTGGAGCCGGTGAGAAACCAGGTGAGCGGCTTGACCGAGCGAAGGCCCAGGATGCTCGAGACTTCCGGCGCCTTCAGGTCCATGTCGAAGAGAACCGTCTTCAGATCGGGCTGCCGGGCGAAGCTGAACGCGAGGTTCGTACAGACCAGCGTCTTGCCGCAGCCTTTGGTCGGCGACGTCACGGCGACCCGCTTCCAGCCGTTATCCCGAAAAACCTTGATCAGACGGGTGCGCAACAGATCGAACGCGATATGGGCCGGGTCGGATTTGTCATGCGTCACGATCCGCGACCGGGTGAGGAGCGCCGGGTTGAGATTGGCGTCCAACAGCGAAGACCAGAGTTGATCCGATGGCGTCGCCGCTTGCCGCGCCGTATCGCCCGGCTGCCGTTCCGCCTGCGCTTGCGCGACGGCGGGCGGCTCCTCGGCGAGACGTTGCGCCCTCGCCTTCTCAATCGCGTGTTTCAGTCGCTCGACCATCAGCTACGCCCTTCGCTTTCGATATCCGAGCTAGAACCGCCGCTCGATCATCTGGATGACCTGGTCCAGCCCAGTCTTCTCGAACACCCTCTCAGCGAGAATCTCAAGCGGCAGGTAATACTGATCGATCAGGAGCAGGAGGCCTGGCACGCCTACAAACAGCAGAGCCGCGACGACGATCATCCACAACCGCCGGTTCAGCACCTCTCGCCGCGTCTTGATATAGGGAACGACCACAATGGGGCGAAGATTGACGCGGCGCTGCAGATCGCTGGCGGAGCGGATCGAATTGTTCAAAAGCTCCAGCAGCACCACCAGCCCGAGCCCCACGGCGATCGACGCCGCGGCCCCGGCCCCGGCGATCAGGATCCGGTTCGGCGCCTTGGGCGTAGACGGAATCTGCGCCTGTTCGATCACAACGAAGCGTTCCGCCTGTCGGTTGACTTCAAGCCTCTCGCCGGTTGACGCTTCGGCCAGCTTCGATGTCGCTCGTTCTTGCTGATCCTGCAAGGCGGACATCCTGCGCTGAAGCGACGAAAGCGCAATTTCCGCCTGCGGCGTTTTATCGATCGACTCGCGGAGCTTCGCCGAAGAGGCCTCGGCTTCCTTCTTGCGCTCGTCCAGAAGGCTGATCTGATTTTCGACCAGCTCCAGCCGCCTTTTCAACCGTCGCGTCTGGGCCTCCGCCGGATCGGCGACTTCGCCTGTCGCCGCGGAGGCCTGCATACGTTCCTTTTCGAGCGCCTCGATGCGCGCCTCAAGGGCGCGGATCTGCGGATGGGCGTCAGAAAGCAGGCTCCGCTGTTGGGACAGCGTGTTGCGGAGCGCGACAATCTGTTGCTCGGCCTGGCTGAGCTGGCTGATCGGGGGCGCCGCGGGCCCCTGCTCCAGCTCCAGCTGCAGCTCGCGCCTTTGCTCATCCAGCTCGATGCGCCTCTGATCCAGCGTATAAGCCTTCTCATCAAGCGCACTGAGTTCATCGCGCCGGAACGACAGACTTTCCGGCAGGTTGTCCGAATTTTCGTTTTTGAAAGCGACGATGTCGCGCTCGGTGGCGAGAATGCTGGCCGAGAGCCGTTCGACTTGCTGGCTAAAGAAAGCGACCGTCTCCGACGCCCGCTCCGAGCGTTGCCTGATGTTGAGGTCAAGCACCATCGTCACGAATTCATTGGCCGCTTGCGAGGTCAGCACCGGCTGATGCGCCTCGACGGTGATGGTGAAGGCTGAAACGACCGGCGGCCCTCGACGATAGGAAGAAGCGTCGAAAGACGTGCTTTCGAAACTGGTCGCCTCCCTCAGCCGCTCGATCTTGTCGGCGAGGGTCATTTCATCGAAATCGCTGTAGAGCGAGAGCTTCTCGATTATCGCGATCAGATTCTGCCGGGTAAGCAACCTCTGCTTGATCAGCTCAAGCCGCTCCGCCGCCGAGGCGGTGACTGTCGACCGCGCCAACTCATCGGAGATCTGCTGGCTCTCGATGAGGATCCGCGCGGAGGCCGAATAGACCGGCGGCAGGATATACGCCACTCCGACTGCGATCGGGGTCAGCAGCAGAGAGGCGAGCACGACGATCCATAGCCGCCGCTTCGCCACGCTGACCAGGTCGGCGATTCCAATACCCTGCGCTTCGCTCATGCGTATGCTCGATCGTTCCGCGCCATTCCGGCGTCAATTTCATTATCGCACGCCGCTGGTCGCGCCGCCGCCGTCCGGACGCTCCATATCGGCATCAGGTGCCGCTGACCAGCTTCGGCGTCGGGCGTGGCGCAGTGAACTGATTGTAGATGCCCCGTATCCGCGCGCTTTCCAGAAACTCGTTCAACAGATCTTCGTCTATCACGTGACGCTCCGCCGAATAGCCGTAAAGCAGGCAGAAATCACAGAGGATGTTGATCAAGCGCGGCACGCCGCCCGTCGCATCGTGGATCATCTCGCAGGTCCGGGTCGGAAATATCTCCGTCTCTGCGCCGGCGATGTTCAGCCGGCGGCGGATGTATTTCACCGTCTCGGACTTGCCGAGCGGGCCGAGATTGAAGTCCGAGCTGATGCGTTGAGAGAACTGCCGCAATTCCTGCCGCGCCAGAAGCTCCCGCAATTCGGGCTGTCCGACGAGAATGATCTGCAGCAGCTCATCCTTGTCGGCGTTGATATTGGAAAGCATGCGCAGCTCTTCCAGCGACTTCACGCCCAGATTCTGCGCTTCGTCGAAGATCAGCAGCACCCTTCGCTTGGCCGCGTACGCCGCGATGACGAAATCCTGAAACCGCTTGAAAAGCGAGACATAGGATTCATTGGCGTCGAAAGGCTGATCCAGCGCCATCATGACCCAATGCAGAAGCTCGCCGCGGCCTTCCTGCATGTTGGAAACGAGGCCGGTGGTCACATCCTCGGGCAATTCGCGAAGCAGCTTGCGCAGCAGCGTTGTCTTGCCGGCGCCCACATCGCCGGTGATCACCGTGAGCGGCGCACGCGTCATCACCCCATAGCGTAACATGGTGAACGCCATGACATGATTGTCCGACCAGAACAGGAACTCCGGGTCAGGCAGGGTAAGAAAGGGCCGTTCTTTCAGACCGTAGAAAGACTCATACATACTCGCACCGTTTTCACTTTGGTCGATTCACACGCTCCGCACACTCACCGGTCGTGTCAGACGCTCCGACTTTCAGGCGCATCGGCTAACAAACCTATACTTTCAGCGGTTAGCATAACACACAGACGCCGAAGCGCGTGTGCAAATCGTAACAAATGGACGCGCTCATGCTCCATCGGCGCCAATTTCAGGGCCGCGCACCGCAGCGGCGCCATTCGCGGCCGTCACTCGGGAATGAAACGGGGCAGCAC
>JBBDTD010000114.1:0-7776 GCA_040904645.1 Paracoccaceae bacterium
GTTAAGGGCGCCGGCGGCGCGCGGATCGGAGCGCCGGTTTCAGCGTGGACGATATCACCGTTTCGGCGGGGCCTGTAACCGTCCCTGAACAACCGCCATCAGCGCGTCGGCGATACGCGCGCCGGGGCTGCGGCCTGCCGATGCGCCGATGCGCGCCGCCGCCGCGCGGACACGCCCCCTGAGGGGCGCGGAGCCGAGCGCCTGGCGGATCGCGGCCCCGACCTGCGCTTCGCCAAAGCGCCCGACAAGGCCGAGGCCGAACCCGCCTTCGCCGATAGCGCGGGCGACCATCACCTGTTCCGCATGGGTCGGCAGGCAGATCTGCGGCAGGCCGGAAAGAAGAAACGCCGCCGCGACGCCATTGGAGCCGTGACTCACGCCAAGATCGCAGTCCGGCAACAGCCGGTCGAGCCGAACCGGGCCGTTGACCAGGCGCACGGGCGTGCCCTTCATCCGCTCGAAAAGCGCGGGCTGCGCGCCGGGGGCGGCGAGGATGACGTCGTGATCCGCGGCCAGCGCGGCCAGCGCGCCCGCCGCAGCGTCGAACGCCGGACCGCCGGGGCGAAGATAGGCGAGGATGCGCCGCGCCGCGCCCGGCCGCCACTCAAGCTCGGCGCCCTGATCCAGGGTGACGAGCTGACCCAGATAGGGCGGATGATCCGGCTCGAACCGGGATCGGTCGCCGTAATGGTCGATCTCGGCGAAGGTGGCCAGAAATGCGTGGTCCGCCTTCAGCGCGTCGCTAAACTGCGTCAGTTGCGGCTTTCCCCGAAGCGCGAGCGCACCGTTCGCCGTTGCGAGGACGGCGGTTTCGCGCGCGGCGGCTTTCGCGTGCAACTCTGCTCGCCAGAAATAGAACGGCGGCATCGGCGCCGCGCTTGGCGGAGCGTCATAACCGCCGCCCACCATCGCTGTAATCAGATCGAGCCCCCGCGCCGCGAGGAGCGCTGTCGGCGCCGCCTGCGCCACCATGATCTCCGGCCGTATCAGCTCGAACAGCGATTCCCACGCCTCGATCAGCGCGGCGAGCGGGGCCGCCTCCGCCCAGCCGACATGGCGAAGGTCGTCGGGATAGCTGACCGCCTGATCCTCGGCGGAGACGGGCGGGCGGGGTGCGGCGGCAGGCGCGGCGATAAGCCTGACCGGCAGGTCGGGCGCGATCGCTCTGAACCCGACGGGATCGCGCGCCGCGACCCAGATATCGGCCCGCCCCGCCAGCGCGCGCGCGGTTTCCGCGATCTTGGATGCGTGGCCGAAATGCGCGCCAAGCTCCCACGCGAAGAGGATGCGCGGCAGGGCGCCCATTGCTCAGCTCAGCGGCTTTAGTGGCGCCGGATGCACCATGAAGCGGATTTCCTCGGTCCTGAAGCCGATGATCATCGGCCGCCTGACGCCAGGAAGGCTCGCGACATCGTAAAGCTCCTGCACCGCGCCGTCGATTTCGAGGCTGTGCTCGACATCGCCGGTGTCGAGATTGACCACCGCGATCTGGCAAACGGGCCCGAGGCCCTCCTTCTCCAGCCGTTCATCGACGGCGAGCCCTTCGAATGTGCGATCCTTGCGCGGGCGCGAGACGCCGATCACGGCGTGCCGGCCGATAAAGCTGACGCCGCGCGCAAAACCCGGAAGAAAGCAGAGCGGCTCGAACGCGCCGGTCTTGCGGTCGATCTTGCCAAATTCGCCGGCGCCAGACTGCAGGACGTAAAGCTGGCCCTGATGGATGCGGGGCGAATGGGGCATCGAAAGCCCGGTCGCCACCGGCTCTCCCGTCGCGACGTCCAGCACGACGCCGCCATCGCGCCGGTGCTCCCGCCAGGCGCCGGCGACATTGGTTCTGGCCACGCAGGTGACATAGGCGGGCTTGCCGTTCTCCATCGCGAGCCCGTTCAGATGGCACCGGTCCTCCGCCGCGATGCGGTCGATGAAGGGCGGGGTCCAGACCGGCGCGAAACTGTGGCGATGATCGAGCGTCGCAAGGCAGTTGAAGCGTGTGACAACGAAGATCGGCGGTCGCTCGCCCGCGAAAGGGTGAACGTCATGGATGTCGACATCGCCGGTGGTCCGCCCCTCCACCGGCAGATAGATCGCGTCGTAGCCGTCGCGCGGCCGACCCTTTTCAAGAACGTTCTCAAAACGCCAGAGCTGGTAAAGCGACGAGAGCCAAAGCCCGCCATCCGGCCCCGCGCCGAGCCCCATGCAGCGCGGGAAGCTGCGCTCGAACACCGAGAGGCGCCCGGTCTCGCCGTTGACGCCGATCAGGAAGACCTTGCCGGCCTGATAGGTGGTGAACCCGATGCTCGCCCCCGCGCCGGCAAGCCATGGCGTGAAGGTGCGAGAGGGGCGAAGCTCCAGCTTCGGCGCTTCCGGTTTCCTCTCTGGCGCGGTTTCGTTCATCCGGCTGGCCCCACAATCCATTTGCATTTTATGGCCCCCAGATTAGGCGGCCCCGGCGCGCGACGGCAAGGCGGATCGGGCGCGCGCCGGCGAGAGGGTGCGATGGCCGCCCCCGCCAGACGCCGTGATGCTGGAAAACTCACTCCAGTCGAGCAGCATCACCGGCGCGGCGGCTGATTCATGGGCCAGACCGACGAGAGCTTCCCTTTCACGGACGTTCCCGTCAGCTGAATATGGTCGGCTGAAAACTGAGGGGCGGGCCCGAAATGGCCGCCTCTTTCGCGTCAGGGGGCGATCAGGGCGAAGCGGTCGACATCCACCAGACCACGGTCGGTGATCTTCAGATGCGGGATCACCGGCAGGGCGAGGAAAGCGAGCTGCAGGAAGGGTTCCTCCAGCGTGACGCCCAGCCCGCGCGCCGCAGCGCGGAGCGCGATCAGGCGCTCATGCACCGCTTCGAACGGCTCGAGGCTCATCAGCCCGGCGAGGGGGAGCGCCAGCTCCGCCAGCACCTCGCCGTCTGCGACCACGGCGAAGCCGCCCTCGATTTCCCCCAGCCGGTTCGCCGCGATCGCCATGTCTTCGTAATCGACGCCGACCACGGCGATGTTGTGGTGATCATGGCAAACGGTGGAGGCGATGGCGCCGCGCTCAAGGCCGAACCCGCGCACGAAGCCTGACGCGATATTCCCGTTGAAGCCGTGGCGCTCGACGATGGTGATCCGCGCCAGGTCGCGCGCCGGGGCCGGGCGCTTGTCGCCGCCTTCCGGCGCCATGTCTTCGATCAGATGCTCGGTGATGATCTTTCCCGGCAGGATTCCGATCACGGGCGTCGCGGCGCGGTTGCCCGCGTGGCGAAAATCCGCCGCGCTCAGCTGCGCCGCCTTGACGCTTCGTCGCGCCACCGGCGCGATGGGCGCGCGGGCGGAGAAAGCCGCGTCGTCGGCCGGGACGCCGCCGCAGATGACCAGCTCCGCGCGACATTCCGCGAGATCTTCGAGCACGACGATATCGGCGCGCTTGCCCGGCGCGATCTGGCCCCGGTCCTTCAGCCCGAACGCCTCGGCCGCCGAAAGGCTGGCCGCGCGATAGGCGCTGAGCGGGCTGGCGCCCAGCGCGATCAGCCTGCGGATCATGTAATCCAGATGCCCGTGCTCGGCGATGTCGAGTGGGTTCCGGTCATCGGTGCAAAGGCACATGTAGGGCGCGGTCGCTTCGGTCAGCAGCGGCGCCAGCGCATCGAGGTCCTTGGAGACCGAGCCCTCGCGGATGAGGATGCGCAGCCCTTTCTGAAGCTTTTCGCGGGCTTCCGCGGCGGTTGTCGCCTCATGCTCCGTCCGAATTCCGGCGGTGATGTAAGCGTTGAGGTCGCGGCCTGAAAGCAGCGGCGCGTGCCCGTCGATATGCCGCCCGGCGAAGGCCTTCAGCTTGGCCATCGCGCCCGGATCGCGGTGGATCACGCCGGGATAGTTCATGAATTCGGCCAATCCGATAACGCGTGGATGATCCATCAGCGGCGAAAGATCATCGGCTTCCAGTCGCGCGCCGGCCGTCTCCATGTGCGTGGAGGGAACGCAGGAGGAAAGCTGCACCCTGATGTCCATGACGGTGCGCGCCGACGCCGCCAGGAAATATTCGATCCCTTCGAGCCCGCAGACATTGCCGATCTCATGCGGGTCGCAGATCGCGGTGGTCACCCCCCTTGGCGCGACGCAGCGGTCGAACTCGAACGGCGTCACGAGCGAGCTTTCGATATGCAGATGAGTGTCGATGAAGCCGGGGACGAGAATCTTGCCCGTTACGTCGATCACCCGGGCGCCGTCATAACTCTCGCCGATGCCGACGATCGTACCGCCGAGAATCGCCACGTCCCCGGCTATCATTTCGCCGGTGACGGTGCAGAAGACCCGCCCGCCACGCAGAACGATATCCGCATGTGTCTCGCCGCGCGCGGCGGCGATGCGGTTTTCCAGATTCATGGCCGGGCCTCCCGATTTCTGCGCCCGCAGCAGAACCGAAACGCCGCCATCCGTCCAGTCGCGCTAGCGCCGCGCGCTTTCATAGCTGGCGGAGGCTTCGTAATAGGCGTCAAAGCCGATCCGGCGACGAAGTTCCTTGAAATCCATCAGCTTGTCGTCGCGCGGCCGCCCGGCGGCGAGGTCGGCGAGCACCTCTGTCATCGCCCGCATCGCCGCTGACATGAGGCTGAGCGGATAGTTCGCCAACCGGTAGCCGATTTCCTCCAGCGCGGCGGGGGGCAGGTCCGGCGTCAGGCCGCCTTCGACGATATTGGCCATCTGCGGCGCGTCGGTGACGGCGCAGATCTCACGCATCTCGGCTTCGGTGCGCGGCGATTCAACGAAGAGGATGTCGGCGCCGATTTCGCGAAACCGTTCAGCCCGGTGCAAGGCCTCCGCCAGGCCGAGGTCATGGCGCGCGTCGGTTCGCGCCATGATCAGGATGTCCCCACCTTCCTCGCGCAGAGCTTCGCGCGCGTCGACGGCGGCGCGGATGCGGTCGAAAGCTTCGGCCCGGCTAACCACCTCCTTGCCGGGAGTGTGACCGCAGCGTTTGGGCGCCAGTTGGTCTTCGATCATCACCGCGGCCGCGCCGGCCTTCGCCATGCCTGCGACCGTGCGGCGCACGTTCATCGCGTTGCCATAGCCGGTGTCGCCATCCGCGATCAGCGGAATGGTGGTCGCGTCCGTGATGTTGCGCGCCTGATCCAGCACTTCCGCGTAGCTCATCAGGCCGAGATCAGGCGCGCCGATCCGGCTGGCGGCGACGCCGAAACCGGTCATGAAGGTCACCTCGAACCCGGCCTGTTCAATCAGCTTCGCCGAAAGCGCGTCATAGGCGCTGGGCATGGTCAAAAGGCGGGGTGAGGCGAGGAGCGAGCGGAGCCGGGCGGCGGTTTGCATGACGGACCTCAGAGCTTGAAAGGAATATAGAGGGCGAGGTCGGGCGCGAGATAGAGCAGGACGACAACCACGCCCATCAGGAAAAGGAAGGGAAGGGCGCCGAGCGCGACCTCCGAAAGCGTCGTTCGCGCCACGGCCTGGATCACATAGAGATTAAGTCCGACCGGCGGCGTGATCAGCGCGAACTCGACCATGACGACCATGAATACGCCGAACCAGATCGGGTCGAACCCGAGGCCGAGCGCGGCGGGCAGCAACACCGGGGTCATGATCAGCACCATCGAGAGCGCCTCCAGCACCAGCCCCATGACGACGAGGATGAGCGCGACGACAATCACGAAACTCGCGGGGCCGGACACCACATCGGCGATGAAGGCCGATATTTCCTGCGGAATCCGATAGAGCGTGATCGCCTTTCCGAAGATCTTGGCGCCGGCGATGATCAGGATGATCGCCACGGTCGTCGCCATGGATTCCATCGCCGCGTCGCGGAACCCGGCCCAGGTCAGCGTGCGCAAGATGACGGTGGTGATGAAGATCGCGGCGGCGGAGGCGACGGCCGCGGCTTCGGTCGGGGTGAATGCGCCCGAATAGATGCCGGCGATGACCAGCGCCGAAAGCGCCATGGACGGGAAGGCGCGCACCGTCGCGGAAACCCGCTCCGCCCTGCTCGCCCTTGCGGCGCGGCCCATGCCCTTTATCCGCGCGTAGATCATCGAATAGACGATGAAGAGCACGATGAGCGCCAGCCCCGGCCCGATCCCGGCCAGAAACAGCGCGATCACCGACTCGTCGGTGACGAAGCTGTAGACGATCATCGGAATCGAAGGCGGGATGAGGATGCCGAGCGTGCCGCCGGCCGCCAGCAGCCCATAGACGAAGCGCTTCTCATAGCCGCGTGAGAGCATTTCGGGGATCGCGACGGTGCCGATCGTCGCGGCCGTCGCGACCGAGGAGCCGGAAATAGCCGCGAAAAGCCCGCAGGATATGACGGTCGCGACGGCGAGCCCGCCGGGCCAATGCCCGACCCATGCCTGCACCGCCGCGTAAAGATCGCGCCCGACGCCGCCCTTCAGCAGGACGTTCGACATCAGAAGGAAAAGCGGCACCGCCAGAAGGATGAAGCCGTCCAGTGTGGAAAGAACCGCCTGCGGCGCCATGAGCGGCGAGAAGCCGCCCGCGAACAGCATCGCCAGCCCGAGCCCGCCGAGGGCGAAGGCCACCGGAACGCCGACAAGCAGGAGCGCGAAGAGCGCGCCGAGGATCAGCACGACGGTCATTCATGCGCCCCGTCGGCCACGATCTCGCCGCACCAGGCGCGCTTCGCCTCGATCAGGGCCTGGATCAAAAGAAAAGCGAAGCCGAACGGCGCCGAAAGCTCGATGATCCACATCGGCGGGTCCAGCATCGTGCCGGCCGTGCGCCCGCGGATCAGGCTCGTCCAGAAAATCTGCCAGCCATACCACGCGACAAAACCGGAAAAGAGAGCGACGCCCAGCATCGCCGCAATGTCGGCGATGCGCCGCGGCCCCGGTGAAAGCAGCGCGATCACGGCGGTGATGCGGATATGCCGCCGCTCCCTCAAACACCAGGGCATCGCGAGGAGCGAGCCCCAGATCAGGCAGATCTGGCTCAGCTCCGCCGCCCAGATCGTCGGCTTGACGAAAAGATACCGCGCGCCAACCTCCCAGGTCAGCATTGCGCCGGCGGCGACGAACAGAAATGCGGCGAACACCGCCATCGCTGTGATGCAGACGGGATAGAGGCGCATGATTCAGGTCCGCCCGTGATATGCCCCGGGCCGCGCGGGCCCGGGGCGGCTGATCAGAACGCTTGCGCGGCGGAAAGAACCTCGGCCCCGAGCGGGCCGGCGTTCTTCACGAACTGATCATAAACGGGCGCTGAAGCCGCCTGCCAGGCCGCAATCTCCTCGGCGGTCGGCTCGTAGATGGTCATGCCGTTTTCCTTGGCCTCCGCGTAGGCCTTCGCCTCGATCCCGGCCATCTGGTCGCGGACATCCGCCTCGGCCTTGAGCGCGGCGGCGGTCATCAGCTCGCGATGCGTCTCGGAAAGCGCGTTCCACCAGTCGTTGTTCACGACGACGAGGAACTCGATATCCGCGTTATTGGTCACGGTGATGGTGTCCATCACCTCCCAGAGCTTGCGGGACTGCACGCCGGAAACGCCGGTCATGCCGACATCGACCGTGCCGCGCTGATAGGCGAGATACTGCTCCGAACCGGAGATCAGCGTGGGCGCGCCGCCGGTCGCAACGGTGAAATCGCCGAGCGATTTGCCGAAGACCCGCACCTTCTTGCCCACCATGTCGGCGGGGGAGCGGATGGGCCCGCCATTCGACAGCAGCACCGAGCCGCCATAGGCCTGCCACCAGAGCACATGCGCGCCGGTCTCGGCGATGGCGGTGTCGAGCGGGCCGCGCACCGGGCTGCCGGGGGCGACG
>JBBDTD010000115.1:0-12534 GCA_040904645.1 Paracoccaceae bacterium
CTTGCGCGCCTCAACCTCGCGGCGGATCGCGCCGCCCCAGACCTGCGCGAGTTCGGCGCGCGCACCGCTATCGGCTGTGTTCTGCTCCGCCGCGCCGTCGCCCGCCTCCGCGCCGCCGCCAGCGCCCGCGGCGACGGATGACGGCGCGCTGGCCGGTCCGCCATCCGGTTGCGGTTCAACCTCCGCCGCTTGCGCTTCGGGGGCCGCGTTCGCGGTTTTCGGCTCCGGTTTCGCGGCGAGCGGCTTCGCCTGCTTCTGCGGCTTGGCGGTCTTTTTCTCCGGGCGTGACTGCGGGTTCGGTGCGACGACAGGCGCCGCGGTTTCCTCGGGCTCGAATTCCGGCTCGGGCTCCGGCGGATCTGCGTTTTCCGGCGTCACCGGCGCGGCGCGGCGGATATCCGTGGCGCTGGGTCTCGCCGTGAGTTCCGGCGCGAGGAACGCGTGCTGCTCTGGCGGGGGGGGGGGGGGCGGCTCGCTCGCGGCCGGCGCCGCCAGTTCGGGCGCCGGCGCCGGCGTATCCATCTGTGGCTCCGACGTCTCGAGGAGTTGCGGCGCCTGGCTCGGCGTCTTGGGCGCCTCAGGCGCGCGCGGTGTCGCGAGGCCGGCGCGCGGCGTCTCGGGCGGCGTCATCGTAGCCGGCGCCTCCGCCGCGATCGGCGTCGGCGCGGGCGCGGCGGTCGGCGCGACCACCGGGGGACGGCTCCACTCCGCGACCATCGCGATGGTTTCCGCCGTCGCCCCGACGAGCGTCACGCTTTCCTCGCCGCCGGCGCCGCCCGCCGCTTGTCCGGACAGGTCGGTTTGCGACCAGAACGCCGCGACATGAAGCGTCGTCGCAAGGCTGACGAACACGAGTATTTCCGCCGCGCGCCTCATCTCGGAGTCGCCACGATTTCGATCCGGTCAATCCCGGCCTCGGAAAGGCGCGTCAGGATCCCGGCGAGCGACGCCGCCTCCATCTTCGCGTCCGCTCGAATGCGGAGCGGCGCGCCCGCCGCCTCGGCTATCGCCGCTTCGATCGCAGCCTCATGGCGGAGATCGCCAAATCCCAACTCGCCTTCGGGGGAAGCGTGGAGCGTGACCTGCCCGGTCGGCTCTGCGCCCGCGCCGACGGTTGGCGGCACGACCTCGAACGGCTCGGGCGAGGCGATCTGCGCGGTCATCAGAAAGAAGATCAGCAGCAAGAACACCACGTTGATCATCGGCACGAATGGCTCGGCCGGCGAACGTCGCGAAGGGGGAGAGAAATCCATGCCACTACTCCGCCAGAACCAGCGCCGAGTATCCGGCGGCGGTCAGAGTTTCAGCGATGTCGATGGCGCGCTGCAGCGCCGCGCCGTCCCGCCCGCGCAGCACGATGGTGTCCGACGGGTCAGCCATGAGCGGCGAAAGCGCCGCCGCCAGCCCTTCCTCCGCGACCGGCGCTCCGTTGAGTGTCACGCCTTCAGGCGTGATCTCTACCAGCCGGGGCGGGCCCCGATAATCGTCTCCTGATCCGGCGAGCGGTAGCTGCAGCGCCTGATCCACGCCAAATCGCGCCGCGAGCATGAAAAACACCAGGAGCAGGAACACGACGTCGATCATCGGCGTCAGGCTGGGCCTGCGCCGGGGTCGCTCCACGCCGTAGCTCACCTGCTCCATGCCGTTATTCCGCCCGGGTCGCGATGAAGATCCGCGTCGCGGCGTCCTCAAGATCGAGCCGCAGCCGGTCGATCACGCTTTCGAACCATGTCAGGGCGGCCGAGGCCGGGATCGCCACCGCCATGCCGGCGGCGGTGGTCAACAGCGCCTCCCATATTCCGCCCGCGAGCGCGGCCGGGTCGGCGCGTGCGCCAGCGTTCTGAAGCGCCTGAAAGGCGGTGATCATTCCGAGCACCGTGCCAAGAAGGCCGATCAGCGGCGCGACGGTGGAGATCAACTCAAGCCCGCGCAGCCCGCTTCGCGCGGCGGCGAGTTCAGCCTTAGCGACGCGCGCCGTCTCTTCGCGCGCCGCAGGCTCCTCGAAAACGGCCCGCGCCCGCAGCGCCGCCCCCACGACGCGCGAGCGCACGCCCCGGCGCCCCTCGACATAGGCGAGCGCGCCCGCGCCATCGCCTCTCAGCACCGCCTCCACCGCATGGCGCGCCCGGTTCCTCGACCAGGCGCCGATCAGCGCGAGGCGCCAGATCTTCCAGAAGATCAACGCCACGGTCGCCACGGAAAGCGCGGCGATCGCCCAGATGGCCGGCCCGCCAAGGGCCAGAAATTCGTGAAGTTCAGTCACCGATCAGGCGCCTTCGACCGCGTTGAATCCCTCGAATTGCGGATGTCCCGCGTAGAGGGAGTCGCGTGCGCCCGCTCCCTTGTGCGAGGCGCGGAAATGCTCGGATTTCGTCCAGGCGACGAAGGCGTCTTCATCTTTCCAGACCGTGTGGGAGGCGTAGAGTGTGTGCGCATCCGTTCCCGGGCCTTTCAAAAGGTGGAACTCCACGAAGCCCGGCACCTCCGACAAGCGGGAATCGCGATTGCGCCAGACATCTTCGAACTGGCTTTCCTTGCCTTTGATGATCCGAAAACGGTTCATGGCGATAAACATCGGCTGGCTCCTGAATGGAATGGGGGAGAGAGGTAGGATGGGACGGCGCAGAGGCCGCCGTCTGGCGCCTCGAAAAGGCACATCGGCGTCTCGTAGATCTCGCTCAGCCGGTCGGAGGAGAGCGCGGCGCGGGGCGCCTCGTCAGTGACGATCCGCCCCGCGCGCATCAGCACGATACGGTCTGCGAAAGCGGCGGCGAGGGAAAGATCGTGAAGCGCCGCCAACACCGCTGCACCGCTATCCGCGGCGACGCGTGCGGCGCGCATGGCGCGGATCTGATGCGCGAAATCCAGCCCGGCGGTCGGCTCGTCGAGGGTAAGCGCCTCCCCGCCGCCCAAAGATCGGCCCGCTTCCAGCTGCGCAAGGGCGCGAGCGAGATGGGCG
Source organism: Paracoccaceae bacterium (assembly GCA_040904645.1). Taxonomy (GTDB): domain Bacteria; phylum Pseudomonadota; class Alphaproteobacteria; order Rhodobacterales; family Rhodobacteraceae; genus Pikeienuella. The sequence continues at coordinate 2,960 of JBBDTD010000115.1, forward strand.
CGCCGCTGCTGTCCGCCGGAAAGCGAGTGGACCCGTTCATCGGCGCGATGGGCGAGCCCGACCGCCGCCATGGCGCGGGCGGCGATCTCGGCGGCGACGGCGGGCGGAACCTCACGCGGGATCGCAAGCCCGGCGAGCACCGCGACCGTGAATGGCGCGGAAAGCGTAGGGCTCTGCTCAAGCGCCGCGCGCCTGCGCGCCAGCGCCGCGACGGAGAACGCCGCGACCGGCGCGCCGCCGATCAGCGCTTCGCCCAGATCCGGTTTCAGATCGCCGGACATCACGCCAATCAAGCTCGATTTACCGGAGCCGTTCGGCCCGCAGAGCGCGACCAACTCCCCCGCGCCGATCCGAAGATCCGCGCCCGCAACCGCCACCCGGCGGCCATATGCGATGGTGACGCCCCGCGCTTCAAGCATCGGCGCGCCTCATCCGCGCGACAATCAGCCAGAGGAAAAACGGCCCCCCGATCAACGCGGTCGCAAGGCCGATCGGCGGCTCGGCCGGAGGCGCGGCGGTGCGCACCAGAAGATCTGCGCCAAGCGTCAACGCCGCGCCGACCAGCGCCGCGCCGGGCAGAATGAACGCATGGTTCGGCCCGATCAGAAGCCGGGAGACATGCGGCGCGACGAGCCCGATGAAACCGATCGGCCCGGCCGCCGCCGTCGCCGCGCCAACCGCCAGCGCGGTGAATAGCCCGATGCGGAGCTTTTCACGCTCGACATCGACGCCGCTGTGACAGGCGGCGCGCTCGCCAAGCTGAAAGAGACCGAGAGCGCGCGCGCTGCGCGCCAGCATCGCGGCGGCGGGGACCGCGAAAAGCAGGGTCGGCAGGACGACGGCCCAGCGGGCGCCGCCGACAGAGCCCATGGTCCAGAAGGTCAGTTCCCTCAATTGCCGATCGTCGCTCACATAGACCATCGCGCCGATGAAGGCGCCAGCGATGGCGTTGACCGCGACCCCGGCGAGGATCACCGTCGCGACAGAGACGCCTTCCCGCCCCCGCGCGATCGAAAAGACAAAGGCGGCGGCCGCCGCCGCCCCCAGAAAAGCCGCAACCGGCAGCAGGAACGGGCGAAGGAAGAGCGGCGCGCCGCCGAAAACCAGGTCGCCGAGCACGATGACCGTCACCGCGCCGACCGTCGCGCCAGCGGAAACGCCGATCAGCCCCGGATCGGCGAGCGGATTGCGCAGCACCCCCTGAAGGCAGGTTCCCGAAAGCCCGAGCGCCGCGCCGACCAGCGCCGCAAGCAGCGCGCGCGGCGCGCGGATCTCCGCGAAGATCGCCTGCGCCGCAGCCGGCGCCTCGCCAAGCAGCGCGGCGGACATGTCGTCGAGCGTCAACCGGACCGGGCCGAAGGCCAACTCGGCCAGAAACGCCGCCACGCCAAGCGCGGCCATCGCCGCCAGCACCCGCGCGCGCCAGCCGAACCCGGCCGCGATACGGCCCGGGCCGCCCTCCGCAGCGATGGAGGCGGGAAGGCTCATCGCGTCAAAGCCCCGAGCCGGCGAGCGCATCGGGCGCATGAATGCGCCGCGCCAGTTCCGCGATGGCTTCCGGCGTCCGCGGCCCCATCCCAAGCAGGAGGAGCGCGTCCATCACCACGCCGTTTCCGTCGCGCCCGGCGGGCGTAGCCGCAATGTCGGCGCGGACGAGAACTTCGTCCACACCGCCGAGGCGGTCGGCATGCGCGCTGGACATCAGGATGATTTCGGGCGAGGCGTCGATGACCGCCTCACGGTTCATCGGTTTGTAGCCGTCGATATCGGCAGCGGCGTTGACGCCGCCAGCCTCCCGGATCATCGCATCGGCGGAGGTTCCGGCGCCACCGACAAGCGGCGAGCCCTCGCTTAGCGTCAGGATGAAAAGCACCCGCGGGCGATCCTCGACGCCAGCGACGGCGCCGCGCACCCGCGAAAGTTCGGTGAGATAGGCTTGAGCCAGCGTCGCTGCGCCGGCTGGCTCGCCGATCGCCTCGCCGACGAACCTGATTTTCGCGGGGACATCGTCCACGTCAGGTCCGCTCTCGGCGACGGCGATACGAAGCCCAGCATCGCGAAGCAACGATATGACAGCCGGCGGCCCGGCGTCCCCGGCCGCCAGAAAAAGATCAGGCTCCATCGAAAGCACGCCTTCGGCCGAAAGCCGCCGCAGATAGCCAAGCTGTGGCAGGGCGCGCGCCGGCTCGGGCCAGGATGAGGTGGTGTCGACCCCGATCACCCGCTTGCCATGACCAAGCGCGAAGACAATCTCCGTCAGCGAGCCCCCGGCGACAGCGATCCGGGCCGGCGGTTCATCGGCTTGGAGCGAGGCCGGGCCAAAAAGGCCGAGCATGGCGAAAACCACTGCGCTGAGCTTCATCCAGGCGCCCCTTTCGCTTTCTCGGGGCCCGAAATGCCGCCGGGCCCGCCGCCTTCGCCGTCGACGATCACAGTCGTCGCCTCAGCGCTTCATCTGGCCTTCAACATTACCCGACAATAACTGTCAAGATTCGATTTCGAGGCAGAGGCCTCGCCAGCGGCGAAGAGTGATGGATGGGGCGGCAAGCGGTGCGAAACTGTTGCCAACATTGAGGATACTTATCCGATTGAAACAATCAAGTATAATTTTTCAAAGCCGGAGGCACAGGCGGGCCGCCGCCTCGGAACGGCGGCGATCACGGCCCCGTCGCCGGCAGGCGGCATGGATGCGTCCCGTCGCCGGCAGGCGACATGGATGCGCCGCGTCGCCGGCGGCGGCATGGATGCGCCGCGCCGCCCTACCGATAGAGCCACCCTACCGATAGAGCAAAGTCGGCAACCACATGGTCAGCGACGGAATAAAGGTAACCATCATCAGAACGATGACGAGCGGAATCAGGAACGGCGCGGTCGACACCACACAGCGCTCGAACGGTATCTTCGCCACGCGGGCGAGGACGTACAACACCATGCCGACCGGCGGCGTCAGCAGGCCGAGCATCAGGTTGAGCACCATGATGACGCCGAAATGCACCGGATCGACGCCGATCTTGACCGCGATCGGCAGCAGCACCGGCACGAGAATGGTAATCGCCGCCACGGTTTCCATGAAACAACCGACGATCAGCAAGATGAGGTTGATCAGGATCAGGACGATCCACGGATTCTCGGAAATCGCCAGGATCGCAGATGCGAAATGCTCAGGCACCCGGTTCGAGGTCAGTATCCACGCGAAAATCGACGCCGCCGCGACGACGAAGAGCACGACCGCCGTGGTTTCGATGGTGTCGATGGAGACACGCACGAACCGCGGCCAGGTCAGCGTGCGATAAACCAGCAACCCAAGCACCATCGCCCAGGCGCAGGCCGCGATCGCCGCCTCCGTCGGCGTGAACGCGCCGGAAAGAATGCCCCCGACGATGATCACCGGCGTCATGAGCGATAAAAACGCCTTCATGAAGGTCCGGCCCAGCGTCGGCCAGTGAAACGCCTGATCGCGCTTGAAGCCCCTGCGGCGCGCAAACCACGCCACCATCAGCGACAGCGCCAGCGCCATGAGCAGGCCGGGGATGAACCCGGCAGCGAACAGTTGGCCGATGGAGGCGCCGGCGACGACGCCATAGATCACCATCGGCAGCGAGGGCGGAATGATCGGTCCGATGGTGGAGGAGGCGGCTGTGATGCCCACCGCAAAGCCGGGATCGTAGTTGGCGTCGCGCATCGCCTTGATCTCGATCGCGCCAAGGCCGCCTGCATCGGCCACCGCCGCGCCCGACATGCCGGCGAAGATCACCGAAGAGCCGATATTGACGTGCCCAAGCCCGCCGCGCATCCAGCCGATCAACGCCTTCGCGAAGTCAAAGACCCGCTCGGTGATGCCGGCGGTGTTCATCAGGTTCCCGGCGAGGATAAAGAACGGCACCGCCAGAAGCGGAAAGCTGTCGACGCCGTTGATCATCCGATGCGCGACCACCATCGAGGGGACCGAACCGGAAATCAGGACATAGACGGCCGACGAGCCGGCGAGCGCGATCGCCACCGGGATCCCGAAGACGATCATCCCGAACAGCATCACGAAAAGATAGGCGATATCCACGGACGGGCGCTCCTAATCAATGGCCTTGATGGTGTCTTCGTATTTTTCCGGGTCGATCAGCGGGCTGGTCCCTGTAGTCAGGTTTCGCCACGCGATCCGGATCGCATAGAGCGTCATCGCCGCGAAACAAGCGACCACGATCCAGTAGACCAGCGCCTTCGGCACATCGATGGAGACCATCGCTTGCCGGGTTTTCCCGGCGAGTATGATGCTGAACCAGGTCAGTCCGCCATAGAACGCGATGCAGACGAGGTCGATCACGCTCTGACAGACCCGCCGCATCGGACGCGGCGCCCAGCGATAGAGAAACTCGACCGCGATATGACTGCGTTTGCGCACCGCCATGACCGAACCGATGAACGCGACCGCGATCAGCAGGTAACGCGCGATCTCCTCCGTCCAGCCCAGGCTGTCGTTCAGAATGTAGCGGGTGAAGAACTGAAGAAAGACAACGAACGCCAGCACCCAGAACACCACAAAGACGATCGAATCGTCCCAACGCACATCGGAAAGGTCGATCACCTCCTCCGCATCGGTCGCGCCGTTCTTGTCGCTGTCGTCGGCCATGTCTGTCGCCCGATATTGGGATCGGCCTGTCGGCGCCCGCCCCCGCGCCAGAGGCGCAGGCGGGCGCACCATACCGATGCGATTTCCTGAAAGACCGGGGCGCGCGCCGCGCGTCCCGGCCCGATCGGCTCAACGCCGAGGCGTCGGCTGCTTACTTGAGCGCCTGAAGGCGGTCATAGGTTTCCTGATCCCAGGTCGCCATATCGCCGTTATGGACCTTTTTGGTCGCCTCGATGAACGGGCCTCGGTCGACCTCGTTCACGTTGTTGCCCTCGGCGCGGAACCATTCGACCATCTCGGCTTCCTTGGCGATGATCTGGTCCGTCGCGCAAACGGCGGCGTCCTGAAGAACGCCGGTGAGGGCTTCCTGATCGGCGGCGTCAATGCTCTCCCAGGCCGGGCCGCCAACGATGGTGAGCAGCGCGTCGGTGATGTGGCCCGTCAGGTTGATGTCCGACTGGACCTCATGGAACTTCTTGGCCTGAATGGTCGGCAGCGGGTTTTCCTGCGCATCGACCGTGCCCTGCTGAAGCGCGAGATAGACTTCGGCGAAGGCGATCGGGGTCGGGTTGGCGCCGGTCGCGCGCGGGAACATCATGTAAAGCGGCGAGTTCGGCACGCGGATCTTCAGCCCCTGCATGTCTTCCGGCGTCAGGATCGGCTTGTTGGACGTCACATGGCGACCGCCGTAATAGGTGTAGGCCTTGATATGGTTGCCGGAGGCGTCCGCGTAACCCTCGGACAGATCCTTGAACAGATCGGAGTTCCGATAAGCGTTCCAGTGGTCGAAATCGCGGAACATGAAGGGCGCGCCGCCAATGGCGATCGGGCCGTAGAAGCTGCCCGCGAAGGACTGCCCGGTATAGATGATGTCGACAGTGCCGAGGCCGAGCCCCTCGTTGATGTCGGTCTCCTTGCCCAGCGACGACGCGGGGAAAACCTCGATGCTGTAGCGCCCGTCAGTGGCGGCCATCAGCGGCTCGCTCGCGGCGACGGCGCAGGTGTGGTAAGGCTCGCTCGCCTCATAGACATGCGCCCATTTCAGTTTCGTCTCCGCATTGGCGGCGACGGGGGCGACGAACATCGCCGCGACGGCGGCGCCGGCGGCGAGGCGGGCGGCGCGAATGCCGGTTCCATTGTTCATGCAGTTTCCTCCGATGGATTAGGGTCGTGTTGTTTGTTTAGACTGGCCTGACTCGAAGACTGGCCCGCCTCCAAGCAGAGCCTAATCGAAAACCCAATCCGGGCAACAGGTAAAACCAGCGCTCGCCGCCAAATGAAACCTGTTCATTTGGAGATGAACCTCCCGCCGATACAGGCGCGCCGCTCAGCGCCCGCGCCGGAATTATCCAGGTTTGGCGCGCCGCGCCGCCGATACGGATCATGACCGCTGCAGCGCCGAGGAATGCGGAGCCGATCGATCCATACCTCTTGCGTGATCGAGCTGAAGACGCATTCATGACCTCGCCTGGACAATTCCCGTCGGACGCATCGGGGTGGAGGTTTCGGCGCGTGCCCCCGGAAACGGATGCTTGCGCCTCTCTGGCGGCGGGCGCCCGCCATGCCCCGATCCGAAGCTTTGGCCATTGCCACGCCTGCGGCGCGTTGCTAGATACTGCTCATCCGTTGGGGTGCCCATAATCGGGCTGAGAGGCGTCTGCGCCAACCCATCGAACCTGATCCGGGTGAAGCCGGCGTAGGGAACGGAAACTTCGCTTTCGTTTAACCCGACGCCAATCTTCCTCCGGACAAACCGGGGAAGGCGCGTGACCTATATCGCACTGACGATTGCGGGATCTGACAGCGGCGGCGGCGCCGGCGTGCAGGCCGATTTGAAGACCATGTCCGCGCTCGGCGTCTATGGCGCCAGCGTGCTGACCGCGATCACGGCGCAAAACACCCGCGCCGTCACGGCGGTGGAGGAGGTCAGCCCTGGGATGGTCGCCGCGCAGATCGCCGCCGTCCTCGATGACCTCCCTGTCGGCGCGATCAAGATCGGCATGCTTTCCTCGGCGGCGGTGATCGGGGCGGTCGCCGACGCGCTCCAAGGGTTCAAAGGCCCGATCGTGCTCGACCCCGTGATGGTGGCGAAATCCGGCGACGCGCTATTGCAGCCCGAGGCGGTGGCGGCGCTCACCGCCCGGCTTCTGCCGCGCGCCGCGCTCCTGACCCCGAACCTGCCTGAGGCGGCGCGCCTCCTCGGCGCCGCCGAAGCCGCAACCGAGGATGAAATGCTGGCGCAGGGCCAAGCCTTGCTCGCCCTCGGCCCCTGCGCCGTTCTGATGAAGGGCGGCCATGGCGAAGGGCCGGATTGCCTCGATTTCCTGATCGCGTCAGACAGCGTTCCGGTCGCTTTCCGTGCGCCGCGCCTCAGGACGAAGAACACCCACGGCACCGGATGCACGCTTTCCTCCGCCATCGCCTCCGGCCTCGCCAAAGGGCTCGACATCGTTCAGAGCGTCGCGGAGGCGCACGCCTATCTTCAGGGCGCGATCAGGGCGGCCGATACGCTCCGCATCGGCTCGGGCCACGGCCCGGTGCATCATTTCCACGCCACGTGGCCGGCATGAAGGAGGCGCGGATCCTCGGCGCCGGCGTCGCTGGCCTCGCCGTGGCGGCGGAGATAGCGGATAGGGGCGGCGCGGTGCGGATTTTCGACCGCGCGCCCGCGCCCGGCCCGCACGCCTGCTCCTGGTGGGCGGGCGGCATGCTCGCCCCCTGGTGCGAGGCCGAAAGCGCGGAGGAGCCGGTGCTGCGCCTCGGCCAGGAAGCCGCCGACTGGTGGGAAGCGAAGGGCGCGGCGCCCCAACGCGAGGGCACCCTGGTGCTGGCGCTCGGCCGCGACGCGGGGGAGCTCCGCCGCTTCGCCCGCCGCACGTCGAACTGGCGGGACGTCGACGCAGCCGGGATCGGCGCGCTTGAGCCCGACCTCGCCGGGCGGTTCCGCGCCGGGCTGCATTTCGGGGGTGAGGCGCATCTTGCGCCCCGCAGGGCGCTCGCCGCGCTGACTGAACGGCTGCAAGCCAAGGGCGTGACGGTGGAGGAGGCGCCGCCACCCGAGGCCGGCGCCGGCCCGCTGATCGATTGCCGCGGGCTCGCCGCCGCCGACGCGCTGAAGGATCTCCGCGGCGTGAAGGGGGAGATGCTGGTGCTACGCTGCCCGGATGTGACGCTCAGCCGGCCAGTGCGGCTTCTCCATCCGCGAATCCCGCTCTATATCGTGCCGCGCGGCGACGGCGTCTACATGCTCGGGGCGACGATGATCGAAACGGCGGAACGCGGGCGGATCACCGCTCGCTCGCTCCTGGAGCTGCTCTCCGCCGCCTACGCGCTCCACCCCGCGTTCGGAGAGGCTGAGGTGCTGGAGATCGGCGTCGACGCCCGCCCGGCCTTCCCCGACAACCTGCCCCGCATCCGCCGGCACGGCGGCGTGATCCATGTGAACGGTCTTTTCCGGCACGGGTTCCTGCTCGCCCCAGCGATGGCCCGCATGGTGGCGGGTCTGATTTTTGACGGCCAACGACCGGAGGTCATGGATGAAGATCGTCCTTAACGGCGAAGCGACCGAACTTGAGGCTGCGACGCTCGACGCGGCCCTCGTCGAACTCGGCTTTACGGAGGCGAAGGTTGCGACAGCGGTCAACGAGGCATTCGTCGCCGCGCCCGCCCGCGCCGGGTTCGCCCTCAGCGAAGGCGACCGGCTGGAGATCCTCGCCCCGATGCAGGGGGGCTGAGCGATGCGGTCTTTTTACGGAGAGACGCTCGCCAACCCGCTGATGCTCGGCACCGCGCAATATCCCTCGCCCGCAATCATGGCGGAAGCGTTCCGCGCCTCCGGCGCCGCGGTCGCCACGGTCTCGCTCAGGCGCGAAAGCGGCGCCGACCGGGCGGGGCAAGGCTTCTGGGCGCTGATCCGCGACCTCGGCGTGAGAATCCTGCCCAACACCGCAGGCTGCCACAGCGCGAAGGAGGCGATCACCACCGCCCAGATGGCGCGCGAAGTCTTCCAGACCGACTGGATCAAGCTTGAGGTGATCGGCCACGCCGACACCCTGCAGCCCGATGTGTTCGCGCTGGTGGAGGCGGCCGCGGCGCTGACGGCGGAGGGGTTCAAGGTGTTCCCCTACACCACCGAGGACCTGATCGTCGGAGAGCGGCTTCTGGACGCCGGATGCGAGGTGTTGATGCCCTGGGGCGCGCCGATCGGCTCCGGGCTTGGCCTCAACAACGAATACGGGCTGCGCAGCATGCGCGCGCATTTCCCCGACACGCCGCTGGTGGTGGATGCGGGCATCGGGCTGCCCTCCCACGCCGCGCGGGCGATGGAGCTTGGCTTTGACGCTGTCCTCCTGAACACCGCCGTCGCCAAGGCCGGCGACCCGGCGGCGATGGCGGCGGCCTTCGCCCGCGCGATCGAGGCCGGGCGGCTCGGCCTCTCGGCGGATCCGATGGAGCCGCGCGATATGGCCGCCCCTTCCACCCCCCTGATCGGCAAGGCGTTCCTGGCATGAAGCTCGACAGGTTCTATCCGATTTTCGACAGCGCCGACTGGTTCCGCCGGATGATCCCGCGCGGCGTGAAGCTGGCGCAGCTGCGCACCAAAGATCGCCCCGAACCTGAACTCCGCGCCGAGATCGCCGCGGCGAAGGAAATCTCGGAGCGTCACGGCGCGGTGCTGGTCGTCAACGACCACTGGCGCCTCGCCATCGACCTTCGTTGCGATTTCATCCATCTCGGACAGGAGGATCTGGACGAGGCCGACATCCCCGCGATCCGCCGCGCCGGGTTGCGGCTCGGGCTTTCCACCCATGACCGCGCGGAACTGGACCGCGCGCTGGCGCTGGAGCCGGATTACATCGCCCTCGGCCCCGTCTATCCGACGATTCTGAAAAAAATGAAATGGACAGAGCAGGGCCTGGACCGGGTGACTGATTGGAAGCGCGCCATCGGC
>JBBDTD010000115.1:12544-42257 GCA_040904645.1 Paracoccaceae bacterium
CCCGCGCGTCAAGCCCATGCCGCTGGTGGGCATCGGCGGCATGAGCGTGGCGCGCGCGCCGGGCGTTTTCGCCGCCGGGGCGGATATCGTCTCCGTCGTCACCGACATCACTCTGAACGCCGCGCCCGAAGCCCGGCTCGACGAGTGGCTGGGCGTGACGAGATGAGCCGCTACGCCCGCCAGACCATCCTGCCGGAAATGGGCGCCGCCGGTCAGGCCAAACTGGCCGCCGCGCATGTGCTGGTGGTTGGCGCCGGCGGCCTCGGCGCGCCTGTGCTTCCCTATCTCGCCGGGGCCGGGGTGGGCGCGATCACCATTCTGGACAATGACCGTGTCGATGAAAGCAATCTCCATCGGCAGGTGATCTTTACCGAAACCGAGATCGGCGCCCCGAAAGCCGCCGCCGCCGCCGCGCGAATCCGCGCGCTGAACAGCGAGATACGCGTTGTGGCGGCGCAGGACACGCTCCGCCCCGACAATGTCGCGCGTTGGATCGCGCCTGCCGACATCGTCCTCGACTGCGCCGACAGCTTCGCGGCCAGCTATACGCTCTCCGACGCCTGCCTCGCGGCGGGCAAGCCGCTGATCAGCGCGTCCGCGCTCGGTCTTTCGGGCTATGCGGGCGGATTCTGCGGCGGCGCGCCGTCGCTCCGCGCGGTGTTCCCCGATCTGCCCGAGCAGGCGGCGAATTGCGCCACCGCAGGCGTTCTCGGCCCGGTGGTCGGCGTGATCGGCGCGATGCAGGCGCAGATGGCGCTCGCCTGCCTGATCGGGCTCTCGCCTTCGCCGCTTGGCCTGCTGGCGCGCTATGATGCGCTGAAATTCCGCGCGACTTCCTTTCGTTTCGATGGCGCGCCGGAGCCCGAAGGCGCGCAGTTCGGCTTCATCGGCCGGGCGCAGATCACCCCTGACGATTTCGTGGTCGAGCTTCGCCCGCCTGAGGAGGCGCCGGTTCCCGCCACGCCAGCCGCACTCCGCGCCGACGCCGCCGCCTTCGGGCCGGGCGGCCCGATCCCCGCTCCGGGCCAGCGCGCCGTGATGTGCTGCCGTTCGGGCCTTCGGGCGTGGCGGGCCGCAACCCGTCTCAGAACCACATGGGACGGCGAAATCGCTCTCGTCGCCCTTGGCGACGACTGAAACTCAAGGACAGATGATGAAAACCCTGCCGATCATTACGCTAATTCTCGTCCTCGCCGCGCTGCCGGCGATGGCCGCCGACAAGATGACGTTGATCCTCGACTGGTTCATAAACCCCGATCACGGCCCGATCATCATCGCCGAGGAAAACGGCTATTTCGCCGAAGCCGGGCTGGAGGTGGAGATCGTGGCCCCCGCCGACCCGTCAGACCCGCCGAAGATGGTGGCCGCCGGCAAGGCCGATCTCGCGGTTTCCTACCAGCCGCATCTTCACCTTCAGATTCATGAAGGGCTGCCGCTCGTCCGCGTCGGCACGCTGGTGGCGACGCCGCTCAACTGCCTTCTGATTCTCGCCGACGGCCCGATCAAGGAAATCGCGGACCTGAAGGGTGGCAAGGTCGGCTTTTCCATCGCGGGGGTGGAGGAAGCGCTGCTCGGCGCGGTGCTGGGGCGTCACGGCCTCGCGCTCGACGATATCGAGCTGGTGAACGTCAACTGGTCGCTCTCGCCCGCGCTGATGTCGAAGCAGGTCGACGCGGTGATCGGCGCCTATCGCAATTTCGAGCTGAACCAGATGGAGATCGAGGGCGCGCCGGGCAAGTGTTTCTATATCGAGGAAGAGGGCGTCCCCCCCTATGACGAGTTGATCTATGTCGCCAACCCCGAGACGATGAACAGGGATGTGATCGCCCGCTTCCTCGGCGCGACCGAAAAAGCGACGCAGTTCATCGTCAACCATCCGCAGGAAAGCTGGAAGATCTTCGCCGGCACCTCGCCCGAATTGCAGGACGAGTTGAACGAGAAAGCCTGGGCCGACACCCTGCCGCGCTTCGCGTTACGCCCCGCCGCGCTTGACGCCGGGCGCTACAAGCGGTTCGAGACGTTCCTGAACGAAGCCGGCCTCACGCCGGGCATCACCCCCGTCGGCCGGATCGCCATCGACGTGAACGCCGAATGACCGCCCCGGACTACGGCCGCGCCTTCGCCCAATGGCGCGCGGAGGCGGGCGCTTGGCCCGCCTATACCAGGCACGCCTTCGTCGAGGGGTTGAAGGATGGGTCCCTGCCCCGCGCCGCCTTCCTTCACTACCTCCGGCAGGATTATGTTTTCCTGATCCATTTCTCGCGCGCATGGGCGCTCGGCGTCGCCAAGGCGGAGACGCTGGAGGAGATGAAGGCCTGCGCCGCGTCGGTGAACGCGCTGGTCAACGGCGAGATGCGCCTGCATGTGGAAGTCTGCGCCGCCGCCGGCATATCGGAGGACGAGCTTTTCGCGACCGAAGAGGCGTCGGAAAACCTCGCCTACACGCGCTATGTGCTGGAGGCCGGCTATTCGGGCGATTTCCTCGACCTGATGGCGGCGCTCGCGCCCTGCATCCTCGGCTATGGCGAGATCGGCGCAAGGCTGGCGCGGGAGACGACGTCCGACGCCTACGCCGACTGGATCGACGCCTATGCCGGCGATGATTATCAAACGCTCTGCCGCAACACCGGCGCGCTGATCGACGCGGCGCTGGCGCGGCGCTGCGGCGACGATTTCGAGACGAGCCCGCGCATGGCCGCGGCCTCCGCCCGGTTCGCGATGGCGACCCGGCTCGAAGTCGGTTTCTGGGACATGGGGATCAGGGGCGCGTGAGCCCGGCGCCCGGCATCGAGGTGAAAGGCGGCGCCACGCTGGACGGCGCGCAGCTTTTCGCGCCTCTTGCGCTGCGGCTCGAAGCGGGGCGGTGGACCTGCCTTCTCGGCCCTTCCGGCGTCGGGAAAAGCACCATTCTGCGGCTGATCGCCGGGCTCGACGCGCCGGTCGAATTCACCGGCGCCATCACCGCCACGGATTCAGCGCCGATCCCGCCGCGCGTCGCCTTCATGGCCCAATCCGATCTTCTGCTCCCCTGGGCCAGCGTCGCCGAGAACGTCGCTATCGGCGCGAAGCTGCGAGGGGAGCAGCCCGACCAAGCGCGCGCGCAGGGCCTGATCGCGCGGGTCGGCCTCGCCGATCATGCGCAAAAACGCCCATCCGAGCTTTCCGGCGGCCAGCGCCAGCGCGCCGCGCTGGCCCGCACGCTGATGGAGGACCGGGCGGTGATCCTGCTTGATGAACCCTTCTCCGCCCTCGACGCCCGCACGCGCGCCGAGATGCAGGATCTGGCGACGGAATTGCTCTCGCGGCGCACCGTTCTCCTCGTCACCCATGATCCGGGGGAGGCCGCGCGCCTCGGCCATGCGATCCATGTGATGACCGGCGAGGCGCTCAAGGCGTTCGAAGCCCCGCCCTCCGCGCCGCCCCGCGCGGTGGACGACCCGGAGATGCTGCGCCTTCAGGGCGATCTGCACCGTTTCCTGCGGGAGGCCCACTGATGCGCATCCGCCATCTCCTCGGCGCCTGCCTCACGCTCATCGCGGTGTGGGAGGCGATCGTCATCCTCGCCGATCTGCCGCATTTCATCCTGCCCGGCCCGCTGCGGGTGGCGGAGGCGATGTGGCGAAGCCGGGCGCTGATCGCGGAACATGCGGCGATCACCCTCACCGAAGTGTTGCTCGGCCTCGCCATCGGCGCGATCCTCGGCGCGGCGACGGCGATCGGGCTGGCGCTTTCGCCCCGGCTTCGCGCGCTCCTGCAGCCGATCCTGGTTTTCTCGCAGGCGGTGCCGGTCTTCGCCCTGGCCCCGATCCTGACGCTCTGGCTCGGCTATGGGCTTTGGTCCAAGGTCTTCATGGCGGTGCTGATCATCTATTTTCCCGTCACATCGGCGTTCTTCGACGGGCTGATGCGCACACCGCAAGGATTTCTCGACATGGCGAAGGTCATGGGGGCGAGCCGGGGCGCGATCATGCGCCGTATCCGCATTCCCGCAGCGCTGCCCGCGCTCGGCACCGGGCTTCGTCTCGGGGCGGTATACGCGCCGATCGGCGCCGTGATCGGCGAGTGGGTTGGTTCCTCCAACGGGCTTGGATACCTTATGCTGCTCGCCAACGGGCGCGCCAAGATCGACCTGATGTTCGCCGCCGTCATCGTTCTTGGCGCGCTTTCGGTCACGCTTTACGTCACGATCGACTTCGTCTCCCGGCGCTTCGCCGAGGGGCGAGGCGGCGGGGACGCGTCCCCCTAGATGATCGCGCCCCGCACCTTGGCGGAGACCCATTCGCTGAGCACGACCGCCACGAAAATCACGATCAGGATCAGCGAGACCTGCGGCCAGGCCAGCGTGTTGAGCGACCCCGAAAGCTGAAGCCCGATCCCGCCGGCCCCGACCAGGCCGAGCACGGTGCTTTCGCGGATGTTCACATCCCAGCGGAACACCGCGATCCCGGCGAAGGCCGGCATGATCTGCGGCGCGACGCCGTAAGCCATGACCTGCCAGCGGCTGGCGCCGGTGGCGGTGATCGCCTCGACCTGTTTCTCGTCGATTTCCTCGATCGCCTCGTAAAGCAGCTTGGCGCAGAAGCCGATGGAACGGATCGCGATGGCGATGACGCCGGCGAAAACGCCGGGTCCGATGATCGCGATCAGCAGAAGCGCCCAGATCAGCGAATTGATCGATCGTGTGGAGACGATGACCAGAAGCGCCACGGGCCGAACGAGGAACCGCGAAGGCGTGGTGTTCCGCGCCGCCATAAACGCCACCGGCACCGCGATGATCAGCGCAAAAAGCGTCCCCAGCGTGGCGATGTTCAAAGTATCCCAGATCGGCTCCCAGAGCTGATCGATATAGGACCAGCGCGGCGGCGTCGCCCGGTCGAGGATGTCGCCGGCGATGCGCGGCGCGTCCCAGACGAAGAACCAGGTGGTGGAAGCCGAAATCCTGTTCCAGCACCAGACGAAGGCGGCGACGCCGAGAAGCCATCCGGCCCAGCGAAGCAAGCTTTCGCGCCCGCTGCGCCGCGCCCAGGCTTGCCCGCCGCCGGGAAGCGCGCGAACCGGCATTACTGCATCCTCGCGCGGATTATGCCTGACAGGTATTCAAGCGCCATGACCACGCCGATGATGATCAGGAGGATCGCGGCCGCGGTGTCGAACTCATAGCGGTCGAAGGCGGTGTTGAGCGTGGCGCCGATGCCGCCAGCGCCGACCAGCCCGAGAATGGCGCTTTCGCGGAAGTTGATGTCGAGCCGATACATCGAAAGCCCGATCAACCGCGGCATCACCTGCGGCTGCACCCCGTAATTGATCCACTGCATCCAGCGCGAGCCGGTCGCCCGGATCGCCTCCCCCTGCGCGCGGTCCATCGCCTCTATATCCTCGGCCAGCAGTTTGGAGAGAAAGCCGATGGTCGCGAACGAGAGCGTCAGAAACCCGGCCAGCGGCCCGAAACCGAAGATCGCCACCAGCAGAATGGCGACGATGATCTCCTGCAAGGCGCGCGACAGCGCGACGATCCCCCGGCAGACGACATAGACCGGCAAGGGCGCGATGTTGCGCGCCGCGCCCAGGCCGATGGGAATTGATATGATGATCCCGACGACCGAGGCGGCGACGGTGATGATCAGGCTTTCGATCATGCCATCCCGGATGTCATTCCAACGGCTGACGAAATCCGGCTTCGCAAAGGCGGCGACGAAGGCCGCGCCCCGGTCCAGCCCCTCATAAACCCGGCTCCAGTTCACCTCCAGCGAGTAAAAGGCCGCGCAGAGGTAAGCCAGCGCGCAAATGCCGAGCGTCCAGCGTAGCCACGCCCGCTTGATGAAAGGGGGCTTGCGCCATGTGCGCGGCGCCCCCGCGCCCGCCATCCCGGCGCTTGCCGCCGCGCTCACGCGGCCGCCTCTTCTTCATCGTCTTTCTTGATGGTCTGATGCCAGTCCTCTTCGCCGTAGATCGTGGTGAGGACTTCGGGCGTCAGCCCGTCGGGCGGACCGTCGAACTCCACCGCGCCGGCGCGAAGCCCGATGACGCGCTGGACGAACATCTGCGCCAACGCCACGTCATGAATGTTGATGATCGCGGCCAGATCGCGCTCCGCGCAGAGCTCGCAGATCAACCGCATGATCTGGCGCGACGTCTTCGGGTCGAGTGAGGCGGTCGGCTCGTCCACCAGCAGAAGCGCCGGGTTCTGGATCAGCGCCCGGCAGATGCCGACGCGCTGGCGTTGGCCGCCCGAAAGCTCATCCGCCCGCTTGTCCGCCATATCGGCGAGGCCAACCCGCTCCAGCAGGCGAAACGCCTCGTCGACATCCGATTGCGGGAACCGGCGGGTGAAGCTCCGCCAGAAGCCGACATAGCCGAGCCGGCCGGAGAGGACATTTTCCATCACCGACAGCCGCTCGACCAGCGAATATTCCTGAAAGATCATGCCCATGCGCCGCCGTTCGCGCCGAAGCGCCCCGGCGCCGAGCCGGGCGAGATCGACATCGCCGAGCCAGACTTCGCCGCTCGTCGGCTCCACCAGCCGGTTTATGCAGCGGATCAAGGTGGACTTTCCGGCGCCCGAAGGCCCGATCAGCGCCAGAACCTGGCCTTTCGGAACTTCCAGATCGACCGATTTCAGCGCCTGATCGCCGGTCTTGTAGGTCTTGACCAGTTTTTTCAGCCTGAGCATGGCCGCGCCCCCCCCTGTTTTTTATTTTTCGGGTGCGCGCGACGGCCCACAGCGGGCCGCCGCGAACTCACCGACTACTCGCAGGCGTAGGAGACGCCGTTGGCAGCGTCAATCTTGCGGATCACTTCCCAGAAATCCTTGTAGTTCATCTCAAGGAACTGAGCTTCACCCGACTTCTTGAATTCCTCCTGCAGGCTGCTTCCTTCCCAATCGAAGCTGAAGAACGCGTCGCGGACACTCTGTTGCAGTTCCGGCTTCAGGTCATGGGCGACGCCATAGCCCGTCGTCGGGAAGGTCTGGGACTTGTAGAGCGATACGATCTGGTCCGCCTTGACGACGTCGCGGTCGATCATCCGCGCCATGACGGAGTTCGCGATCGCCGCCGCCGGATAATCCTTGTTGGCGACGCCAAGGACAGAGTTGTCGTGCTTGCCGGAGAAAACCGGCTCGTAGTCGCGCTCCGCCTCCAATCCGAAATCCGCCTTGAGGATCGCCGAGGGCGCCTTGAATCCGGAATTCGAGGTCGGCGCGGTAAAGGCCATCTGCTTACCCTTGATGTCCTCCAGCGAATTGATGCCGGAGTCGGGATAAGTGATGATTTCCATCTCGTAGCCGAAGCTGCCATCGGCGGAGGCCATGATGGTGAACGGGCTGAACCCGGCGCAATTCACCGCGAGCGGGTTGGAGCCGGTGTTGAACCCGGCGATGTGGAGGCGGCCGGAACGCATGGCCTCGATCTGGGCCGCGTTCGACTGGACGGGGAAGAACACCACGTCCTTGCCGGTCTTTTCTTTCAGGTGGTCGATGAAATCAGACCAGGCTTCCTTGTAGACGGCCGGATCTTCGACAGGGGTATAGGCGAAGATCAGCGTGTCAGGGTCGAGCAGCTTGCTCTCATCCGTCGGCGTGTCCGCCACGAGATCACCGTCGCGATCACAGAAGCGGCTGTCGAGATCGCCACGCGGGCAATCTTCCTGCGCCGCAGCGGCGCCCGCATAACCGAGGCCGACGAGCAACGCCAAGGCTGAAGTCAGTTTCACAGAAGCCATTTGGTTTCTCCCTTTTTACCAAGGGCACCGTAAAGGCAAACCTGACAAAAGTGTAAAGTGAAAGTTTTGTGCACCTCGGCGTGCATACAAATTCGCGCTGAACCCGATTGCCGCGCCGCGCGCGCGCGACTAGTCTCCGCCGCATTACGCCGCCAGAGCGCCAAGGAGGAGCCCCAGACATGGCCGAAAAACGCAAGTTCCGATCTCTCGAATGGTTCGATTCTCCGCACCGGACAGACATGACAGCGCTCTATATCGAGCGGTACTGCAACAACGCCTTCACCTATGATGAGCTGCGTTCCGGCAAGCCGATCATCGGCATCGCGCAGACCGGCTCCGACCTGTCGCCCTGCAACAAGATTCATCAGCAGCTTTCGCCGCGACTGCGCGACGGCATCCGCGAAGCCGGCGGCATTCCGATGGAGTTCCCGGTTCACCCGATTCAGGAGACCGGCAAGCGTCCGACCGCCGCGCTCGACCGCAACCTCGCCTATCTCGGGCTGGTCGAATTGCTGCACGGCTACCCGATCGACGCGGTGGTGCTGACCACCGGCTGCGACAAGACCACGCCCGCGCTTCTGATGGCTGCGGCGACTGTCGACATCCCCGCCATCGTTCTTTCCGGCGGGCCCATGCTGGACGGCTGGCTGAACGGCGATCTCGCCGGCTCCGGCACGGTCGTCTGGAAGCTCCGGCGCGAACTCGGCGCGGGCCGGATCTCCGAGGAGGAGTTCCTGGAGGGTGCGGGGCATTCCGCCCCGTCGCTCGGCCATTGCAACACGATGGGCACCGCCTCGACGATGAACGCGTTGGCTGAGGCCCTCGGCATGTCGCTCACCGGCTGCTCGGCGATTCCCGCGCCCTATACGCAACGGATGGGCATGAGCTATCTGACCGGCAAACGCATCGTCGAAATGGCGCACGCGGATCTCAAGCCCTCCGACGTCATGACGCGCGAGGCGTTCCTGAACGCCATCACCGTCAACTCCGCGATCGGCGGCTCCACGAACGCGCAGCCGCATCTCCATGCCATCGCGAACCATGTCGGCGTCGAGTTGAAGCCGGCGGACTGGCAGCTTTACGGCCATGACATCCCGCTTTTGCTGAACATGCAGCCCGCGGGCGAATTCCTCGGCGAGCGTTTCTACCGCGCCGGCGGCGTGCCCGCGATCATGTGGGAGCTGCGCGAGGCCGGGAAGCTGCATGACGCGATGACCGTTACAGGCCGCAACATGGCTGAAAATCTCGACGGCCGCGAAGCGAGCGACCGGGTGATGATCCGACCCTACGGGGAGCCGATGGCGGAAAAGGCCGGCTTCGTGGTGATGACGGGCAATCTCTTCGACACCGCGATCATGAAAACCTCGGTGATCTCGCCGGAATTCCGCGACCGCTATCTGGTCACGCCGGGCGATGAGAACGCGTTCGAGGCCCGCGCCATCGTCTTCGAGGGCTCGGAGGATTATCACGACCGCATCAACGAGGGATCGTTGAACATCGACGAGCATTGCGTGCTGGTCGTGCGCGGGGCCGGCCCGATCGGCTGGCCCGGCTCGGCGGAGGTGGTGAACATGCAGCCGCCCGACGCGCTGCTGAAACGGGGGATCACCTCGCTGCCAACGATCGGTGACGGGCGCCAGTCCGGCACGGCCGACAGCCCCTCGATCCTCAACGCCTCGCCCGAGGCGGCGGTGGGTGGCGGGCTCGCCTTCCTCAAGACCGGCGACATGGTGCGGATCGACCTCAACACCGGCCGCGTCGATGCGCTTGTCGACGAAGCCGAATGGGAGGAACGCAAGAAGGCCGGGCCGCTGGTCCCGCCGCCGAGCCAGACGCCATGGCAGGAACTGGCCCGCAACCATGTCATGCAGTTGGACCAGGGCGGCTGCATCGACCTTGCGATCAAGTATCAGAAGGTGCGGGAGGCGATCCCGCGGCATAACCACTGAGGCTTCACGCCCGCCCCAAGGCGCGGCGCAAAGCTGAAACCGGGCGCCGTGATCGCGGCGCCCGGGGTATCCGGCCGACGCGCGCTCTCGCGCGACAGCTCGAGGCGGAAACGTTCGAATTGGCGGAGGCGGGAACATCGCATGAAGATCTGCGTATTTGGGGCGGGGGCGACCGGCGGGCATTTCGCGGTGCGGCTCGCCGAAGCCGGGCATGAGGTTTCCGTCGTCGCGCGCGGCGCGCATCTGGAGGCGATCCGCGCAAACGGACTGACGCTGAAACAGGCCGGAAAATCGACCAATGTCCGGGTCCGCGCCACCGAACGCGCGGGCGAACTGGGCGCGCAGGACGCGGTGATCATGGGCGTCAAGGCGACCGGGCTGAAGGCCGCGGCGCCGGATCTGACCGCCTTGCTCGGGCCGGAAACAGTGGTCGTCTTTCCGCAGAACGGCATGCCCTGGTGGTATCCGGTCGGCCTGGACGACGCGGCGCCGACGCCGCCCGACCTGCCGGTGTTCGGACTCGCGGCAGAATTCAGACCCCATCTTGGTGATGAGCGGATCGCGGGCGGCGTGATCTATTCCGCCAACGTGATCGAAGCCCCGGGCGTGATCCTGAACAATACGCCCCGGCGCAACGCGCTTGTCATCTCCGCCGTCGGACCCAGCGCCGCGCCGGGAATCGCCGCGCTGCGCGCCGCGCTCGTCGCTTCGGGGATCGAATCCGACGCCCCGGAGGATATCCGCCGCATCGTCTGGCGGAAGCTCCTTCTCAACATGAGCGCGTCAACCCTCGCCCTCGCCACCGGGACGAGAAGCTCCATCCCGCGCGACGATGAGCGACTGGCGGAGACGTTCCGCCGAATCCTGGCGGAGGGACTGGCCATCGCCGCCGCCCATGGCCACGACCTGACGGCGGAGACCGACGCCGGTCGGCTTCTCGCCGGGATGCCGGATCACAAGCCCTCGATCCTCCAGGATTATGAGCAAGGCCGGCCGATGGAGATCGGTGAGATCGTGCTCGCCCCCGCCGCGTTCGCGCGCGCGGCCGGCGTCGCCACGCCGACGCTCGATGCAGTCGCCGCCATCGTCACCCGGCTCGCGCTCGACCGCGGGCTTTATCCGGCGGAGTGACGCCCGGCGGCTCAATCGTCGGGCGGACTCTTTGGGGGGAACTCGTTTTTCGCCGCCCCTCGCTCAGGGCTGGACATCCGCTTCGGACACCTCGACCGAAACGTCGAGCCCGAGAAAGACGGCCCCGGCGCCTACATAGCTGCCGGAGATTGGCGAAGCCTGGGCCGGAGTGCGCGTCGTCGCGACCCGGATCAGCTCGCCGCCGGCGGTGATCCGGTTCGTCGGGTCGAACTCGATCCACCCCTCGCGCGGCACGAAGACGTCGGCCCAGGCGTGGGTGGCCCCGCCGCCCACCGGCGCCCCCAAACCGTCACCCCCGCCATGGCTCATATCGTTCAGATACCCGGTGACGAACCGCGCGGCGAAGCCGAATCTCCGCGCCGCCTCCATGAAGAGAAACGCGAAATCGCGGCAGGTGCCGAAACCTTGCGATATCGTCTCCGCTGCGGATTGCGTGCCCATCTCCTCTCGCCCGGAATAGGTCAGGTTGCGATAGATCGAGTCGCTGAGACTGTGGAGGAACAGGAAGGCGCCGCCGGGACGGTCGGTGAAATGCGCCTCAAGCCATTGATCCAGCGCGTCAGCGTCCTCAACGTTGGCCAGCCCGCGAAACGGATAGAGATCCAGCATGTCATCGTCGGAATACTCGAACGGGAACGGGCAGATATGCGGCCCTTCGGGTTCGAGCGAAATCTCGGTGACATAGCGGCGCAGAAAAAGCTCGCTCTCGATGAAAAGAAAATCCGTCGCATCCTCGAAGGTCGCTTCAGCGATCGAGTTGCCAAACGCATCGAACGACCAGCGCAAGGAGGCTTGCGGCCTGATCCTGACGAGAGCATCATCGACCCAAAGATCATGGCCATCGCGCGGTCGCAGCATCAACCGATGCGGGTTCAGGCTCACCAGCCGGTCATATCTGTACTCCGTACGGTGGAGGATGCGCATGATCCGGGGCACGGGAACCTTTCTCGGGATGGTCGCGTTGGGCAATCGAGATCCCAGCGAGCGGACCATCGCCGCCCCCGTACCCGAAAACAAGGATTAAGCCATGCTGATTCGGTTTGGGTTTGAGATAGAAATCGAATGCGCCAACCCGGTGGCGATGCTGCTGGCGCTGTCGACACATAGCGAGGTCAACGGCCGCCTTGTCGGCGACGACCACGTTCGCCAGCCGCACAACGCCCAAAGCTCGTTCTATCTGGACCGCTTCGGAAACCGCATCACGCGGATACTCACCGCCAAGGGCCCGACAAGGCTGTGGTCGGATTGCGCGATCGAAGTGGATGGCATCCCCGATCCGCAGGCGCCGAGCGCCAAACAGCACGCTGTTCCCGATCTGCCCGACGACGTCCTCTGCTATCTCCTCGCCAGTCGGTATTGCGACAGCGACAACCTGACGGAGGAGGCGTGGTCGAATTTCGGCGGCTTTCCGGAAGGCTGGTCGCGGGTGCGGGCGATCGCGAACTTCGTCCACCAACATGTCACCTTCGGCTATCAGTTCGGCCGCGCCAACAAGACGGCGTCGGACGTCTACAGGGAAAAAGCCGGGGTTTGCCGCGACTTTGCTCATCTCTCAATCGCGCTCTGCCGTGCGATGAACATCCCCGCGCGTTACGCCAGCGGCTATCTCGGGGATATCGGCGTGCCTTATTCGGGCCCCGGCGATTTCTGCGCTTGGTTCGAGGTCTTTCTCGGCGGCCGCTGGCATACGTTTGATGCGCGCTACAACCAGCCGCGGATCGGTCGGGTGCTGATGGTGCGCGGCGCCGACGCCGCGGACGTGGCGATGATCACGTCGTTCGGCGCTTACGAGTTGAAGCTGTTCAGAGTCTGGACCGATCAGATCGCGGACGGGCTGAGCGACGCCGCCATCAAAGAGATGCTGGGTCGCAGGCCGGGGGGCGAGCCGCTTGTCTTCCCCTCTTCGGCGAGAGCCGCCTGAGAACCCCGAAGCGCCGCGCGGGCGGGCTCTTTACGCCTCCGCCCGCGCCGCCTCATAGGCCAGCATCGCCCGTTTCACGCCAAGTCCCCAGTGATAGCCGCCGAGCCCGCCGGATTTCCTGAGCGCCCGGTGGCAGGGGATCAGCCACGAAACCGGGTTGCGCCCGACTGCGGTGCCGACCGCGCGCACCGCTTTCGGCTTGCCGATGACGCGGGCGATCTCCGAATAGGTGGTGACATGGCCCGACGGGATGGCCAGCAGCGCTTCCCACACCTTGATCTGGAACGGCGCGCCGATCAGCTGCAGCTGCGCCTCCCCACCGCCGAAGGCCGCCTCGACCCAGGGGCGGATGGCGTCCGCGTCTTCGCGAAACACCGCGTTCGGCCAGCGACCGCGCATATCGGCCAGCGCCGCCGCGCGACCGGTCTCCACCGCAAAGGCCATGCCGCACAGGCCGCGCCCGGCCCCCATCGCCAGCGTCTCTCCGAACGGGCCGTCGAACCACCCATAGGCGATCTTGAGCCCCTCGCCGCCGGTCGCGTATTCACCCGGGCTCATCGCTTCCCACCGGATGAAAAGGTCATGGAGCCGACCGGGTGAGGAGAGCCCGGTCTCCATCGTCGCGTCGAGCACGGTGAACCGTTCCGCCAGCAGCCGCTTGGCGTGATCGAGCGTCAGGTATTGCAGATACCGCTTGGGGGAGACGCCGACCCATTCCGAAAAGAGCCGCTGGAAATGCGCCGGGGAAAACCCCATCCGCGCCGCGATGACGTCGAGCGAGGGTTGCTCCGGCGCGACCTCCTCGATCAGGCGGATCGCTTCGGCGATCAGCTCATAGTGAAACGCCGAAGGGGCGGGGATCTGGTTCATGGCTCTCTCCTTGAGGAGAGAAGATGGCGTGCCCCGCCCGGGCGCGCCACCCGTTTCCTGCGGCGATCAGGAGCGGATGAAGGCGCCGTTCCGCAACTTCCTCATCGCCTGTGACCTGCCCCCCAGTCGTCCGTCCTTCACGGCGGTCAGCATGAAGCAGAAATCGGCGGGAGTGTGAATCCCGAAGACTCGACTCGGTCGGGCCTGACTCTAGAGCCCGCCTTTCGGCTGCGGCTCTGCGCTCCGGTCAATCGCTGGCGGCTCAACGTTCACGACGAGACCCGCCCTGGCGAGACCGTCGGCGATTTCAAGGATCAGCGGCTCCGCCCAGCTGATACCTGTGAGCCATGGGTAAAACGTCTCTTTGATATCCGGATTGGTCGCGACAAGTTTGTCGATGACGGGTGCGGCTTCATCCGCCATGTTCAGTTTGCCGAGAATTGCGGCTCTGAGGACAAGCACAAAGCGCAGGTTGGACGTCGCCCGCAACATCTGACCATGCGCCTGCTCGTACTGTCCTTCGACAAAGTAGGCGACGGCGATGCCGGGCGCCCAGTTCTTGAGATTGATTCCAAAATCGTTTTCAGCCCTGTCGAATATCTCAAGAGCTTCCTGACCGCGGCCCAGCCTGGCGAGGCGGGTCGCAATATGGATGTGAAGAAATACGTCTCCCGGATAATTTTTCCGGAATTCCCGTTGAAGCCTGTCGAATTCCGCGAATCTTCGTTGGCGAAGCGAGAGATGCAAGAGCGCAACCCGTGTGAGATAGGCTGTGGGGGCAAGCTCTACCGCTCTCTCCGCGGCGCGTTCGGCATGCTTGACGACAATTGCCCGTTCCTCACTGTCCCCGACAGAGTAGAAGGTAGACCGATAGGTGCCGGCAATGCTCATGGCGGCCCATGCCGAGGCGTCATTGGGAGACGTGGCGACAATGCGCTCAAGGCAATCACGGATCTTGGGATACGCGATGTCATTCGCGATCGCCCCCATGATCTGCGCTCGAAAAATGCAGGTTGGTCTCGAAAAGATCTCGCCATGATATCTTTCAAGGATCGATGGCACTGCGCCGGCCGAGCCCAGAACCTGAAACGCCACTTTGTCGACCGCCCTGTCGATCGAGGCCGTATCCGTTCCTGCCAGCCGTTCTCTGGAAGCCCGCACCAATTGGTCGGATTCGCGGTCGATCAATTGCCAGCGCAGATTCGGTTCCGCAGCATCCGAGATATATGTCTTGAGGATGAACACGATACTATCGGCCTGAGCGCCTCCCCAGAAATCTGTCCAGGAATCGGGAAGTAGCTCAGCGTTTATCCCTTCAGCCGCCGGTGCGCCTTCGTTTGCGCGGGGCGATGCGGCTGGCGGAGAGATCTCCGCCAATCCGATGCGCGACAGTGCGGAAGCGAGACGGTTATCAATTTCCCACGCGAACGGTCGCGCTTTCTGATCGATATACTCGACGGGACGAACATCGATGACAACGTTGGCGGGGAGCGATCCGGATTTGGTTTCCTCTGCAAAAAAGGCCGCCGAGCCGATCGCAACCACCGCAAACATGCAGGCGGCCATCAATATACCAGGACGCGAAAACAGCGAGCGGGCAAGGGAAGACAAGTTATATGAGGCCAGACCTGGTGACGGAGGCGCGTCCCGGAATTCGAAAGCGGGCGCGTATCCCCCTTTCGGCAGGCTGATTGCAACGCGGCGATCTTTCTCGCTTTCACTATTGTATGCTTCGAGCGCCTTTCTGACACGCCCGGCAGTCGTGCGCACAATGGTGTCGCTCGACGGATCAAAATCGGAGCTTCTGCCGAAGACCTCCGATGCGATGCTGTAGGCGTTGAGCCGGTCACCACGTTCGGCGACGGTTTCGTTGACTACAAATTCCAGAAAGGCGCGGACAATGGGAGCATTCACGAATTGTCTTGAATCAAGAGCTTCGTCCAGCTCATCTTCGATGAAAATTTTCCTTTCATCAGAGAAACTATCATCCATGATCTTCATATTCTCATGTTGAATGCTGGTCAAACTGATGCAGTATCGCAGTTGTCGTCATCTCTTTGCATCTCGGCCAGTTTCCAGAAATTGGGCCATATGCCCGGAATCGCCTGCCTCTCGATCACGTTACTGCACGTTCGGACGCATCGCTAAGAGCTCCATCGCAGTGAACAGGCTGCCGCCAATAGCAGGTGGCAGGTGTCACAGCAACCGTATCGCTGCTTCCAACCCACTGTTTTCATTGGTGTGACGGTTACCGCACCCGCTGTCACTTCCCCGGCCGCCGCGTCGCCCTATGCATCTGGCGGCGAGGTTGGTGTGGAGTTCAGATGGCGGATGTGTCCCCGAGCATACATGATGCGGCCCTGGCGGCGCGTGGCGAAGCTTCCGGCGGCTGTCGTCCGCAATTGAACCCGGCAAGGCTATATGTGCGCGGACATGAGTCGGCGCCTGTCAGCGTGAGCGGCGGCTGGGCGGCAAGCGTCACAGTCTCCATTCGCGTCAACGCGGAGCCGGCTTCGGCATCGTCCGAGGCCCTTCCCTCCACTTTGACCGCGACTGATCCCAAAACGACCACGACCGATCCCGTATCGACGGACAGGCCCGGCGAGGGGCTGACTTTCGACAGGGTGACAGATGCCGGTCCCTTCACGACCGGCGGCAATGGGCGCAAGCGCAGATTCGCGCGCCCCGTCCGAATATCCGGCGCCGGCGCACGACGCGGCGCGGCGCTGCCGGATTTCCAACGCAGGTGGCAGGCATGAACGCAGCGGTGTTTCTCAAGGCCCAGGACGGGGCGCCCCAGACTTTTGACGGAAACCGTATCGCGCTGGAGGCGCCGAGCGTGGTCCAGTTGCAGATCGGGCCGGAACAGGTCGCCCGATTCGACCGGGACGGAAACGACCTGGTGCTCGTCCTGGAGGACGGCACGGTTCTGGTGATCGAGAATTTCTTCGTCGAGACAGCCGGTGGACGCAATGACCTCGTGTTCGAGGACGGGAACGGCGTCACCTGGTGGGCGCAATATGGTGATGACTGGACCGGATTCGACATCGCCGAGATCAACGACGATGTAGCTGCCGCGCCGTTACCTCTGCCGCTGTTGGCAGGGCTCGGAGCCCTGGCCGCCGGTGGCGCAGCCCTGGCCGCGAGCGGTTCCGGCTCTTCGTCCGACACTCCGCCGGCTGGCGCCCCACCGCCCGCCGAACCGTCCAACGCCCCGCCGGTCGCCGCGCCAGAGACCGAAACGGCTCTGGAGGACACCCCGGTCACGGGCGATGTCCTGACCAACGACGACGATCCCGACGGCGACCCGCTGACGGTGACTTCTTTCGAAGTCGAGGGCGCGACCTACGAGCCCGGCGAGACCGCCACGATCCCCGGGATCGGCACGATCACCATCGACAGCGACGGCGGCTATGTCTTCACCCCGGTTCCCGATTGGAACGGCGAGACGCCGACCGTCACCTATACGGTGAGCGACGGCAATGAAGGCGGCTCCACCACCAGCACGCTCGATATCGAGATAACGCCGGTGACCGACCTGCCGGCGGCGTCCGGAAACCTGCCGCCCCGGGACAACATGGATGCCGACAGTGGGGTCCATGTCGATATCATGGACGGCTTCTCGAATGTCGATGGCCACAGGCTGAGCTACACCGCCGAGGGGCTGCCCGAAGGTCTGGCGCTGGATCCGCACACCGGCGTCATCAGCGGCACGGTCGATCACAGCGCGAGCCGGTCTGGCGCATACACGGTCGTCGTCACGGCGACGGGCGGCGGCGGGAGCGCCACGCAATCCTTCGACTGGACGGTCGCGAATCCGGGGCCGGAAGCCGTCGATGACAGCAATTCGACCGACGAGGACACCCCGCTGAGCGTCGATCCCGACGACGGCGTGCTGGGCAACGACAGCGATCCCGACGGCGATGCGCTGACCGTGACCGAGGTGAACGGCGAGCCTGGCGATGTCGCCGGAACCGTGACGGGTGACAATGGCGGGATATTCACGCTGAACCCCGACGGTGGTTACCACTTCGACCCCGACGGGGCGTTCGAGGACCTGGCGGCGGGCGAAGAGCGCCGGACGAGCATCGACTATACGGTCGGCGATGGCGAGGGCGGCACATCGACCGCGACATTGACTGTCACCGTCACGGGCGTGAACGATCCGCTGGAGACTGTCGGAGATCTGCCTTCACAATCGAGCCTCGATGCGGACGGGATCGCGGATATCGACGTCACGGCGGGCTTCAAAGATCCCGACGACGCGCTGACCTACACCGCCGAGGGCCTGCCCGAAGGTCTGGTGCTGGATCCGGACACCGGCGTCATCAGCGGCACGATCGACAGCAGCGCGAGCCAGGCCGGCGACCCTGACAATCCCGGAACCTATGAAGTGGTCGTCACCGCCTCCAATGGCGAGGACTCGCCCGTCACCCAGAGCTTCGTCTGGACGGTCGATAATCCGCCGCCGGCCGCCCAGCCGGATCGGAATTCCGTGACCGAGGACGGCGTCGATCTGGCGGTCTCGGCGGCCGACGGCGTTCTGCGAAGCGAGGCCGAGCCGGACGGTGCGGATGTCGATCCCGACGGCGACACTCTCGCCGTCACCCATGTCGCGGCCGGAGGCGACGCCTTCCCGGAGGACGCCAACGCGGGCGCGGCGATCATCGGCCAGTATGGCTTGCTGACGCTGAACGAAGACGGCGGCTACGGTTACGAACTCGACAACGACAACCCGGCCGTCAATGCGCTGGCGGAGGACAGTCCTCCCCTTGAGGATGTGTTCCGCTACGCGATCGCCGACGGCGAGGGCGGCACGGACGAAACGACGCTGACCATCACGATCAACGGGAATAGCGACGGCAGCCCGTCCATACTGCCGGTCGATGGGAACGGCCGCGCTGACGGACAGGCAACGGTCTACGAAGCCGGCCTGACGGATGACGGCCCTGACGAGAATGACGAATTCACGTCCGGCACGATCACCGTCTCGGCGGCGGACGGCGTCAGCAGCGTCACGATCGGCGGGACGACTGTGACGGAAGCAGATCTGGCCGCGCTCGCAGACGGCGATCCTGTCGAAATCGACACGCCCCGGGGCCGGCTCGAACTGACGGGGTATACATCGACATCGGATGTCGGCGGCGTCTCCACCGGGGGAACGCTGGACTACCGCTATGTTCTGGAGCAGGCGCCGGACAACCCGACGAGTGATCCCGAAGCGATCACGGAAGAGATCGAACTCTCTGTTCTCGACGCGAGCGGGACTGCGGCCGAAGGCGCGTTGACGGTCAATATCGTCGACGATCAGCCTTCGATCGGCGCGGAGACCCCGCTCACGCTCAACGAAGCCAATCTCGCCGGCGGGACCGATCCCGATGGAGCCGCGCTGACGCAGACAGGCCTGCTCGATATACGCGTCGGCGCCGACGCGGACGGGTTCGACACAACGTTCGATCCCGGTCAGGAAGCGCCTTCCGGCCTCACATCGGATGGCGCGCCTCTGGTCTATACGGTGAGCGCCGATGGCCACACCCTCACTGCGACCGCAGGCGAAGCGGGTCCGGGCGTATTCGTCGTGACCTTGACCGAACCGGGCACGACCTCCGCAGGCTATAGCTTCGAGCTCACCGGCCCATTGGATCACGACGAGGACGACCTCGATCTTTCCTTCGGCGTCATGGCCACGGATGGCGATGGCGACGTCGCGTCGAGCAGCATCGACGTGACGGTGCTGGACGATGGGCCGGTCGCCGTGAACCAGGCCCCTCTCACCCTCGCGGAAGGCGGAGAGATCGTGGGATCGTCCGCAGGGGGCGCCAATCTCCTCGTGGGCGACAGCGCGGGCGGCGATGGCGCGCGGCGGGTCAGCTCGATCACCTATACCGACGAAGACGGCGAGTCCGCGACCGCGGAGGTGTCCGAAGGCGAAGACATGGTGGTCGATACGCGATATGGCTCGCTGACCGTAAGTTCCGACGGAAGCTGGAGTTACGAAAGCGACGCGACGGAAAACAATCTCGACGGCGTCGCGGACAATTTCAGCTACACGGTGATGGACGCGGACGGTTCGACCGACACGGCGATCCAGCCGTTGACGGTGATCGACACCGATCCGTCCGCCGACCCGGTGGCTCTCAGCCTCGACGAGCAGGACATTCCTGTCATAGGCAGCGCAGATTCGCCGGGGAGTTCGGTGACCGAGAATCTGGGGGTCGCCAAGGGCGCGGACGCGATCAGCGTCGTAGTGTTCGACAACGCGACGGTCGATGGCCTCGTGGCGGAGAACCTGACATCGGATGGCGCCGACCTCGTCTACACCGTGGGCGACGATGGCCACACGCTGACGGCGACCGCAGGGGGCGAGACGGTCTTCACCCTCACGCTCGACAATCCGACCGATGAGACGGGGGAGAGCCAGAGCGTGACGATGACGCTCACCGGCAAGCTGGACCATTCCACGGCCGACGGTGAGAATGAGCTGTCGATCCCGGTCGGCTACACGGTGCACGACACTGATTCCAGCATCGCCGCATCGATGACCCTTACGGTCGTCGACGACGTGCCCACGGGGCAGTCCGGTGAGGGCGTCGAGGTTGCCGAGGGTGGCGGCGCCCTTGACGGGACGAACCTGCTGGACGCCGATCTGCTCGGGGCCGATGGCGGCCGGGTCCACGAGATCGCCTATAACGGCAGGGATGGCGGCGCCTTCTCGATCGAAATCCCCGATGGCGGTTCCGAGACTGTGGAGACGCAATATGGTTCGCTGACGGTGGAGAGCGGCGGCGGCTGGTCCTATATGCCGCTGGAAAGCGCGGATCACGTCCAGCTGACGAACGATACCGAGCTGCGTGACGATTTCAGCTATAGCATAATCGACGGCGACGGCGATATTTCCGCCGGGTGGACGACCCAGGAAATCACGGTGACCGACACGGCGCCCGAGCTGGGAACACCGACCGGCGCCACGATCGACGAAGAGCACCTGGCGACCGGGAGCAATCCCGACGCCGACCTGCGTGAGGTTAGCGGATCGCTCGACCTGACGCCGGGACAGGACGGCTTCGACGTGACGCTGACCACCGCCAGCGCGCCCGCCGGGCTTCGTTCCGGTGGCGAGGATCTGCTCTATCGGTTGTCCCCCGACGGGCACACGCTCACTGCCGACACGGGCGAAGTAACTGATCCGGTCTTCCGCGTCACGCTGACCGATCCGACATCGGCCGATGCGGGCTATACGTTCGAGTTGTTGCGGCCGCTCGATCACGACGGGGAAGAGAGCCTCGATCTGACCTTCGCAGTCGAGGTCGCCGACAGCGACGACGACACCGACACCGCCGCCTTCACCGTCACGGTGGTGGATGACGCGCCGGCGTCGGAAATCACGCAAACCGTCCCGGAGGACAGCAGCGGTTTCGCGGTCAACATCTCCGCCGACGCGACATCGGGCAACACCGATCTGGAGCAGGACGGCTCGCCCCTGACCGGCGCCGAGACGCCCGAAGGGGGCATGGAATACAAGACCGAGCACGGCTCCGTCACCATCAGCCCCGACGGTAAGCTGTCCTATGCGCCCGACCCGAACTACAGCGGCCAGGAAGAATTCACATTCACCACCACTGACGACGGGACGGAAAAAAGCACGACCGTGACGGTGAATGTGACGCCTGTCTCCGACGCTCCGGATATCGGGGCGAATGCTTCGGTCGAGACGAACGAGGACGAGGCGGTCGCGTTGGGCCTTGACGCTCCGGTGGTGACCGATGCGATCGACCAGAACGGCGCCGGCGCGGGCGACAACCCCGAACTGCTTGGCGAGATCACCCTCAGCGGCATTCCTGCGGGCGCCGTTCTGCTCGACGAAAGCGGCGATGTCGTCTTCGACGAGACGACGGGCGATCAGATCACGATCCGTCTTTCCGATGGATCGCATGTCAGCGACCTCGGCCCGACGACGCTGACCATGACTGCTGAAGAATATGAAGCGCTGCAGGTTCTGCCGCCCGCCGAAGGCCACGAGAACTTCACCGTCGAGGCCAGCGTCACCGCCTACGAGGTGGACGATGCGGGCGTGAAACTGCCCGATGTGGACGGCGCGACATCCTCCGTGTCGGTCGACGTGGATGTGCAGGCCGTGACCGATCCGGTGGAACTGGCGCTGGTCGACGACGAGACCGACCATACGATCGATGAGGACGGCGCTTTCGACCTGTCCGCGATCCTCCTGGCCAGCTTCCCGAGCGAGGACGGCAACCCCGGTCCCGACGTGGACGGCTCGGAAGAGCGCTGGTTCGAGATCACCGGCCTGCCTGTGGGCGCCACGGTCAACGGCGCGGAGATCACGTCGGCCGGTCAGGTTGTGACTGTCCAGGCACCTGATTTGAGCACGTCTCCCGGCGGGCTGCCGGAGATGACGATTACACCGCCGGCCGATTTCAGCGGCGACATCGACAACGTGACCATCACGCTCAAGGCACAGGATCACGACAGTGATGGTCCGACGACGGATGGTGCGGTCGAACAGGATTCGGTTACGCTGAATCTGCATGTCATGCCGGTCGCGGACGACGTGCAGATCGAGAACGCCGAAGGAGACGAGGACAGCCCCATCGCGTTTCTCGCCGGCATTGGCCTGTCCGACGCCAGCGATGGCGCAGGCGGCGCCGAGGTCATCACCGCGATTTCCTTCGATGTGCCCGATGGCTGGATTGTAACGGCCCCCGAGGACACGCCTGCCGGCGCGACCGCAGAACTTTCGGGGGGCGTCTATACGATCGCTTTCACCGAGGGGGCCGAAGCGGAGCGCGAAGCCTATCTGGACGACTTCACCATCACGCCGCCCGGCCATGACAGCAGAGACGCGACAATCGCGCTCAGCGTGTCGACCATCGACGAAAGCACCGTCAACGGCGCGCCCGTATCAGACGAAACCACTGCAGTGCATGAGCTTGTCGTGACGGTGGGCCCGGTCGCCGAGGTGATCGCCGATCCCGTGTCCGATACGGACGGCGACAGCAACGCCGACCTGACGATGACCGAAGGCTTCAGTTACACGAGTGCGGCGCAGGAAGACGAATGGTTCGACCTCAACGGCGACGGCTTCGACCTGAATGCGGGCTGGAGCAACCAGGACATCGGCGAAGAAACCTTCGCCCGGCTCACGCCCGAGCTGATCGCCGGCGACGGCGACCCGACCGACGCGACCGGCTCGCGGTTCCGTTGGGTGGAAGACGGGGTGGAGATGGAGGCCGTCTTTGACGGATCGACGCCGGTCGATGTGCCGGTGGACGCGCTGGGCACACTGGAATTCCGCGCCGCGGACGATTTCTCGGGTCAGTTTCGTATCAAGGTGGAAGCATTTGCCGTCGATGAGGACGATGACGGCGGGACGACCGTCGAGGCGGTCAGCGGCGAGGCGTTCCTTGAGAATATTCTGATCACCCCTGTCGCCGACGAGGTGACGATGGCGCTCGCCGCGCGGACGCAGGGCGACGAAGACGACGGGATTTCATTGAATATCCGTCCGACCAGCTCGGACCCGTCTGAAATCTTCAACGTCACCATTTCCGATATCCCGGACGGCGCGGAGCTGACCTATGATGGCGCCCTGCTGACCGTGACGGGGGGCAGCGTCACTATCGAGAGCTTCGATTCCTCGCTCGCGCTCACTCTTCAGCCGCCCGAACACAGCAACGACGATTTCACCCTGAGCGTCACGACCCAGTCCGTCGACGAGTTGGACATCGGCGGAACGACCTACAGCGACAGCTCGGCCTCGGCGCCTCTGGACATGAATATCGAGCTCCGCGGCGTCGCCGACGAGGCCGATGTCACCGTGACCGAGGGAACCTATGCCGAGGCGGATCTCGACGAGGGCGCGGACAGCGTGGCGCTGGCCGATCTGGTCTCCGTCGACCTGATCGACGCCGATGGTTCGGAATCGCTGACGATGCGGATCACGGGTCTGCCGGAAGGGTTCGCCCTGACGAGCGGAACCCTGCTGAGCGGGCCGGAAGAGACGGGCGAGGGCCGGGCCTGGGTTCTGAGCCAGGCGCAGCTCGAAGAGGCGGAAATCACGGTTCCGCTGAACTTCAGCGGCGAGGTCGAATTCAGCGTGATCCCCGTGACCACGGAGAATGACGGCGCGTCGCTGACCGGCGCCGCGCAGACGGCGGGCTTCACCGTGTCCCCATCTCCGGAAGCGGGGATCACCACCGGGGCCGAACTGGCCGAGGACACGCTGCAACCGATCGGTCTGGAGGTCGTTCATCAGAACGGCGATGAGGATGAGACGCTCGAAACCGTCGGCGTTCCGGTCTCCTATGCCGAGGGTGAGAGTTTCACGCTCTTCATCGGCGCGCCGGGATCGGAAACAGCCCTGTCGGACGCCGGTCTGCCGACCGTCGAGGTGGACGGCGTTGAATACTATCAGCTGAACGCCGAGCAGGCGGCCCAGCTTTCCGCGCAGGGCGCGGACCATCTCGACGGCGCTCTGGGCGGGTTCGATCTGATCTACAAGATCACCGACCCGGGAGACGGTAGTGTCGAGCCGGTGACGAGCGACTGGATCGCCGGGCGCTTCGACCTGAGCGCGACGCCGGTGACCGATCCGCCGGACCTGACGATCGACGCCATCAACCTTGGCGGCGGGGCCGGCTCCGTTTCCGGCGCCGATGTCACGGTGACCAGCGCCGGCGGGCAGGTGACGCTCGATCTGAACGTCGCCACGCCCGACAGCGACGGCAGCGAACATCTGATCCGCGTGATTGTCGAGGGCGTGCCCGAAGGCGTGACGGTCGAGGGCGGCCAGAGTCTCGCTGGCGGAAACTGGCTGTTGATCTACGAAGGCGATGACGCCGTGTCGGTGAACGACGAGGGCGGTGTGGTTGTGCCGGTGACCTTCATCGTGGGCGAAGCGGCGGGAGGGCTGGAAGACGCGGCGATCACCATCACCGCGCAGACCCAGGATCGCGGCGATCAGTCCGGGGTCGCGACCGATGTTCTGTCCGACAGCATCGAATGGACGCTGACGACGGAGTTCGAGCCCGGCGGCGACCTCACGGATCCGCCGACCATCGACACCTGGGAATATACCGGGACGCCTGCGACGGAGGACACGAGCTTCCTGCTGTCGGACATGATTGACGCGGTGGTGACGCAGCAAAGCACGGAGCCCAGCGTTCTGACCGTCACCATCGTCGATCTGCCCGCGGGGACCGAGGCGACCGGCATGGTGCGCACCGTCATCGACGGACAGGAGGTCTGGACCGCCTCGATAACGACCGATCCCGGCGATACTCCGGCAGACGTCCAGGCCAAGCTTGACGATCTGATGAACAGCATCGAGATCACCGCCGCCGGCAACGCCAACGACAACAATCTTGACCAACCGTTCGTGCTCGACGCCACGCTGACTTCGGCGATCGTCGGCGGGCGCTCGATAGAGGAGACGACCACCCCGGCGATTCAGGTGGTCCCGGTGACCGACGCTGCCGATATCTCCATCGTTCTGGGCGAGGCGGATGGCGACGGCGAACTGACCGAAAGCGACACCGAGATCCCGCTGAACCTGACTGTGACCAACCCGGCGGACGGGGCGGACGGGTCGATCGACGCCGGAACGCTCTATCTGCAGATCGGCGGGTCCAACGGACTGGGCGATGGGACGCTGACACTGGATGGCGAGACCTATACGTCCCAGGCGGTCAGCGGCGTGGAGGGCATCGACGACGGCACGTATTACGTCATCGACAATGCCGAAATGGATGTTCCGCTGGATCTGGTCTTTACGCCCGGGACCATGACCGAGGGCGAGGTTACGGTAGAGGCCTGGGTGCGCAACAGCGAAACCGGCGCGACGGCGGTGACGTCGGAGGGCGCAGCGACCCTGCCGGTCGAGATCAGCAATGACGGCGTTACGCTTGTGTCCGGCCCCGTTTCCGGGGGCGAGGCGGCGGATTCGACCAACGACTCGCTGATCGGGCTCGACCTGAATCTGGCCCTGAACGACGATGACGGCTCCGAGGTGATCACCACGGTTCTTCTGTCGAACCTGCCGGAAGGTTTCCTGCTCTATACAGGGGACGACGCAGCGGACGCCAGCCTGGCCGGGTTGGCCAGCAACGCGGGCGGCGGCGACGGCACGAACACCTGGGTGTTGGCCGAAGGGGAATTGCCGGGCTATGTCGGCATCCTGCCGCCGCAGAACTGGAGCGGGACCCTCGACAATCTCTCGCTGACCGTGACCTCGAAAGAAAACGAACTATCGGACGCCCGCGTCGACGTGGTGGAGATCGGCGCCGTGACGGTGAGCCCGGTCGCCAACGGCGTCACGCTGTCGCCCACCAATTCCTTCGGGCAGGAAGGCGGCGTCGTGCCGCTGAACCTGAACGCGTCGATGGCCGACTACGGGGAGATCGAGGTGGAGGCC
Organism: Paracoccaceae bacterium; assembly: GCA_040904645.1. Classification (GTDB taxonomy): domain Bacteria; phylum Pseudomonadota; class Alphaproteobacteria; order Rhodobacterales; family Rhodobacteraceae; genus Pikeienuella. Next base: position 38,586 of record JBBDTD010000115.1, read on the forward strand.
GCGCCGGACCAAAGCGTCGAAACCACGACTCTGGTGCTTCAGGGGCTCGGCGAGTTCGCCTCCTTCTATATCGGCGAGGAGATCGTGACATCCGGTGATGACCACGGGGTGATCTACGATGCGGGGACCGACACCTACACCTTGAGCGGGTTGAGCCAGGGAGATCTGGACGCGCTGGGATTCAGCCAGGCGGCCAACGCGTTGACCGATGCGGACGGCGCGGCGGCGGGAACCCAGATCAACGTGACGGCGCGGACGGTGGACGGGACGGACGAATCGGATGATGTCACTGATACGATGACGATCAATCTCGGCGCGCAATCGCCGACGGCCGGCGACGACAGCCTGATCTCGACCGGAGGGAGCATCAACGGGCTCGGCGGCGAGGACACCGTGCAGCTCCGTCAGGGCGAAAGCCTGACGGGCGATGAGCTTGCCGCGCGGTTGTCCAATGTCGAAACGCTCGATTTGGGGATTGTCGGAAGCAACTCGATCACCGATCTGACCCCGGAGCAGGTCGAGGCCATGACCGATGGCGGCAACCTGCTGACAATCCGCGGGTCGGCGGAGGACAGCGTGTCGCTTTCCGGCGACTGGCTCGACAACGCCAATGGCGAATTTACAGGGAACGGGATTACCCTGACGATCGAGGGGGAGGTGGGAGTAACGACGGACGCGTTGATGTCCTTCGGCGAACAGGAAGGTTTCGGCCTCGCCTCGCTCGACACGCGCGAGGCGCCGGAGGCGGACGAGCCCGCATCCGATCCGGTCACGATGGACGAGATCCTGCGCTCGGATACAGGCGGCGAGGATCTGACGGCGGGCCTGCCTGAGGAAGGCGCCAGCGCCGCGACCCCGTCCGGGAGCGCGGACGACGACGCCACCGCCACAGATTGGGGCGCGTCGATGTCGGGGCCGGCGCTGGAGGACGAGCTTCAGTCCGGCGCGCCTTATGAGGTCTGAGGCTGTGGGCGCGCAAACAAGCATCCCCCTGCCTGGGACGATGGCCCATCGAGGCTGGACGGATGCGGTGCTGCGCGTCGCCGCACATTACGGCATCGCTGTCTCGCCCGAACGGGTGCGGCTCGATCTGGCCTGGTCCGCCGACCGGGACCGGCTCGGTGTGCTCGCCCGCTCCGTCGGGCTTTCCATTCGGGAGGCCGAGCCGCGGGCCGAGACGATTTCGGGTCTGCGCCTGCCGCTTGTGGCCGAGTTCGACGGCGGCGAAATCGGGGTGGTCGAACGGGAAACGGCGGATGGGTTCGGTGTCGTCGTGGCCGGCGACGAGGAACTGGAATCCCCGCTCGCGCGTGACGAGTTTGCGCAGCGGCTGCGGCGGCTGTTCGTGCTGCGTCCGATTGCGGCCCGCCCCGACCGCCGGATTGACGATTACATCGCGCCCTGGCGCCCGGATTGGCTGCGCAGCCTCGCGCTGGCCGACATGGCGCCCTATCGCGCCGTCATGGTCGCCTCGCTGGTGGCCAACGTGCTGGCGCTGGCGGGCGTGCTCTTCTCCATGCAGGTCTATGACCGCGTGGTGCCGGGACAGTCGATAAACACGCTCTGGGTTCTGTTCCTCGGCGTGATGACCGCCGCCTTTTTCGGCCTGGTGATGCGCATCGCGCGCGGCCGGATCACGGATGTGGCGGGCAAGGCGGCGGATCTGCGGATCTCCGACCGGGTCTTCGGCCACGCGCTCCGCGTCCGCAACACCGCCCGCCCGCGCTCCACCGGCACCTTCATCTCGCAGATCCGTGAGCTGGAGCATGTGCGAGAAATGATGACCTCCAGCACTGTTGCGGCGATTGCCGATGTGCCGTTCTTCCTGCTGTTCTGCGCGTTGTTCTACTACATCGCCGGGCCGATCGTCTGGGTTCCGCTGGCGGCGATGGTCCTGCTGATCGCGCCCGGCCTGCTGGCGCAGAAGCGCCTGCGCCGTCTGGCGGAGGCGAACATGCGCGAAAGCGCGCTGCGCAGCGCGATGCTGGTCGAGGCGGTCCAGGGGCTTGACGACATCAAGTCGTTGCAGGCCGAGGCGCGGTTTCAGAACCTGTGGAACCATTATAACGAAACCACTGCCGGATCGTCTATGGAACTGCGCGATCTGATGAACCGGCTCTCCTCCTGGGCGCAGACGGTGCAAGGCGGGGCCTTCGCCGTGGTGGTCTTCTTCGGCGCGCCCATGGTGATGGCGGGCGACATGAGCATGGGTGTTCTCGTGGCGGCGTCCATACTGTCCTCGCGGATGCTGGCGCCGCTGGCCTCGGTCACCCAGGTCCTGAACCGCTGGCAGCAGGCGCAGGTGGCGCGCAAGGCGCTGGACGGCCTGATGGCGCTGCCGGTCGACGCAACGCCCGAGGAGCAGCGCATCCACAAACCGGTGATCCACGGCGACTTCCGGCTCAAGGACGCCGTGTTCGGCCATGATCCTCAGATCCCGGTCCTGAAGATCGGCGGGATGACCATCGCTCCAGGCGAGCGTGTCGCCATTCTTGGGCGTAACGGGGCGGGGAAATCCACCCTGCTGTCGGGCCTGGCCGGCCTGCTGGAGCCGTTGGCGGGAGAGGTTCGTGTCGATAACGTGGTCATGGGGCTTATCGACCCGGTCGACCTCAGGCGCGATATCGGCATGATGGGTCAGGGCGCGCGATTGTTTCACGGCACCCTGCGCGAGAACCTGACTCTCGGTGCGCCGAGGGCGGCCGACGAAGCCGTTCTGGAAATGCTCGATCGGATGGGGCTGGCGGATTTCGTCCACCGGCTTCCCGAAGGCCTGGACCACATGGTTCTGGAAGGCGGGTTGGGATTATCGGGCGGCCAGAAGCAGGGGCTGCTTCTGGCCCGGCTTCTGCTGCGCAGCCCGAGCGTGTTGCTGCTCGACGAACCCACCGCCGCTTTCGACGAGATGTCTGAAGCTGCGGTGATCGACATGCTCGGGCGTCTCGGACCCGACGTTTCGGTGATCGTCGCGACCCATCGCCCGGCGATGCTGAGGATCGTGGATCGACTGATCGTGGTCAGCAACGGTGCGATCGCCATGGACGGGCCGAAAAGCCAGGTGCTGGCGCAGTTGCGCGCCGGAAAGGCGGCGGCGTGACCGCGTCGCATGCGTTCGAAGAGCGCGTGACCGCGCGGTCGGAACGCCGCCTCGTCTGGCTGATCTTTGCGATGCTTGCGCTGTTTCTCGGCTGGGCGTGGTTCTTCCCGTTGGTGGAAGTGTCCAGCGGACAAGGAACCGTGGTCCCCAGTTCGCGCGAACAGGTGATTCAGTCGTTGGACGGCGGCATCATCGCCTCGATCACGGTGCGCGAAGGCGACACCGTCGGGAAAGACCAGATACTGGCGCGTCTCGATCCAACCCGCTCGGCCTCCAACGTTGATGAGGCGGCGGCGACATATCATTCAGCTATCGCGACCGCGGCGCGGCTTCGGGCCGAACTGGACGATCGTGACGCCCTGGCTTTTCCTTCCGAACTGTCCGGCAGGGATTTCGCACAACTGCGCGCCAATGAACTGGCGCTGTTCCGATCGCGCCGCGCCAATCTGGAGGAGACGTTATCGGGGCTGACCGAAGAACTGGACCTTACGCGGCAGGAACTGGAAATCGCGGACAAGCTGCAACGCAGCGGCGCCGCAAGCCGAGTCGAAGTGATCCGTCTGCGCCGGGAAACG
>JBBDTD010000116.1:0-1304 GCA_040904645.1 Paracoccaceae bacterium
GACGAGACCGTCGAGCTGGCCACCGACCGCATCGAAGACGCGCTCCGCCGAGCCGAGAGGAACACTGCCGATCAGAAGAACGTTTCGCGCCATGTCCGGGGCCTCACCTGGTCTTTTGCTTCGGCCGGGCAGCCATCAGCGGCCACACCTCCGCCAGCACGTCGAGTATCAGGAGAGGCTTCACCGGCGCCATCAGATGCGCGCCGGCGACGCCGGGGATCCGCCGCAGCGCCTCCACCAGCTCGACGCAGATCGCGACCCCTTCGGCGGCCTGATCGGCGGCCGCCTCCATCCGCGCGACGATGGCGTCGGGGATGAGCACGCCCCAGAGATTGTCGCGCATCCAGCGGGCCGACCGGGCGGATGCCAGCGGCCCGAGCCCGATGAGGATGTGAAGGCGCTCGGTAAGGCCGGCCGCCGAAAGCGCGGCGACATAGCGGCGGATCACCGCGATGTCGAAGCAGAGCTGTGTCTGAATGAAACGGGCCCCGGCATCCGCCTTGGCAACCAGGCTGTCGGGCGGCCACCCGGCGGGCGGGTCGAGCGGCGTGTCCGCGGCCCCCATGAACAGGCGCGGCTTTGAGGCGATCGCACGATCGCCGCCGCATGTGCCCTCTTTCTCCATGCGCGTCGCGATCTCGATGAGTTCGCGGCTGTCGAGATCGAACACCGCCTTGGCCGGCGGGCCATCGTCCTCGGGGGGCTCGTCGCCGCGCAGGGCCAGGATGTTGCGGATGCCGAGCGCCGAGGCTCCCAGCAGATCGGCCTGCATGGCGATGCGATTGCGGTCGCGGCAGGTCATCTGGAGGATTGGCTCGAATCCGCGATCGGCGAGAATGGCGGCGGCGGCCAGGCTCGACATGTGCACCAGCCCGCGCGGCCCGTCGGTGACGTTCAGCCCGTCGAGGCGGCCGCGAAACGGCTCGGCCAGCGCGAGCAGTTCGTCGGGAGCGCCCGATACCGGTGGAGTGAGTTCGGCGGTCAGCACGAAATCGCCCCGCTGGAGCGCGGCCGCCAGTCCGCTTTCCGCTGCTGCCGCGCTCACCGGCTAGAGCCTTCGCCGGGTGATGACGTAGGATTCGTCGTGGAACCACAGCCCGCCATGCTTCTGCAGCACCGCGCGGGTCGCATCGAGATAGGCCCCGTCCAGGATGACGCCCTCGAGCCGTTCGTCCTCGATCTGCGCGACATAGATCGCCGCGTTCCAGGCGGCGAGAAGCGTGGAGGTTCCGATGCTGCGGCCAACTTCGTTCGGCAGGGTATGCATGTCGTAGCGAAAGATCGCCCGGCGGTCGGCGTAGGCG
>JBBDTD010000117.1:0-7736 GCA_040904645.1 Paracoccaceae bacterium
CGGTTTTGAATCGCCTCCCTCACGTCCGCACCCCGCCCACCCGATACAACACCTCCAGCGCCATCCGCTCGCGCCAGTCATCCCCCCGCACGACCGCCGGCCCCCTGTAGCCCGCGCTCGGCCCGTCCAGACTGGCCAGCACCATGTATTGCTGCCCGCGCGTCTCGTCGAACCAGCGCGCCTTTTCGATGGCGCCGTAGCCGAAAAAATGCCCCCGGCTGATCTGGCGGTAGATTGAATAGCCGTTGTCGCGGAAGATCTCGAAAAACTGTTTGAAGCTTTGGCCTAACGCGTTCTGGTGAATACCGAACTCGAACAGAACATTGCGCGCCAGCCCGCGCTCGATGGCGCTGCTCGCCCCCTCCAGCACCGCCCATTCATGACCTTCGGTGTCGATCTTCATGAAATGGACGATCTCGGTGATCCGCTCGTCCAGCCGCTCCTGCTTCACGGTGATCTGGCGGTCGTTGCGATGCACCTTGCCGCCGACCAGTTTCACCTCCGGCAACAGAACGGAGGCGAGGGCGGAAACGTCGGCGTCGTAATTCAGCACCACTTCGCCAGGCTTGTCGCCGGCGCACCAGGGCCGGACGGTCACGCGCTCCGCGCCGCGAACACGTTTCTCCAGCGTTCCGCGTAACTGCGCGAGATTACCCGGCAGCGGCTCGTAAACCCCGTAATCCGCGACGCGGGGGCCAAAGATGTTGAAGAACGCCTCAAGCCAAAGCCCGGTGTTGCCGCCGACCTCCAGGCAGGAAAGCTTGTCATAATGGGCGAGGAACGGGGTGAGCAGAAACACCTCCCGCAGCATCATTCCCGGGATCGTATAACCAGCCTGCGCAAATCTCCGGGGGGGCGCCATCTCGATTTCCTGATTTCAAGCGTCTCTGAACATGATGACGAAAAACACGAAGGCCGGGACCCCGTCAATGTTGCAAGCGCGCGCGCTAACTCCCGTGGGGCTCGTGCCGCAATTTTCGGCGGGAAATTCGTAATTAAATTTCGCAAGAGGGAAATTAAACGCACATATATTACCTGATATTCTTGCGCGGCCGCTTCGAGTGCGCTATCCCTTCGCATGTGCGAAAAGAAGGTGGCGCCATGTATGATTCGAGCGGCCAGGATGAAATCCGGCGCGGGACGATCTGTATCGAGGATATCGAGATCGGCATGATCCGCCGGCTCAAGAAAGTTATCGAAGATAGCGATATCGAGCTTTTCGGCCGCGTCTCCACCGACCGCAATCCGGTGCATTTCGACGACGCTTATGCGCGCGACACCATCTTCGGCGGCCGCATCGCGCACGGGATGCTGACCGCCGGCCTGATTTCCGCGATCATAGGCGAGCAGTTGCCGGGCCACGGCTCGATCTACATGAAGCAATCGCTGACCTTTCTCGCCCCCGTCCGCCCCGGAGATCTGGTGGAAGCGTGGGTGAAAGTCGCCGCCACCGATTATGGCCGCAGGCGCGTTACGCTTGAATGCGCGTGCGCCGTAGGCGATACGGTCGTACTTGAAGGCGAGGCGCTGGTCTTGGCGCCTTCGGCGAAATTCGACTGACGCGGCTGCGCGCCGCCAGGCAAGCGGCGGATTAACGAGGCGCGATGCGGATCATCGAAGGACTGGACGCGGTCCGCGAGCAGGATCGCGGCGCCGCCGCCGCCATTGGCAATTTCGACGGTGTGCATCGCGGGCATCAGGCGGTGCTCGACCTCGCCCGCGGCAAGGGCCCGCTCGGCGTGGTCACCTTCGAGCCGCACCCGCGCGAAGTCTTCCTGCCCGACGCGCCGCCCTTCCGGCTGATGCGCCTCGGCGCGCGGGCCGACCGGCTGGCGGCGCTGGGGGTCGAGCGGCTCTTCGTCATTCGTTTCGACCGCGATTTCGCCGCGCTGACGGCCGAGGCGTTCTGCGCCGATATCCTCGCGGGCCAACTCGGTCTTTCCCATGTCGTCGTCGGCTCCGATTTCCGCTTCGGCGCGAAACGTTCGGGCGACACCGCGTATCTGAGCGAGGCCGGCGCGTGGCTCGGCTTTGGCGTCACGCTGGCCGAATTGATCGGCGCGGGGGGCGAAGGCATCTCCTCCACCGCGATCCGCGCCGCGCTGACCGAAGGGCGGGTGGAGGACGCGACGCGGATGCTTGGCCATCTCCACCGCATCGAAGGCGTGGTGGAGCATGGCGCGAAACGCGGGCGTGAGCTGGGTTACCCCACGATCAACCAGTCGCTTGATGGGCTGATGCCGCCGCGCTTCGGCGTCTACGCCGTGCGGGTGGAGGTGAAGGACGGCCCCCACGCCGGCGCCTATGACGGCGTCGCCTCGCTCGGCGTTCGTCCGATGTTTGGCGAAAACCGACCCAATCTGGAAACCTATATCTTCAACTTCTCGGGCGACCTTTACGGCGCCCGCGTGTCGACCGGGCTTGTGTCCTGGCAGCGCCCGGAGCTCAAGTTCGACGGGCTGGAGGCGCTGATGCAAGAGATGAAACGCGACGAGGCGGAGGCGCGCCGCCGCCTCGCAGGGTTGGCTTCATGACCGCGCTGCGCGTCGCCCTCTTCAACATCGTCTTCTACGCTGTCACCTTCATCTGGGCGGCCTATATCGCCATCGCCAGCCGTTTCGTGCAAGCGGATGACGCTCGTGCGCAGATCGCGCGCTGGTGCCGATGGGTGCAATGGTGGGTCCGCGTTGGACTTTCCGCCCGGATCGAAATTCGCGGTCGCGAAAACCTGCCGCCGCCGCCCTATGTGCTCGCCCCGAAGCACCAGTCCGAACTCGACGTTTGCGTGATTTTTGGCGCGCATTCCGACGCCGGCGCCGTGGTGATGAAGGAATTGGCCGATCTTCCCTTCCTCGGCGCGCTGATCAAGAAGCTCGACCTGATCGCGGTCTCGGTTGAAAGCGGCCCTCAGGGCCTGACCGACATGATCCGTGACGGGGCGCGCCGCGTCGCGGGGCAGGGGCGCCCCATCCTGATCTATCCCGAAGGGGAGCTGATGGCCCTCGGCGCCCGCGCCCGCTACCGCACCGGCGTTTTCAACATCTATGACGCGGCGCAGATCCCGGTTGTGCCTGTAGCGCAATCGCTCGGCGCGATCTGGCCGAAGCGCGAATGGGGCAAGAAACCGGGCCGCGCCGGCGCGATCCAGTACCTCAAACCCATCCCCCCCGGGCTTGAGAAGGACGAGTTCATGGAGCGGCTGGAGCACGCGGTGGAGGAGGCGACCATCGCCCTGATCCGTGAGCACGCCAGGGGCGACGATCTGGTCAAGGCCGAGGACTGTTACGCCCGCAAGGCGGGAAACGAGTAGAGGCGGTACGCCCCGCGCGGGCTTGATCCCGGCGCCGCAACGTGGCGAAGTCCGCGCCGACAGACGGGGAGGGTGGCACATGAGCGTCGAAACCGCGGGCGAGAGCCATAGCGAGGCTGCGACCAATCAGTTCGCGCTCTTTCGCACCCGCCGGTTCTGGCCGCTTTTCTGCGTGCAGTTCTTCGGGGCATTCAACGACCAGACCTTCAAGAACGCTTTTGTCGCGCTCCTGACCTACCGGCTCGCCGACAGTCTCGCGCTCAGCCAGGGGGAGGTGGACAGCTATGTCCAGATCTCCGCCGGGCTATACATCCTGCCCTTCGCGCTTTGCGCCGCCACCGCCGGGCAGATCGCCGACGGCATGGACAAGGCGCGGATGATGCGCTGGGTGAAATTCGCCGAAATCGCGCTGATGTGCATCGCCGCGGTCGCCTACATGACCCAGAGCCTGCCGATCCTCTTTTGCCTGATGTTCCTCATGGGCATGCAATCAGCGTTCTTCGCGCCGATCAAATACGGCGTGCTGCCGCAATACATGCGCCGCGATGAAATGCCGGCCGCCAACGGGCTGATCCAGGGTGCGACCTTCCTCGCCATCCTTCTCGGGCAGATATTCGGCGCCAAACTGGTGCTGACGGAGGGCGGCGTGCTGATGGTCTCCATCGCGGTGGTGGCGATCGCGATCATCGGCTGGCTGGCCAGCTTCGCGGCGCCAGCCGCGCCGCCGCAGGGGCCCAAGCCCAAGGTGAACTGGATCATGCCGGTGGCGATGATCCAGATCATCCGGGAATGCCGCTCGGAAAAACCGGCGATGTTCGCCATGCTGGCGCTCGGATGGTTCTGGTTCGCTGCGGCGACGTTCCTCTCACTGATCTTCCAGGTCGCCAAATTCTCGCTTCTGGCTTCCGAAAACGTGGCGTTGATCCTGTTGACCTCATTCTCCATCGGCATCGCCTTTGGCGCTGTCCTCTACAGCATCATCGTGAAGGGGCGGGTGACGTTGAAAACCGCGCCCTGGGGCGCTGCGGGCATGGCGATCGGCTCGCTTCTCTTCTTCGCCGCCGCGCAGAACTATGGCGCCGGGCTGGAGGGGCGGCGGGAATTACTCAGCGTTTCTGAATTCCTCGGCCGCGTGGACGCATGGCCAGTGCTTGGCGCGCTGGTTTTCATGGCGATGTTCGCCGGACTCTATGTGACGCCGCTCAACGTCGAATATCAGGTGAAGGCGCCTGAGGGGCGCAAGGGCCAGTTCGTCGCCTGCTCAAATGTGATCGACAGCCTTTGCATGGTTACGTCCGCCGCCGCCGCCGGCGTGTTGATCGGCGTGTTCGAGGTGCCGCGCGAAACCGTATTCGCCTTGGCCGGAATCACCGGTTTCGGCGCCGCCTATATCGTCTGGCGCCACGCGCACCGTCAGGACGCCAGCGGGTGACGGGGGCGACGCCCGATGCGCTCCTGCGGCTTCGTATCGTTTTTGGAACCGAAGCGATGCTCGGCCCCGGCAAGGCCGACTTGCTGGAGTTGATCGCCGAGACCGGCTCGATCTCCGCCGCCGGACGACGCATGGGCATGAGCTATAAACGCGCCTGGTCGCTGGTGGAGGTGATGAACGCCATCTTCCGTGCGCCGCTGGTCGTCAGCAGCCGCGGCGGGGCAAAGGGCGGCGGCGCTGCGCTTACCGATGAGGGCGTGGCGGTGCTCGCCGCCTATCGGCGCGTTGAAGCGCAACTGGCTGAGGTCGCGGCGGAAGATGTGGCGACGCTGACGGCTATGCTGCGCGATATCCCTGATGGGAAATAACGATTGACGGCCTGGCGAAGGCCCGGTGATATGTCCGGTGAAACATATCGATTTGGTCCCGGGGCGCGATGAACCTGCCGAAACACTCCGTGAAAGCCGCCGCGGCCGCGCTCTTCACGCTGGCGCTGCTCGCCGCGCCCGCCCGGGCCGCCGACGCGCCGCTGGTCGCAGTCGCCGCGAATTTCGCCGGCGCCGCTGAGGCGATCGCCGCCGCCTACAATGCCGAATCCGGCCAGGAGGTCCGCCTCACCACAGGATCTACCGGCAAGCTTTACGCCCAGATCCGCGCGGGCGCGCCCTTCGCTGTCCTTCTCTCCGCCGACGCCGCGACGCCGGAGCGGCTGGAAGCCGAAGGGCTGGCCGTCGCCGGCTCCCGCTTCACATACGCCATCGGCCAGCTCGCGCTCTGGAGCGCGGCGCCCGGGCGGGTGGGCGAGGATATCGCCGCCACGCTGGCCGATCCCTCGGTCCTCCACATAGCCATCGCCAACCCCGATCTCGCTCCCTATGGCGTCGCTGCGCGTGAAGTTCTGCAATCACTCGGCCTCTGGGATGAGCTTCAGCCGAAGATCGTCATGGGCCAGAATATCGGCCAGACCCTCTCTCTGGTCGACAGCGGCGCGGCGGAGCTCGGCTTTGTCGCCGTTTCCGCCCTCAGCGTGGCCGGCGCCGCGCCGAAAGGTTCGCACTTCCTCGTCCCCGCTGACGCCCACGCCTCGATCCGGCAGGACGCGGTCCTGCTTCTTCCCGGCGCAGACGACGCGGCGGCCGAAGGCTTTCTCGCCTTCCTCGCTTCTGATCCGGGCCGCGCCATCGCCGCCGAATACGGCTACGCGGGCGAATGATCGAAGCGCCGGACGCCGGGCCGCTCCTCCTCACGCTGCGGCTCGCCGCGGTGGTCACGGCCGCGCTCCTGATCCTCGGCGCGCCGCTCGCCTGGTGGCTGGCGCGCACGAAAAGCCGCTTGAAGCCGGTGGTGGAGGCGCTCACCGCCCTGCCGCTGGTGCTGCCGCCCACGGTTCTCGGCTTTTATCTTCTGCTGCTGTTAAGCCCGAATTCCGGCTTCGGCGGTTTCTGGGTGCGGATGACGGGCGAGACGCTTGTCTTCTCCTTCACCGGCCTCGTCATCGCCTCGGTGATCTACTCGCTGCCCTTCATGGTTCAGCCGCTTCAGGGCGCGTTCGAAGCCATCGGCCGCGCGCCGCTGGAAGCGGCCGCCACCCTCGGCGCCAGCCCGAGCGACGCCTTCTTCAGCGTCGCCGCGCCGCTGGCCGCACGCGGTTTCCTGACCGCCATCGTGCTGACCTTCGCCCACACGATCGGCGAATTTGGCGTGGTGCTGATGGTCGGCGGCAACATTCCCGGCGCGACCAAGGTGATCTCGATCCAGATCTACGAAGCGGTGGAGACGATCAATTACGCTGACGCGCATGTCCTCTCCGCCGGGCTGCTGGCGTTTTCCTTTCTGGTGCTGCTGTTCGTCTACGGCGCGAACCGCCGCTTTCCCGCGCGGGTGGGGTAGGGGATGGCGCTTGTCCTCGACGTCCGCCTGAGCCGCCCCGGCTTTACCCTCGACCTCGCGGCGGAGGTCGCGACCGCTGGCGTCACCGCGCTTTTCGGCCCCTCAGGCTGCGGCAAGACCACCGCGCTCCGGGTGATCGCAGGGTTGGAGCCGGGGGTGGAAGGCCGTGTCTGCTTCGACGACGAGACCTGGCAAGGGGAGGGCGCTTTCATCCCCGCTCACAAGCGCGGCGTCGGCTATGTCTTTCAGGACGCGCGGCTTTTTGAGAATCTTACGGTGGATGGGAACCTCCGCTACGCCGAAACACGCGCCTGCCGCGCCGGGCGGCGCCCCGATCGCGAAGCCGTGATTGCGGCGCTCGGCCTCTCGCTGCTCCTCCCGCGGCGCCCCGCCGGGCTCTCAGGGGGGGAGCGTCAGCGCGTCGCCATCGGCCGCGCGCTTCTGACCGCGCCGCGCCTTCTCCTCCTGGATGAACCGCTCGCCGCCCTCGACGACGCGCGAAAGGAGGAGGTGATGCCCTATCTCGAAGCCTTGCCGGAGACGACCGGCGCTCCCATCCTCCTCGTCACCCACTCCCTCAGCGAAGTCGCCCGCCTCGCCAACCGCATCGTGGTGATGCGCGATGGACGCGCGCTCCGCGCCGGCCCGCTTGACGAACTGCTCTCCGACCCCCGCTTCGCCCCGGTGATCGGCCCCGCGCTCGCCGGGGCGATCCTCACCGGACGCGTCGCCGCCATACATGATGACGGGTTGACGGAACTGGACCTCGCCCCCGGCCGGGTGTTTCTGCCCACGCTCGCCGCGCCGATCGGCGCCGAAGTGCGCTTTCGCATCCGCGCCGACGACGTGATCCTCGCCACCGGTCCGGTCTCCGGCCTCTCCGCGCTCAACATCCTTCAGGGCGTGGTGGAGGAAATCCATCTCGGCGGCGGCCCGGGCGCAATGGTCGCGCTACGGGTGGGGGAGCAGAAATTGCTGGCCCGCATCACGCGCCGCTCCCTCGCCGCGCTTGGTCTCAAGCCGGGGAGCGCCTGCGCGGCGGTGGTCAAATCCGTCGCGGTGACGCGCGCGGATATTGGCGCGGCCTGAGGTTTCAGACCCCCG
>JBBDTD010000118.1:0-7730 GCA_040904645.1 Paracoccaceae bacterium
GGCCGGGGCGCCATGTATCCCCTGGCGATGGAGGGGGCGCTGAAGCTGAAGGAAATCTCCTATATCCACGCGGAAGGTTACGCTTCAGGCGAAATGAAGCACGGGCCCATCGCGCTCGTCGACGACGCCGTCCCGGTGATCGTGATGGCGCCCACCGACGCCGTCTTCGAAAAAACCGTCTCCAACATGCAGGAAGTCATGACGCGCGGCGGCAAGGTCGCGCTCATCACCGACGCGAACGGCGCCGCGCTGGCGGGCGGGGACGCCTGGCGGGTGATCGTCTTGCCCCGGATTGACCCGTTCATCGCGCCGATTGTGTATGCGGTGCCAGCGCAACTGCTGGCCTATCACGCCGCGCTGGCCAAAGGGACAGATGTGGACCAGCCAAGAAACCTCGCCAAATCGGTTACGGTGGAGTAGTCTGCCCGCGAGCATGGAAGTAAAGATCGGCGTGGAAACGTCGGCGGGGGACGAGGCATGAAAATCTGGCGGTGGTGCGCAGCGGCGCTCTTGGCGGTGACGGGCTGTACGACTCAAGCTCCGAAATCGTCGGGGCCGACGCCCTATGACCGAACGATGGTTGACGATTGTTACACCGTCGACCTTTTCACAGTCGCCAAGGTGGAGACGCCGGGCCCGGATGTGCCTGCCGAATGGACGAAGTTTTCGGGCAAATGGGGTAGCGCCGCCTGGGAAGGCAAATGGTGCCACGATGTCCACATTCTCAAGATCGCGGCCGGCGGCGAAGTGGAGTTGATGGATCTTCACGCGCCTTACGAGCCTTGGGCGAAACCCGCCACCGCATTCCGGCGCAAGGGCTATATGACGAAAGACAACCGCCTCCGCGTTTCCTATGGCGGCGTCATGGTTGAATACTGGGTGGAGGACGGGCGTCTTTACGGGTTGCGCAAAGAGGGCGCCGGTGAATTGCGCATCGCCATGCAGCCACGGGTCAATACACGGCTGTGACGGCTTCGGAGACGGGGGAAGCTTTGGAGACGGGGGAAGAGGCGCTCGCCGCGCTCCATGCGCGCGCGAACCCGGAAAACGCTTTGCAGATGGCGGCCCACCACAAGACGCCGCGCGTTTATCTCGGGCTCCCGAACGCGGAGGTTGATGCGTGCGTGGCCGAATGGCGCGCGGCGCTGGATGTCGCGGGGCGCGCCGCGCTCGCCGACGCGCTCTGGCGCTCAGACATCCATGAGGCGCGCGTGGCGGCGGCGAAGCTTCTGATTCAGGCGCGGATCAAGGAAGATGGCGAGGTTTGGCGCCTGCTCGCCTCCTGGGTGCCGGAGCTCGACTCCTGGGCCATCGCCGATCACGTGGCCAGCGCCGGGGACCGGCGCGTCGCCGTCGATCCCGCCCGGCTGGATGAGCTGGAACGCTGGACCGCGTCGGAGAATTTCTGGACCCGCCGCGCCGCGCTCACCTTCACGATGCATCTGGCGAAGGTGCGCCATCCCAAACCGGACGAGGTCGCGCACCGGGAGCGGGTGCTGTCCTGGCTCGCCAACTGTGTCGAGGATCGTGAGTGGTTCATCCAGACGGCGACGGCCTGGTGGCTGAGATCGCTTTCGAAGCACGATCCCGAACGGGTCCGCGTATTCCTTGCGGAACACGGCGCGGCGATGAAAAGTTTCGCGCGCAAAGAGGCGGCGAAACACCTCTGATCGCGTTCAATCCGTGCGGCGCGCTCCGCCGCAAGCCTTGCAGCCTGCGCGTTTCTCCAGCTCAAACACCCGTGTTTCGGCGGCGAGCGCGTTGTAGATCAGCATTCGCCCGTTCAGCGAGCGCCCTGCCAGCGCGATATCCTTGATCGTCTCCACCGCGAGGAGCGAGCCCATCACGCCCGCTAGCGGCCCGAGCACCCCGCCCGCGGCGCAGGAGATGGACTGCCCCGGCTGTGGCGGCTCGGGGAACACGCATTCGTAGCAGGGGCCGCCCTCCCACGGTTTGTAGAGCGAAATCTGCCCTTCCCATTGCGTGATGGCCGCGGATATCAGCGTCGCCTCGCGCGCGATGCAGGCCCGGTTCAGCAAGTATCGGGTTTCAATATTGTCGCTGCCGTCGATCACCAGCCGATAGGGCTTGATCAGCGCCTCGACATTATCTTCGGTCACGCGGGCGTTGATGGCGCGGACGACGACATGCGGGTTCAGCCCGTGAATCGCGTCCTTCGCGCTCTCGACCTTGGCGCCGCCGACGCGGGCGGTGCTGTGGATGATCTGCCGCTGGAGGTTGGAGAGCGAGACGGCGTCGTCATCGACGATGCCGATCGTGCCGATCCCCGCCGCTGCGAGATAGATCAGCGCGGGGGAGCCGAGCCCACCGGCGCCGACGACCAGCACTTTCGCGCCGCGCAGCCGCCGCTGTCCCGGGCCGCCGATTTCGCGCATGATGATGTGGCGCGCGTATCGCTCCAGCTCTCCTGCGGTGAAGGTCTCACCCATTGGTCTCAACGCCCCGTAGCCTGGCCCCGTAGCCTGCGCCTGACCACCATATAGCGCGCCACGCCCTTGGCGACCATGCGAAGATCAGAGCCCGTCGAACAATGCGGTGGACAGATAGCGCTCCGCGAAACTCGGCAGGATCGCCACGATGCGTTTGCCCGCCATGCCCGGCCGCTCCGCCAGCTCCAGCGCCGCGGCGATCGCCGCGCCGGAGGAAATGCCGCCCGGCACGCCTTCGAGCAGGGCTAGCCGGCGCGCGGTGTCAAAGGCGGTCTCGTTACCGATTGTAAGAACCTCGTCGATCAGCGCCCGGTCAAGGATTTCCGGCACGAACCCGGCGCCGATGCCCTGAATCTTGTGGGGGCCCGGCTCCCCCCCCGACAGGATCGGGCTGTCCTCAGGCTCGACGGCGATGATCCTGACCGAAGGGCGGCGGGCCTTCAGCACCCGGCCGACGCCGGTGATGGTGCCGCCGGTGCCGACGCCGGAGACGAAGAAGTCGATTTCT
Source organism: Paracoccaceae bacterium (assembly GCA_040904645.1). GTDB lineage: Bacteria > Pseudomonadota > Alphaproteobacteria > Rhodobacterales > Rhodobacteraceae > Pikeienuella. Next base: position 2,959 of record JBBDTD010000118.1, read on the forward strand.
CCGCCCGTATCCGTCCATATCTCTTCGGCCGTCGTGCGTTCATGGATCGCGGGATTGGCGGGATTGGAGAATTGCTGCGGTATCACCGCCCCCGGCGTTTCGGCCGCGAGTTCTTCCGCCCGCGCGATGGCGCCATTCATGCCCTTTGCCGGGTCGGTCAGCTCCAGCCGCGCGCCGAGCAGGAGCAGCATTTTTCGCCGCTCCATCGACATCGATTCCGGCATGCAGAGCGTCAGTTTATACCCGCGGGCCGCGGCGGCGAAGGCCAGCGCGATGCCGGTGTTGCCGGATGTCGGCTCGATGATCATCGCGCTGGCCGAGAGCCGCCCCTCCGCTTCGAGCGCGTCGATCATCGCCACGCCAATACGGTCTTTCACCGAGGCGAGCGGGTTGAAGAACTCCAGCTTGCCGCAGATCTCCGCTTCGACGCCTGCGTCGGCGGCGAGCTTGGCGAAGCGAACCAGCGGCGTGCCGCCGATGGCGCCGGTGATGTCGTCATAGATGCGTCCATGCGCGCGTAGGGTCAATTCAGGGTCCTCGGATTGGTGATTGTGGCAGGCGCCTCGCCGGGCGCCGCCTGCGGGGTCGCCCTTGGGCGCCGGATTCCGGCGCCGAGCGCGGCGATTTCGTCGAGATCGCGCTGATAGCGGGCGTTGAGCGCACGCCGCTGATCCAATGTGAACGGGTTGAATTTTCGGCCCTGTCTGAAATCGCGCCGCAATGATGCGAGTCCGCCAAGATCGACGGGCTCGCCCGCCGCGCGGCGGCGGAGCACTTCAGCCACGCCTCGGGCAGGCAGGCTGCGGCCGTCATGCCGCCCTTCGATATCCGCGGCCGCGTCGCCGACGAGCCGGCGCAGCACCGCACGGGGTCGCTGGCGGAGCGTGGCGAAGTCCACGACTTCGCAAGCCCCGAACACCGCCATGATATCGCGAACCACTTCGGGCCAGCCGCGCGGCAAGCGCGCCCATTGCGCCGCCAGCTCCCTCGGCTCCGGCAGCGGGGCGCGCACGATGGTCCACGCGTAGGCGCTGGCGAACCAATCCGCGTACGGGCGAACGGTCAGAACGGCGCGCGGCGTCGCCCCGCCGAGAAGCCACCTTACGACCTCGACCCGGCGCCGGGCGTCTGGATAGAGGCCGCGCGGCTCCAGCAAGGACTGTTCCTGTCCGCCCAGAAACTGTTCATCGGACACCACCACGGAGTCGCCCGGCGCATGGAGCGCGCCATGAACGGACGGCGCGACCCATCTGAGCAGGAGCGGCGTCGCCAGAAAGGGCAGGCCCGGCGCAGCGGCGAGCAAGTTGACGATCATCGTGACGTCCGGGCGAAGCTCATCCGGCCCGATCATACGTATTTTCCCAACGCCGGCCGCCCGCGCGTAATCGGCCAGCGCGGTCTGGATCGAGGTGCTGCCTGTCCGATGCGCGCCGAAATGCACGGTGACGAGCGGCCGCTGCGCATTCGCCCGGCTGAGAGTGCGGCCGCCCGCGGCGGGAAGCGGCGAAGGCGGCGTGGCGGCTGGTCTCATAACGAAGCTGCCGATCGCTGCGGTCATATCGTGAAGTCCGGTGCGGAGCCGCCGCGTTTGACCCCCTTTCCCTCAGCCTCCGCGCAGAGGTCCTGCATCGTCACGGTTTCAAGTTCCCGCAGGACAGCCTCCTGCGCATCGCGCCAGAGCGGGCGCGCGACCTCGGACCCGAGCGCGGAGGCGGGGGGCGGCTCTTCCGTTTCGGTATCGGCCGCGTCGACGATGCGGATGATTTCCGCCACGGTGATGCGCCGTCGCTCTCGCGCCAGCGTATAGCCGCCGCGCGGCCCGCGCGTACCTTTCAGAACGCCCGAGCGCACCAGTTGCTGCATCACCTGCTCCAGATACCGCTGCGGAATGCCGAGCCGGCGGGTGATGTCCTTCGACTGCACGGGGTCGGGGCGGGCGTTATAGGCGATGTCGAGAACCGCCTCGAAGGCGAGCAGGGTCTTGCGGGAGAATTTCAGCATCGCGCGCTCATCCGTTGACGCCGGTGGAGCCGAAACCGCCGGCGCCGCGGTGCGTCTCATCGAGTTCCGCAACGACGAAACCGGCCTGAACGACGGGCGCGATCACCATCTGCGCCACCCGGTCGCCATGCGCGATTTCGACCGGAGAATCGCCGAGATTGACTAAAAGCACCTTCACTTCGCCGCGATAGTCGCTGTCGATGGTGCCGGGCGCGTTCGCCACGGTCAGCCCATGGCGAAGCGCCAGCCCCGATCGCGGTCTGATCTGCGCTTCGAACCCATTGGGGATCGCCATGGCGAGGCCGGTCGGAACCAGCGCGCGTGCGCCGGGCGCGAGCGTCAGCCCGGCCGCGCGGTCATCAGGCGCAAAAGACGCGCGAAGATCCGCCCCTGCGGCGCCGGCGGTCGCATAGGCTGGCGCGCCCAGGGCGGCGTCGAAATGCGGCAGCGCCGACAGGGTGATGACCGGCGGGCTCAGCATCGCGCCGTCTCCCTGCCGAACCAATCTGCGATGCGCAGGGCGAGCCGGCGCGCGACTTCGGTCTTCGCCGCCTCAGGCCAGTCCTCGTGGCCATGATCGTCGATCAGCGTGACGCGATTGCGCGCGCCGCCCATCACATCGCCGCTGACATCGTTGGCGACGATCCAGTCGCAGCCCTTGCGTTTGCGTTTCGCGGCGGCGTTCGCCAGCACATCATTGGTTTCGGCCGCGAAGCCGATGATGAGCGGCGGCCGGCGCCCCGGCGGCAAGGTGGAGATCGTGCGGAGGATATCGGGGTTTTCCGCCAGCTTCAGCGCCGGGATATCGCCGGTCCCGTCCTTTTTCAGCTTGCGGCCGGATTCCTCCGCCGCGCGCCAGTCGGCGACGGCGGCGGCGAAAATGGCGGCGTCGACGGGAAGCGCGGCTTCGGCCGCCGCCAGCATTTCACGCGCGGTTTCCACCCGAACCAGTTTCACGCCGCCGGGCGCCGGCTCGGTCGTTGGGCCGGACACCAGCGTCACCGCCGCGCCCGCGTCACGGAGCGCCGCCGCGATGGCCATGCCCTGCTTGCCGGAGGAGCGGTTGGCGATATAGCGCACCGGGTCGATCGGCTCATGCGTCGGCCCGGAAGTGACGAGGATGCGCCGCCCGGCCAATGGCCCCGCTGGCCGGTCGGCGCCGATCAGGCGTTCGATCGCCGCCAGAATCTCCGCCGGTTCCGCCATGCGGCCCGGCCCGAACTCGCCGCAGGCCATGTCGCCCTCATCGGGGCCGACAACCTCCACCCCGTCCTCGCGCAGCATGGCGAGGTTGCGCCGCGTCGCCGGGTGGCCCCACATCCGCACATTCATCGCCGGCGCGATCAGCACCTTCTTGTCGGTCGCCATCAGCAGCGTGGAGGCGAGGTCATTCGCATGGCCATTGGCCATTTTCGCCATCAGATCGGCGGTCGCCGGCGCGACGACCAGCAGATCGGCGGAGCGGGAAAGCTGGATGTGGCCCATTTCCGCTTCCGCGGTCAGGTCGAAAAGCTCCTGATGAACCTTGACGCCCGCGAGGGCGGAAGCGGAAAGCGGCGTGATGAATTCCGCCGCCGCCCGCGTCATCACCGGCGTGACCGCGATGCCGCGCTCCTTCGCGCGGCGGATCAGCTCAAGGCATTTGTAAGCGGCGACGCCGCCGCCGATCACCAGAAGGATGCGCTTTTGCGCCACCATCATCACCGCCCGCGTAAATAGGATTTATTCGCAGATTCGGACTGTAATTATCCGCCGCCGCCTTGTCCAACCCGCAATGGACCCGCCCGCCGCGTCTTTTCCGGCAACAGCCCGCGCGGGCTGAACCTGAGCGCGAGGAGCAGGATCAGCCCCATCAGGATCATGCGCATATAGGCGGCGCTTTCGATCAGATGAGCGCGCAGCGCGTCGCCCTCCGTCATGCTGGAGGTCGCGACATCCATCAGCCAACGGCCCGCAGGCTCCGCCTCGATCCAGACGAACCAGATCAGGAAACCGCCGAGCACCGATCCCCAGTTATTGCCGGAGCCGCCGACGATGACCATGACCCAGATCAGGAAGGTGTAGCGCAGCGGATTATAGGTTCCGGGCGTGAACTGCCCGTCGAGCGTGGTCAGCATCGCCCCCGCGATCCCGCAGACGGCGGAGCCGAGGATGAAGGTCTGAAGCCGTCTTGCGGTGACATCCTTGCCCATCGCTTCGGCGGCTTCCTCGTTATCGCGGATCGAGCGCATCATCCGCCCCCAGGGCGAGCTGATCGCCCGCTCCGACAGCCAGAGCAGGATCAGAAGCACGATGAGGAACAGCCCGGCATAGGCGAGCTTGACGAAGACCGACGACGCCTCGACCGGGTCCGCGCCGAGCCGCGCGGCCAGGTCCAGAAACCAGGGCGTGGTCTGGAGGTCGATCTCATAAGGGACCGGGCGCGGCAAGCCGGTGACATTTTTCACCCCGCGCGTCAGCCAGTCCTCGTTCTTGGCGATGAAGACGATGATCTCCGAAATCCCGAGCGTCGCGATGGCGAGGTAGTCGGAGCGCAGGCCCAGCGCCACCTTGCCGATCAGCCAGGCGACCCCGGCCGCCATCACGCCGCCGGCCAGCCAGGCCAGGAGGATCGGCAGGCCAAGCCCGCCGAGATATCCGGACAGCGCCGGGTTGATCGCCTCGACCGCATCCACCGCCGGATCAAACGCCAGGCGGGCGAGGAAATACCCGATCAGCACCGCCGCCGCGACGCCAAGATTGCGCCAGCGGCCCGGCCGCGCCCGCGCCCG
>JBBDTD010000119.1:0-7722 GCA_040904645.1 Paracoccaceae bacterium
CGACTCCCGCGCCAGAAGCCGGACGACCTCCGCCACGATATCGTCGGCCTCCGCGCCTTCGGAGGCGGAGCGCAGGATCAGCCCGCTTGACGCGCCGCCAAGCGCCGCGGCGCCGATTTCCATCAGCCGCTCTCGCTCCGCCTTGTCCTTCAGTCCGCGCGCCACGTTCACGCCGGACGCCAGCGGCGTCAGGATCGCGAAGCGGCCGCGGTGCAGCCGCCGCCCGGTCATCGGAACCGCCTTGCCGTCCTCGGCGAAGCCCGTAACCTCGGCCAGAGTGAATTCGCCGACCTCGACCCCCGACGCCTCGCGCAGATACCCGGCGGAGCCGTCGGCGAACTTGACCATCGCCGCGCCCTGTTTCGGCATCGCGCGACGCACGCGCACGCGGTGAATCTCTTCGATCCGCGGCGCTCCGTCATCGGGCGGGTCGATCAGCAGATCTTCGAGCCGGCCATCGACGACCAGCGCCGCCATCAGGGGCGGGCCCGGGTCGATGGCGATGAAACGTCCCTTCATTTCGCCGGCCCTTCCAGATCTACGGGATAACCTGCGGCGCGCAACAGGTTCGCGGTCTCCGCCAGCGGCAATCCGACAACGCCGGTGAAAGACCCCGAAATCCAGGGAATCAACGGCCCCGCCAACCCGTGGATCGCGTAACCGCCGGCCTTGCCGCGCCATTCGCCGGAGCGAATATAAGCGGCGATCTCCTGGTCTGAAAGCCGCTTGAATTTCACGGCGGTCACCACTTCGCGCGCCCAGCGCCGCGCGCCAAGCCTCAGCGCGACAGCAGTGATCACCGCATGTCGGCGCCCGGAAAGGAGCCGCAGGAACCGCTCGGTTTCCGCCTCGTCATCCGGCTTGCCGAGAATACGCCGCCCGACAGCGACCGTGGTGTCGGCGGAAAGGACAAGCTCATCCCCAGCGGCGCTGACGGCCTCCGCCTTTTCCGCGGCCATGCGGATGCAGTACGGACGGGGAGTTTCAGCCTTCCGCGGCGTCTCGTCGATATCCGGCGGGCGGATCGCATCGGGAATCACGCCGATCTGCGCCAGAAGCTCTCGCCGCCTTGGGCTCGCAGAGCCGAGGATCAGGCGCACGGGCTTACTTGAAGCGATAGGTGATGCGGCCCTTGGTCAGGTCATAAGGCGTCATTTCGACCTGCACCTTGTCGCCGGCGAGGACACGGATACGATTCTTGCGCATCTTGCCCGCCGTATGGGCGATGATTTCATGGCCGTTCTCGAGCTCCACCCGGAATGTCGCGTTGGGCAATAGCTCGATCACGACGCCGGGGAATTCGAGAGTTTCTTCCTTGGCCATGCCGTCTCCGAAAAGTGAACGCCCGGACAAGCCGGGCGCGCGGTAAATGACTCCTATCCGCCGGAAAAGCAAGGCGCTCGCCGTCAGACGGCGAAACGATCCTTGAGCCGCCCTACGATCTGGTCTCGCGTCTGGCGATAAGCGGCGAGCTTCGCCTCGCGTCCCTCGGCCAATCCGGTCGGGTCCAAGGTCGGCCAGTATTCGACCTCGATGGCGTGATGACGGGTATATTCCAGCGCCCGGCGCTGCGCGGCGGGGGAAAGCGCGACGATCAGGTCGTAGCTTTCGATATCCTCTCCCCAGTCCTCGAAATCATCGAAGCTCTTCACGCGATGTCGGGTCAGGTCGACGCCGAGTTCGCGGCAGACCTCCACCGCGAAACCGTCCACCTCCATCTCGCCCTTGACGCCGGCGGACTGGATATAGACCGCCGAGCCGAGCAGCTGTTTCGCCAGCCCCTCCGCCATCGGAGAGCGGACAGCGTTATGATCGCAGCAGAAAAGCACCGAGCCGGGAAGGGCGGCCACCATGCTCAGCCTCGGAAATGCAGCACGCAGACCAGGGTGAAAAGCCGCCGCGCGGTTGGCGCGTCGGTCTCCACCTTGCCCTCCAGCCGCTCTTGCAGAACGCGCGCGCCCTCGTTGTGGATGCCGCGCCTGCCCATATCGATCGCCTCGATCTGGCTTGGCGGCAGGCGTTTCACCGCGTCGAAATAGCTTTCGCAGATCTGGAAATAATCGCGGATGATCTGCCGGAAGGGAGAGAGGGAGAGGTGGAACTCCGCCTCCGTTTCATCCGCTTCGGTGCGCACGTCGAAAATCAACCGCCGGTCCCGCACCGCCAGATACAGCCGATAAGGGCCGGAGCCACGCCCGGGCAAAGCGAATGCATTCTCCTCCAGAAGATCGAAGATCGCCACCTTGCGCTCCTGCTCGATTTCTGACGTCGGAGCGGGAAGCCCCTCCGCATCAAGCTCGATGTCGATCAGACGATCGGGGGGAAGGGGCGCGCCGGCCATCGTATCACCTGTTCATCGCATCGAGCCGCCGGCGCACAGATAGTCCGTGCGCCTCCAGTCCCTCGGCCCGCGCCAGCGTCTCCGCCGCAGGGCCTATGGCGGAAAGCGCGCCGGGGCTCATCCGCGCCAGCGTCGTCCGCTTCATGAAGTCCAGCACCGAGAGCCCCGAGGAAAAGCGCGCGGAGCGGGCGGTCGGCAGCACATGGTTCGGCCCTCCGACATAATCTCCGATCGCCTCGGGCGTATGGGCGCCGAGGAAGATCGCGCCGGCATGGCGGATCTGCGTGGAAAGCGCCTCCGGGTCCGCGACGCAAAGCTCCAGATGTTCGGGCGCGATGCGGTTCGCAAGTTCGGCGGCTTGGTCAAGGTCGCGCACCACAACGATAGCGCCGAACGCCCGCCAGCTGGCGGCGGCGATGGCGCGGCGCTCCAGCGTCTCCAGCCGGCTCGCGACGGCGGCGGCGACCTCCTCCGCGAAATCGGCGCCGTCGGTGATCAGGATCGACTGCGCGCTTTGGTCATGCTCGGCCTGGCTCATCAGGTCGAGCGCGATCCAGTCCGCGTCGTTATCGCGATCGGCGATCACCAGAATCTCCGACGGCCCGGCGATCATGTCGATGCCGACTTGCCCGAAGACCCGCCGCTTCGCCGCCGCAACGAACGCGTTGCCCGGGCCGGTGATCTTGTCGACCGGCAAGATCGGCCCCGCGCCGTATGCGAGCGCGGCGATGGCCTGCGCGCCGCCGACGCGGTAGACCTCATCGACGCCGGCGAGCCGCGCGGCGAGAAGCACCAGCGGGTTCGCGCGCCCGCCCGGCGTCGGCGCCGCGACGACTAGCCGCCCGACCCCGGCGACCCGCGCGGGAATGGCGTTCATCAGCACGGAGGAAGGATAACTCGCCAATCCGCCCGGCACATAAAGCCCGGCGCTGTCCACCGCGCCCCAGCGCCAACCGAGCGTCGCGCCGGTCTCGTCGGTCCAGAGCGCATCCTCGGGCAGTTGGCGCTCATGATAGGCGCGGATACGCCCGGCCGCGAGTTCCAGCGCGTTCCGATCTGCGGCGGGAACGGTGGCGATGGCGGCGTCGATCTCCGCCTCGCTGATGCGCAGCGTCTCCGGCATCGCCTCGAACCGGTCGAAGCGGCGCGTCAACTCGACCACCGCCTCGACGCCGCGGGCGCGGACATCGGCGATGATCGCCGCCACCGCCGCGTCGACATCCCCATCCGCTTCGCGCTTCATGCCGAGCAGCGCATCGAAACGCAGTTCAAAATCCGGCTGGTCGTGGAAAAGGCGAAGCGGCATGGCGGCGATCTTACCTCTGATGAGCCCTGGCGCAGCGCGCGCGGCGGCGCCGATTAGTAATGCTGCGGCTGACCGCCCGCCGCCCAGGGGCGGGTCAGGTCCACCAGCCGGGTGCTGACCCATTCCACCTGCATGGCGAGCGAGGCGCCGCCCGAACAGGAGACGGTGATGACGCCGGCGCCGTCTTCGGCCGGCTCGAAGCTGAGGCCCAGCAGGTTGAAGACCGCGTCCTTTTCCCGCGGGTCAAGCCCGACGGCCCGCGCGCGCACCACATCGTCGAATGTCAGCGCGGCGGCGACCCGCTCATAGGGGCGCTTTTCCTTGGCGGCGCGGGCGCGGTCTTCCCAGCGGAAGCGATAGATCAGCAGAGAGAACCGGCGCTGGCGGGGCGCGTAGCGGACATTCGCGACCTTGCCGACCGCATCCTGTGTCAGCGCGGAAATGACCGCGAGGTCTTCGACGCTTTCCGCCCGGAGCCGGATCGGCGCCTCGCCGCCGGCTTCGAAAGTCGCATCGCTCGCGTCGTCCCGCCCCATCGCCTACCCGCTTATCCGTTCGATCCGCGCACCACAGGCGGAGAGTTTCTGCTCCACCCGCTCATAACCGCGATCCAGATGATAGACACGAGAAACCACGGTTTCACCCTCCGCCGCAAGCCCGGCCAGCACCAGCGAGGCCGAGGCCCGCAAGTCGGAGGCCATCACCGGCGCGCCGCGAAGCGTGGCCACGCCAGTCACGTTGGCGACGCCGCCATCCACCTCAATTTTCGCGCCCATGCGCGAAAGCTCAGGCACATGCATGAAGCGGTTCTCGAAAATCGTCTCCTCGATCCGGCTCCACCCTTCGGCCAGCGTCAGGAGCGTCATCATCTGCGCCTGAAGATCGGTCGGGAAGCCAGGAAAGGGCGCAGTCGAGACATCAATCGGCCGGATCACGCCGTTCCGCCGCCTGACGCGCAGGCCCTCCGGCTCTTGGGCCACTTCGATATCGGCGGCTTCCAGGCGGTCGGCGAACGCGGCGACCAGGGCGCGCTCGCCGCCCTCCAGCAGCACCTCGCCGCCGGCGATCGCCGGGGCGATCATATACGTGCCAAGCTCGATCCGGTCGGCGACCACCCGGTGCGTCGCGCCATGCAGCCGGTCGACGCCCTGAATGGTCAGCGTCCCGGTTCCCTCGCCTTCGATCTCAGCGCCCATCGCCCGGAGGCAGCGGGCGAGATCGACGATCTCAGGCTCACGCGCCGCGTTTTCAAGCACGGTGACGCCCTTGGCGAGCGTCGCGGCCATCAGCAGGTTCTCGGTCGCGCCAACGGATACGAAGGGAAAGGCGAAACGCGCGCCGCGCAGTCCGCCCGGCGCCGCGGCGTGGACATAACCTTCGCGCAGATCCATCTCGGCGCCCATCGCCTCCAGCCCCTTCAGGTGGAGATCCACGGGACGCGCGCCGATGGCGCAGCCGCCGGGAAGCGAGACGACCGCCCGCCCTTCCCTCGCCAGAAGCGGACCAAGCACGAGGATCGAGGCGCGCATCTTCCGCACGATGTCGTAATGCGCCAGATGCGACGAAAGCCCGTGCGCGCCGAGCGCCAGCACCCGCCCCTCCTGAAGCGCCGCGACCTCAACGCCGAGCGAGGAGAGAAGCGCGGTCATCGTTCGGATATCGGCGAGGCGGGGCGCGTTGGTCAGCGTCAGCGGCTCTTCGGTCAGCAGCGACGCGGGCATCAACGCGAGGCAGGCGTTTTTCGCGCCGCTGATTGGAATGCGGCCGCTGAGCGCCGCGCCGCCCCTGACGATGATGCTGTCCATGCGTGTATTCCTCTTGGCCGTTGCGATTCAGGGCCGCTTCACGTCAGCCCCCATCGCCTTTCTCCGGCAGATTGGGGCGATTGAGGGGCGTGTCCTTGCGGTTCGGGTCAAGACCGGAAAGATCTTCCCGCGATTTCGCCTGCGATTTCCTTTGGCGGAGATTGCGACGCAGCGCCGCCGCGAGCCGTTCCGCCCGCTCCGCCCGCCCATCCTCACCCTTGTTTTCGGCCATGCCCGGTCTTTAGCCTCAGCCGTCGGCGCCGTCCAGCGGCGGCGCGTGGGCGGCCGCGCCCTGGTTGCCGCCTAAAGCGCGGCGGCCAGCTTTCTCAGCTCGAATTTCTGGATCTTGCCAGTGGAGGTTTTCGGCAGGTCCGTGAACACCACGGTTTTCGGCGCCTTGAACGCGGCCAACCGCGCACGGGCGAAAGCGATCAGCTCAGCCTCGCTCGCCATCGCGCCGGGTTTCAGCTCGACGAAAGCGCAGGGCGTCTCCCCCCATTTCGGATCGGGGCGCGCGACCACCGCGCAGGCGGCGACGGAGGGATGCTTGAAGAGCGCCTCCTCAACCTCGATAGAGGAGATATTCTCCCCCCCGGAGATGATGATGTCCTTTGAGCGGTCCTTGAGCTGGATATAGCCGTCCGGGTGGATCACGCCGAGATCGCCGGAATGGAACCAGCCGCCGTCGAAAGCTTTCGATGTCGCCTCCGGGCTCTTCAGATAGCCCTTCATCACCACGTTGCCGCGGAACATCACCTCCCCGATCGTCTCGCCGTCCGGCGGGACCGGGGCCATGGTCTCGGGGTCCAGCACCGTCAGATCGTCGAGCGCTATGTAGCGCACGCCCTGACGGGCCTTTTTCGCCGCCTGCTCGTGCGCAGGCAGCGCGTCCCATTCCGGTTTCCATTCATTGACCACCGAGGGGCCATAGGTTTCGGTGAGGCCGTAAAGATGGGTGACCTTGAACCCGGCCTCCGCCATCGCGGAAAGAACCGACTCCGGCGGCGGCGCGGCGGCGGTCAGAAAACCGACCTTGTGTGAGAACTCACGCCGTTCCGGCTCCGGCGCCTGCAGCAGCGTCTGCATCACGACCGGCGCGCCGCAAAGATGGGTGACGCCATGATCGGCGATGGCGTCGAATACCGGCTTCGCCCTGACCGCACGCAGGCAGACATGTGTCCCCATCGCCGCGCTCACCGTCCAAGGGAAACACCAGCCGTTGCAGTGAAACATGGGCAAGGTCCAGAGATAGACGCTTTCCGCCCCCATCCGCGCATGAAGCGCGTTGCCGAGCGCCAGCAGCGTGGCGCCGCGATGGTGGTAAACGGCGCCCTTCGGGTCCCCCGTGGTGCCGGAAGTGTAGTTGAGCGCGATCGCGTCCCATTCGTCGCCGGGCGGCGCCCAGACGAATTCCGGATCGCCGCCGGCGATGAAATCCTCGTAATCCGCAGCGCCGAGGCTGGCGGGAATCCCGCTTTCGGGATCGGCGTATTCAATCACGAGAGGCCGCGCCTTCGCCAGTTTCAGCGCCTCCGCCGCCACGGGAGAGAGTTCGCTGTCCACGATCAAAACCTTCGCTTCGCCGTGGTCGAGGATGAACGCCATGGTCGCGGCGTCGAGCCGGGTGTTGAGCGCGTTCAGCACCGCGCCCGCCATCGGCGCGCCGTAATGCGCCTCCAGCATCGCCGGGGTATTCAGAAGCAACGCCGCCACAGTGTCGTTCCTGCCTATCCCCCGCGACGCGAGCGCGGAGGCGAGGCGGCGCGAGCGCTCGTAAAAGGATGCGTAGTCGCGGCGGAGCGCGCCATGAATGATCGCGGTCCTTTCAGGGCTGACCTGCGCCGCGCGAGAGAGAAAGCCGAGCGGCGACAGTGGCGCATGGTTCGCCCGCCGTCGTTCAAGCCCGTCATCATACGCCGAACCCGCCATGATCCCCTCCTCAGTGGATTTCAGCCGGATATTCGCGCCAATCCATGAAAAATCAACGGGTTCTCGATTCTTTATTGACGATTATCCCGGCGCATCGCACGGACCACGCACCCTGCGATCCCGATACAAGGGTCCGATACAGGGGATGGCGATCCATGCGCAACGCGAAATCGGCGTGAACTTCCAGCCCACGATCGACCTGACCGGTGAAGGACTCGTCCTCTCCCCGATCCGCGGGGTGAAATCGACTCGCCCGATACGCTCCTGTCCTTTCAGGCGCTCCAGAGCGGTCTCGGGCTGGCGCCGCTTAGCGCATCGGCGGCATAAGCGCCGCGGCGCGG
>JBBDTD010000120.1:0-1295 GCA_040904645.1 Paracoccaceae bacterium
GGTCGGGCGAATCCCACAGCCCGTCGCGATAGGTTTCGGCAAGGGCGATATCGCCGCGCCGGAGGGCCGATCCGATCACCCGCCAGTCATGCAGGATCAAGGTTGCCTCGGCGCCCGGCTCCGGCCCCTGAAAATGACGGATTTTACCGTCCGGCAAGGAAACGGTCAGCGCCCCGTAGCGGATGCGGTTGAGGGTTTCCAGAAATCGGGTTGTTACCTGTCGGTCAAACATGTTGTTCCTCTGCTCGGCCAAATTTATGAAGCAATGCGTTTATCCTCCGGCTTTTTTTCGGGGCGGCGGCTGACGCTCACCTTCGCCGCGCGCTGCGGCGGTTTCGCGCGGAGGGAAATGCCGCGCAGCACAAGCCGCAACGCCTGCCAGTGGATCAGCCCGAGGGCCTTCAGCGTGACCAGCGGATGACGCCAGAAGGCGCGGGACAGCGCGCCCTGCGTCAGCGGCGAAAAGCGCCCGTTCAACGCGGTGACAAGCTGTCTTTTCCCGGCCGCGTCATAATAGTCAATACGGATGTCGAGGGCTTCGTCCGTCAGATCGAAACGAAATTTATAGCGGCCGCAGCGATCCAGAAACGGCGAGACGTGAAACAGCTTTTCCGCCTCCAGCCAGGTTTTGCCGGTGATCGGCGCGTGATCGGCATGGGCGCAGAGATAGCTGTGCTGCTCCCCGAAGGTGTTATGCACTTCGCACAGCACCGCGCGGAGCGTCGCCGCCCTGTCCAGACAGAGATAGAAGCTGACCGGATTGAACACATGGCCGAGCACGCGCGGCATGGTGACGAGAATAATCTCGGCCGTCAGATCATTGAGGCCGTGATCGTTCAGAATGCCCCGCACCCACGGCGTCGGGTCACTGCCGTCCCGCCGCCCCACATCGCGGGCGTGAAAACTGGCGAGGCGTCCCGGCACCGGCGCGGCGGGCAACGGCAGGGCGAGATAATAGACGCCATAGGAAAAGGCGTTCTTCTTCGGGAACAACCGCCTGTGCATGACAGTGGCGGTATAGATCTGCGGCGATGTCACCATGGCGGGGTAATCCCCATATCGTCCGCCATGGCCACGGCGCTTGCGAGCGCATCCTCATGAAAGCCATAGCGCAGCCAGGCGCCACAAAACCGATACCGGTTCTGCCCCTGGATGGCAGGCATGGCCCGCTGACTGCGGAGGGCGGCGGCGTCAAAGACGGGATGATCGAACTGGTAATCGTCATAAATCAGCGTCGGGTCCGGCGCGCGCCCCGGGTTGAGGGTGACAATCAGCGTCTGATCCGTCGCCAGCGG
>JBBDTD010000121.1:0-1290 GCA_040904645.1 Paracoccaceae bacterium
ATGGGCCAGCTCTCCGTCCTGCCGAGACATTGGTGGGAGGGGAAGGAGTTCGACCGCTCCGCGCTGGAGCCGCCGCTCGGCTCCGGCCCCTACCGCATTGGCGGGTTCGAGCCGGGGCGCTTCGTCGAGTTTGAGCGCGTCGCGGATTATTGGGGCCGCGATCTGCCGGTCAATCGCGGCATGCACAATATGGATCGCATTCGCTACGAGATTTTCCTCGACGCGGACGCCGCTTTCGAAGGATTCAAATCGGGCTCTTTCGATTACCGTGAGGAAAACTCCGCCTCGAAATGGGCGCAACAATATGAATTCGGCGCGGTCGAAAAGGGCTTCGTCAAGCGCGGCGAGATCCCGACCGAGGGGCCAAAACAGGTGCAGGCGTTCGCCTTCAACCTCAGGCGCGCGAAATTCCAGGACCGTCGGGTGCGCGAAGCGATCTCCCTCGCCTTCGATTTCGAATACACCAACAAGACGATCTATTTCGGCCAGTACGCCCGCCCGGAAAGTTACTTTCAGGGCACGGAAAGCCTGATGCCGGCCGGCGCGCCCGAAGGCGCAGAGCTGGCGCTGCTGGAGCCGCTGCGGGGCCAGATCCCGCCGGGGGTTTTCGGCCCCCCGTGGACGGCGCCGAAGAGCGATGGTTCGGGCCGCGCGCGGCGCGAGCTTCGCCGCGCGGCCGAGCTTCTGGCGGAAGCGGGATACGCGGTGCGGGGCGGCGCCCTCTCCGGCCCTGACGGCGCGCCTTTCGAGATCGAATTCCTCTCCTCGCAGGATTCCCAGAGCCGGGTGATCAACCCGTTCATCAAGAACCTTGAGCAGCTGGGATTCCGCGCGAGTTTCCGCATCGTGGACGGCCCGCAATATATCCGCCGCGTCGCGCAGGACGAGGGTTTCGACTGGGACATGGTGATCTGGGGTGTCGCCAATTCCGAAAGCCCCGGCAATGAGCAGCGTGAATTCTGGGGGTCGGAAACCGCGCAAAAAGTTGGCGCCCGTAACGTCGGCGGTGTCGCCGATCCGGCGGTGGACGCCCTGATCGAGCGGATCATCTTCGCCGAGGACCGCCCGGCGCTGGAGGCGGCGTCCCGCGCGCTCGATCGGGTTCTGCTCTGGAATTATTACATGATCCCACAGCTTTACACCCCGTTTGAGCGCATCGCGTGGTGGGATCGGTTCGGCCATCCGGACCCCTTTCCGCCCCGGGACCCTGCGTTCCCGGCCGTCTGGTGGTGGGATGAGGCGAAGGCCGCCGCGCTCAAGGCCTATAGCACCTGGAACGCCATCGACAGT
>JBBDTD010000122.1:0-7663 GCA_040904645.1 Paracoccaceae bacterium
CCTGAGGCGCCTTTCAGATCGAGCGAGAACTCAAACGGGCCGGTGGCGCATTCGCTGCGGTTCTCCAGCACGATCCGTCGCGTCGGCTCATCCCCGACAAGGCTGATCGCCAACTCGGCCGAAGCTGGCGCCGCGAGCAGGAACAGCAGAAAGATCAACCGCAACATACCCCGCCCTTCGCCCCATCTACGCCCGCGAGACTAGCGCGGGCTTGCGGGTCAGGCCATGCTTTCCTTCACATCGTCCGCTTCATCGGGTATGGCGCGACGAGGCACGAAAAGGACGCGAAGATGTGGGAAGATCGGCTTTCGGGAATGCTGAAGCGGGGCGTCCGCATCGGCGCGCTGGACGTTGTGTTCCCCTCGGGGCGCAGGGAGTCCTTCGGCGACGGCGGCGCGCCCGTCGCGCGGGTGCGCCTGACGAGCGAAGCGGCGGCGCGGGCGATCTGGCTCGACCCCGGCCTGCAATTCGCCGAGCAGTACATGGACGGCAATCTGATCGTAGAGGAAGGCGATCTTTACGAGTTTCTGGCCCTCGCGAAGAAGAACGGCGCGCGCGGCTTCGCCAGTGCTCCCGCGGCGGCGCGGGAAATGGGGCGTATCCTGCACCGCAAACTGCGCCGGCATGTGCTGCCCGAGCGCGCGCAGCGCAATGTCGCGCATCACTACGACCTCGATGAAAAGCTTTTTCGGCTCTTCCTCGACCCGGATCTTCAGTATTCCTGCGCCTATTATGAAACCGGCGACGAGACGCTGGAGGAAGCCCAGCTCAAGAAAAAGCGCCATATCGCGGCGAAGATGCAGCTGGAGCCCGGCCAGAAAGTGCTGGATATCGGCTGCGGCTGGGGCGGGATGGGGCTTTATCTGGCGCAAACCGCCGGCGTGGATGTCACCGGCGTGACGCTGGCGAAAGAGCAGCTTCGCGTCGCGAACCAGCGGGCGGCGGAAGCCGGCGTGGCCGACCGGGCGCGGTTCCTTCTGCAGGATTACCGCAAGGTCGAGGGTCGCTTCGACCGTATCGTCTCCGTCGGCATGTTCGAGCATGTCGGCCCGCACCATTTCGACGAATATTTCGCCAAGATCCGCGAATTGCTGACCGATGACGGGATCGCGGTGATCCACTCCATCGGCCGGGCGAATCCGAATCGCTCCGACCCGCCCTTTGTCGAGAAATACATCTTTCCGAACGGGCACATCCCCAGCCTGGCGGAGACGTTCCCCGCAATCGAGAAATCGAAATTCCTGGTCAAGGATGTCGAGATCCTGACCATGCATTACGCCGACACCCTCAGGGAATGGCGCCGGCGGTTCCACGCCAACCGCGAAGCGGTGCTGGAGCTTTATGATGAGCGGTTCTTCCGGATGTGGGATCTTTATCTGATCACATCCGAGATCAGCTTCCGCTTCGGGAAACTGGTGAATTTCCAGATCATCCTGACCCGCCGCCACGCCGAGGCGCCGCGGAGCCGGGATTATATCGCGGCGGCGGAGTCGCGGCTGGCGGCGGCGGAAAAACCGCCCGCCCCGCCAAGCGCTTGAGCGACGACTAGACCCGGACCGGCGGTGCGGCCCTTATTCGGCGTTGACCGCCGGCAGGGTTTCGAACGCGTTGCGGATCGCGGCCGCCCAGCCATGCGAGATCGCCGCGAAATCCTCATCGTCCTGCTCGATCCGGCGCTGAACCGAAAAGCGCAGCTCATCATTGGGGATCACGATCAGGTCGAGCGGCATGCCAACCGAGAGGTTCGAGCGCAGCGTCGAATCCATCGACAGGAACACCGCCTTCAGCGCCCGCTCCATCGGCGTCGTCGGCTCGATGACCCGGTCCAGAATCGGCTTGCCGTATTTATGCTCCCCGATCTGGAGGAACGGGGTGTCCGGCGTCGCTTCGATGAAATTCCCGGCGGAATAGATCAGGTAGAGCCGCATCTCGCCGCCCTTGCGCTGTCCGGCGAGCAGGATCGAGGCGTCGGCCCCCGCGCCCTGCGCCTGAAGCGTCTCCCGGTGGCGGGCCTGCACGTCGCGCATCGCGTCGCCGAATAGCTGCGCGGAGCGAAACAGCGTCGGCGCGCTCAGGATCGTCTCGACGTTATCGTCATTACGCGACCGCGCGATGGCCGCGTTCACCCGGCTCAACACGCCCTGCGTGATCGAAAGGTTTCCGGCGCAGCAGACGGCCAGAACCCTCTCACCCGGATCGTTCCAGGTGAACATCTTTCGAAAGCGTGAAATATTGTCGAGCCCGGCGTTTGTGCGCGTATCCGCCATCATGACGATGCCCGCGTCGATCTTCAGACCAACACAATAGGTCATAAGCGCCCCCAGTTATTGTTGCGACTGGGTCACCTGCACATCGGCCTCAAGGTGTTCTTCGGTCGCGCCGGTGACCGAACCACGTAGCGGCGCCGCGTCGCGGGCGTCAAGCCCGGCCGCGAGGCGAACATAATGATCGGTCGGGCAAACCCCGTTCGACGCGTCGAAGCCGACCCAGCCGAGCCCGTCGACCCAGATTTCCGCCCAGGCGTGAGTCTCCTGCTCTGGTGAAACCAGAGTGTCCTCCCCCTCCATGACGAAGAGATAGCCGACGACATACCGCGCCGCCGCGCCAAGCGAGCGGGCGCTTGCGATCAGGAGATGCGCGTGATCCTGACAGACCCCAGCGCCCTGCGTCAGCGCTTCCGCCGCGGTGGTGAGCGCGCCGGTGGCGCCCGGCCGATATTCCACGGCTTCCCGCACGGCCGCCGAAAGGGCGTGCGCCGCCGCGAGCCCGTGTTTGCCCTTCGTCGCCTCCGCCGCGAGAGCGGCGATATTTTCCGCCGGCTTGGTCAGCAGAGTCTCCCGCAGGAACATCGCCGGGCGCGCCGCCATCTTCCAGCCCCGGAGCACGCCGTGCATGTCTCTTGTCTCGACCTCGCCCTCGGCGATCACCTCGACTTCCGTCGCGCCGTCATGCGCGAGCCAGATCGACTCTTCGTCGCCATAACCGTTGACGAGGCGCATCGAGGGCGCCTGCCCGTTCACGGTGACCGACCAGGCGCGCGGCGTCTGCGACGATGTGATCGCGGGATAAAGCCTGAGCTTCAGGGCGACGCGGGAGACGGCAGGCTCGTAGCGGTATTGGGTGCGGTGGCGGATCGAGAGAAGCATCTGACCTCAGAAGTAATAGGCGCGGGAGATCGCGCCCGACAGCTTGGCGCTATGATCGATCGCCTCGGTGGTGAATTCGTGAAGGCCGGACTGAAACAGCTCCCCCATCTCGGTGTCGGCGAGCCGAGCCACCATCTGGGCGGAAAGCGAGTGGCAATGGTGCCGGCGCCCATAGGCGAGCGCGAGCAGCTCCAGATAGCGGGAAAGTTCATTGTAGCAATAAGCGACCGAGCGCGGGAACCGCTGGTTGAGAATCAGGAAATCGGTGATCTTCCACGGACTGAAATCGCCGCGGTAGACGTGATGATAGGCGCGCGACGCCGAGGTCGCGTGCAGCACGCTGGTCCACTGGTGATGGTCGCGGCCGCCGCCGACGGTCTCCGTTTCCGGCAGCAGCACGAAGTATTTCACGTCCAGCAGCCGCAAGGTGAGGTCGGCGCGCTCCAGCAAACCGCCAATGCGCAGGAAATAGTAGCCGTCAGTCCGCAGCATGGATGTCTCTGACGCGCCGCGGAAAACCGAGGCGCGGGTCTTCACCCATTCGAGGATCGCGGGCAGATCGCGTGACGCCGCGGCCGGGTCCAGCATCTCCAGCCGCCGCCAGCCGTCGTTCAGCGCCTCCCACATCTCGGCGGTGATGCCGGTGCGCACGGCGCGCGCATTTTCCCGCGCCCGGTTCAGATAGTGCCGGATGGAAAAATGATTCTCGGAACTGAGCACGAGTTGCTCGACGATCCGCGCCTCGGTGATCCGCTCATCGTCCTCGAAGAGATGCGCGGCGCCCGCGACGGCGGCGACGGAGCGCCATTCGTCGCGGCTGGCGCCGGGAATCAGCGTCATGCGCAGACCCATTTCGATCAGACGCGCCGCACCTTCCGCGCGTTCGAGATAACGCGCGGCCCAGAACAGATGTTCGGCGGATCGGCTCAGCATGATTCGCTCATTCCGAAAGCACCCATGTGTCCTTGACACCCCCACCTTGCGAGGAATTGACCACCAGAGACCCTTCGCGCAGCGCGACTCGCGTCAACCCGCCAGCGGCCAGCCGCATTTCCGCGCCGACAAGGCAATAGGGACGAAGATCGACATGCCGGGGCGCGACCCCGCCGCCGGCGACTGACGGCGCCGTCGAAAGCTCCAGCGTCGGCTGGGCGATGAAAGCGCCCGGATCGGCCTTGATCCGCTCGGCGTAGGCGGCGATCTCCTCATCCGTCGCCTTCGGCCCGATCAGCATGCCATAGCCGCCGGAGCCATGCACCTCCTTCACCACGAGGTCGCCGAGGTTTGCGAGCACGTGGGCGCATTCATCAGGTTCCGAGCAGCGCCAGGTCGGCACGTTTTCAAGGATCGGCGTCTCTCCGAGGTAGAAGCTGATCATCTGGGGGACATAACAATAAACCGCCTTGTCATCCGCGACCCCGGCGCCCGGCGCTGAACAGATGGTGACGCCGCCTGAGCGGTAGACCTGCATCAGCCCCGGCACGCCGAGCATGCTGTCGGGGCGAAACACGATCGGATCGAGATAATCATCGTCGATCCGTCGATAGATCACGTCGACCCGGCTCGGCCCGCGGGTGGTCCGCATCCAGACCCGGCCTTCGTCGACGAACAGATCCTGCGGCTCCACCAGGTCGACGCCCATGCGGTCGGCAAGGAAGGAGTGTTCGTAATAGGCCGAGTTGAGCGCGCCCGGCGTCATGATCACGACATTGGGCTGGCCCTTGCAGGCGGGTGGCGCGACCTCCTCCAGAGATTTGCGCAGAAGGTCCGGGTAATCGTCCACCGGCTCGATCGAGAGAGTCTGGAAAAGCTCGGGGAACATCCGCATCATGATCGCGCGCGTCTCCAGCTTGTAGGAGACACCGGAGGGCGTGCGGCAATTGTCTTCGAGCACCTGAAAGCCGCTGGCGCCGGTGCGCACGATGTCGATGCCGACGATATGCGAATAGACGCGCCCCGGCGGGTCGAAGCCGATCATCTCCGGCAGGAAGGCTTCATTCTGATAGACGAGTTGCTCCGGCACGACCCCCGCCTTCAGGATTTCGCCCCGATGATAGACATCCCAGAGAAACGCATTCAGCGCCCGCGCCCGCTGCTTGATGCCCCGGTCGAGCCGACGCCATTCGGCGGCGTCGAAAACCCGCGGGATCAGATCGAACGGGATCAGCCGCTCCGGATCGCCGCCCTCGCCATAGACGGCGAAAGTGATGCCGATGCGCCGGAAGATCGCCTCGGCTTCCTCGGTGCGGAGCTGAAGCGTGTCCGCGCCGGTCTCTTCGATCCAGCGCGCAACGCCCTCATAGGCGGGGCGTATAACGCCGTCCTCGCCCGACATTTCATTGAACATGCGCCGCGCCTCCTTCCAGGCAGATTAAGCGAATTGTGCGGCGCAATACAGATGAATGTGCCAGCAGAGGTCGCGCCCCGCGCGCTTCAGGCGATGCGGGAGCGCCAGCATCGGCGCGCGCCGCCCCCTCCTCCGGCCTATCCCTCCCGCGCCCAGAGGCGTTCGGACATCAGACCGGCGCGCGCCTCCACCGCCTCGCAGGCGGTGAGGATCTGGTCCTCGCGGAACCGCCGCCCGATGATCTGGACGGAGATCGGCTGCGCCCCGTTGAAATGCGAGGCGATATTGCCGGCGGGCAGGCCAAGATAATTCATGGAGTAGGACCAGATCGCGGAGCCGAGCGCTTCGCGGGCGCCTTCGACGCCCTCGGTGTCACGATCCACGGTGAAAAACGGCTGCGGCAGGAACGGCGTCAGCACCAGTGGATAATCCTCAAGGAACATGTTCCAGGCGCGCGCGTAGTAGCTGCGCTTGGCCGCCATCTCCAAAAGCTCGACGCCCTCATAGGGGGGGAAAAGCTCATAATAGCTGTCGAACACCTTCTGGATCGTCTCCGATCCGAGCCTTCGGATGCCAGCGCCCATCAGCGCCTCCACCTCGCCCATCAGCACGCGATAGCCGGCGTGACCGATTTCCCGCACCATGGGGGCGTCGATCTCCACCACCTCGTAGCCGGCGTCGGCGAGGGCTTCGGCGGCTGTGTCCAGCGCCGTTTCGACATCGGGGTGCAGGTCGAACTCGAAACTCTCCTTCGTGAAAGCGACCTTGATCGGCCCGTCCGCCTTCGGCCCGTCATAGGGCATGGCGACATGCCAGGGGTCGCGCGGATCGGCGGCGATGAGCGCGCGCATGCCGAGGGCGACGTCGCGCGCCTCCCGCGCCAGAACGCCCTGCACCGACATCGACTGAGCGAGAAGCCCGCGTTCGCCGGTCTGGGACGGGTTATAGGCCGCGACGCGGCCCATCCCCGGCTTTACCGTCGCGGCGCCGTTGGCGGCGGCGGGAAAGCGCAGCGAGCCGCCGATATCATTGCCATGCGCCAGCGCGCCCATGCCCGCCATCACCGCCGAACCGGCGCCGCCCGACGAGCCGCCCGGCGATATCGCATCGCTCCAGGGGTTGAGGGTGCGCCCGTGCAGCGGGTTGTCGGTATCCGGCCTGAACGAAAATTCAGGGGTGTTGGTCCGCCCGATCACCACCGCCCCGGCTTTTCTGAGATTGGCGACGACGGGCGCGTCGCCGGGCGCGATGATATTGGCGAATGCGGGCACGCCATTGCTCGTCGCCCAGCCCTTCTGGTCGACATTGATCTTGATCGTCACCGGCACGCCGTGAAGCAGGCCGAGCGGGGCGCCTTTCGCCTGCGCCTCATCCAGCGCGGCGGCGGCTTCCATCGCCTCCTCCGATGTGTCGACGACCACGGCGTTGAGATGCGGGTTGACCGCGTTCATGCGGTCCACAGCGGAGGCGACGGCTTCGCGCGCGGAAACCTCGCCCTTCGCGATCAGGGCGGCGAGGTCGGCGGCACCAAGACGCCAGAGAGAGGTGTTGGACATGAGGGCTCCTTAGATGCTGTGGAGGAGCCTAAGCCCCGCGAAAAGCCCTTCAGTCGCGCATGCCCGGCGTCAGGGCCGCAAAGTCGAAAATCGTCGGGTCGAGCAGATGCGAGGGATTGGCGCTGCGCAGCGCCTTCGCCATCACCGCGCGGATATCCGGGCGGCGCTTTTCCCATTCATCCATCATCCGCTTGACCTGCTGGCGCTGAAGCCCGTCCTGACTGCCGCAAAGATCGCAGGGAATGATGGGGAACTTCATCGCTGTGGCGAAACGGGCGCAATCGGCCTCCGCCACGAAAGCGAGCGGCCGAAGCACCAGCAGATCGCCCTCGTCGTTCAGAAGCTTGGGCGGCATCGAGGCGAGCTTGCCGCCAAAGAGAAGATTCAGGAAAAACGTCTCAAGCGCGTCGTCGCGGTGATGGCCGAGCACCACCGCCTCGCAGCCCTCTTCGCGCGCGATACGGTAGAGGTTGCCGCGCCGGAGCCGCGAGCAGAGCGCGCAATAGGTCCGCCCCTCGGGGATCTTTTCGGTGACGATTGAATAGGTGTCCCGCCGCTCGATCCGATGATCGACGCCAAGGCGGGTGAGGAAGGCGGGCAGGATTTCGGGGTCG
>JBBDTD010000123.1:0-7526 GCA_040904645.1 Paracoccaceae bacterium
GGGGCCCCCTGCCGGCGGTGTTGAACTCATGGTGAAGTCATCACTCCGCCGCGTCGAGGGTCAGCAGCGGCTCAAACCCGCCCCACATCATGCGCATCCCGTCGAAGGGCATTTCGGGCATGTTCGCCATGCGCGGGTCTTTCATGATCGCCGCCCAGGCCTTGTCGCAGGTTTCGCTGTCCGGCCATTCCATCCACGAGAAGACGACCGTTTCGTCGTCCTTCTTCTTTACGGCCATCGGGAAGGACGTCACCTTGCCATCGGCCACGTCCACGCCCCAATTCTCTTGCAAACGCAAGCAGCCGTATTCCTTGAATATCGGCCATGCATCTTCGGCCATCTTCTTGTAGGCCGCCCGGTTCGCGGTCGGAACCGCCAGCAGAAATCCGCTCACATACGACATTGCGCCAACTCCTCGTTCAAGAATCACACAGAAAACTTGACACTCAAGTAAGTTGATATCAACTTAAAATCATGATGGATCCTGATTTGCCGCTCGCGATCACGCATGAGGTCAGAGATCGGTGCCTCTGCCTTCATGCGCAACGGGCGGCGCGCGCGCTCGCCAGACGGTTCGACGCGGCGTTGAAGCCCTTCGGGCTGACCAACGGGCAATTTTCACTCCTGATGTCGCTCAACCGGCCGGACGGGCCCCGGGTCAGCGACCTCGCGCCGCTTCTCGGCATGGACAGGACGACGTTGACCGCCGCCCTGAAGCCGCTGGAGAAGCGCGGGCTGGTGCTTTCAGGCGTCGACGCGAAGGACGCCCGCGCGCGGAAGTTGCGGCTCAGTGATGAGGGGCGCAGCACGCTCAAGGCGGCGCTTCCCGCCTGGCACGCGACCCATGATCTTGTCGACGCCGGCCTCTCCGAAATGGCCCCGGAGGCTTTGCGGCGGGCGTTGTCGGGCCTGGCCTGAAGAGCGGTCAAACTGGCCCAGCACCGTGGCTGCGATCAGCCAGATCCGGGGCGTGCGCATGATGTGCAGGAGCGGGCAAGAATAGCGACCCTTTCAGGGTCGTTTTTCATGTCCCCATGACCGTGCGCAGAAACAACCCTGCCCGGCGAAACCCGTCCACATGAATGAGGGGCGCCAGCCGAGGTCGTTGATGGCGCTGGTCAGCCCGAAATCCGCGATTGTTTCCTTGGCGGCGCGGCCGGGTTCGATGCGAGAAACGAATTCGAACAGGAAGAAAAGCGAAGCTGCCGCGAATGTGCGCTACTTGGTCGCGCCGCCAGGTTTCAGGTTCATCGGGTCGCCGCTGTTTTCATGGAATTCCTGTGAAGCCCTATGAGTGGCATGGAGGTGTTTTGTCAAAGTCGGCGGGTCGCCTCTGCACGGCGCTTCAATAAGTACGGCGCTTCAATCAGTCGTCATCTTCATCCGTGATCTGGTCGCGCGTCACTTGCTCATTTCGTTTGGTGGTGGTGAGCACCAAAAGAAGCGCGATAGCGCTGATCACGAACAGGACTATGACAAACATGTTGAAATCGGTGACATGCAGGCGCACGCGGCCCGCCAGCCATCCGAAACCGATCAGCACGGCCGCAATCAACCAATGCACGGGCTTGCCCAGAAACAGCCGGTTCATCGCGACACCTCCTCGGAACCTGGCCGACGGGCGGAGAAGAGGCGCGGCCCGATACAGATGCCGGCCAGCGCCAGCCCGGCCAATGACGCCAGCCATCCCGAAATCCCGAACAGCTCGAGATTGGGCGGATAGAGGATGAGGAACGACGCAAAAAGCGCCGCCATGCGGCGCAGGGGATCGAGCGGGCCGGCGAACCAGCCTTCGAGCGCCATCGTCAACACCCAGAGCCCGACAAGCGCAATCACGCCGGAAATTGCGGTCATCCAGAGCGGCCCGACGAAGAGGAGCGCCGGGTTGTAGACGAAGATCAGCGGCGCGATGTATTTCGCGATGCCGACCCGCGTCGATTCCACAGCGGTCGCCATAGGCGGCGTTTTCGCAATGGCCGCTGCCGCAAAGGCGGCGAGCGCGACCGGCGGCGTGATGGTGGAGACGACGCCGAAATAGAAGGCGAACATATGCGCCGCGATCGGCTCTACCCCCATCCTGATCAGCGCAGGGACGATCAGCGCGGCGACCGTGATATAGACCGCCGTCGTGGTGATCCCCATGCCGAGCACGATGGACGCGACTCCGGTGAGGGCCAGCAGCGCCAGAAGATTGCCCCCCGCGAGTTCGATCGCCGACTGGGTGAACTTCAACCCCAGGCCGGAGACGAAGACCGAGCCGATGATGATGCCCGCGCAGGCGCAGGCGATGGCGACCGGGACCGACGCGCGAACGCCCGCCTCCAGCGCGGCGAGCAGATCAACCGGGCTCATCCGCGTCGCCGGGTTCACGAAGCTGAGCCCGACAATGGCGGCGAGCCCAAAAAACGCCGATTTCATTGGCGTGAACCCGTAGAGAAGCAGCGCGATCAACAGCACCAGAGCGATCAGCAAGTGCCAGCCCCGGCGCATTACCTCCCGCGTTTGCGGCAACAGCTCTTTCGGGATCGTCTCTATGCCCTGCTTTTCGGCTTCGAGATGCACCATGAAATAGATGGTGGCGAAATAGAGCACGGCGGGAATGATCGCTGCAAGGATGATCGTGGTGTAGGGAACGGCGAGAAACTCGGCCATGATGAAGGCCGCCGCGCCCATGATCGGCGGCGTGATCTGCCCGCCGGACGATGCGCAGGCTTCGACCGCCGCGGCGAATTTGGGGCGGTATCCGACCTTCTTCATCAAGGGGATGGTGAAGGCGCCGGTGGTCACGACATTGGCGACGGCGGAGCCCGAAACCGTGCCCATGAACCCGCTCGCGACGGCCGCCGCCTTGGCCGGCCCGCCGATCTTGTGCCCGGTGAGCGACACCGCGAGGTCGATGAAGAAACGGCCGGCGCCGGAGCGCACCAGCACCGCGCCGAAAATGATGAAAAGGACAATATAGGTCGCGCAGACATGCAGCGGGATACCGAATATGCCGTCCGAACTCATGAACAGCACGTCGATGAATTTGCTCCAGCTCACCGGCGGCCCATAGAAAAAGCCGAAAAAATGATCCGCGAAAAGCGCATGAAGCATGAAGAAGCCGGTGATGATCACCATGGCCCAGCCCACCGCGCGGCGCGTCGCCTCAAAAACCATGAAGATCAGGATCGCGCCCATCAGGAGATCGCCGGGATCTTTGTCGCCCATGCGCATCTGGAAAGCGCTGACGTCCCGCAGGGTCCAGACCTGGACGACGATCACCAGAGCGACAAGGATCATGTCGATCCCGAAGCCGAACGCGCGAATGCCGTTCGCGGGATCGCCCGGGGTGATCACCGGCTCGCGCATCGAGCCGCGGAACAAGGGCTTCATGAGCACCGCGAGCACCAGCATGACCGAGAGGTGCACGGAGCGGAAGGAACGCCCCTCGGGCGTGCCGAAGACCGCCGCGTAAAGATGAAACATCGCCAGCGCCACGCTGATCGCGGCGCAGAAGAAAAGAAATGCGTTCGCCGTGGAGACATGGCGATCCAGCAGCAGGCGCTCGAGAAAGCCGAGATCCTGACGCTCATGGAAGGTGATCGGCTCGGGGGCGCTCATCGTGGGTCTGGTTCAGAATGCAGCGGAGCCGGGCGCCCGATCAGGAGCGCCCGGCCTTTCGCCGCAACCCTTGATCAGCCGGCGACGCCAAGCTCGTCATAGCAGCGTTGCGCGCCCGGATGCACCGGGATCGCAACGCCGTCGAGCGCGCTTTCAAGCGCCACGCTGTTCCAGATGCCCTTCACCTCGGCGAAAGCCGCGTGGTTCGCCCAGAAGGATTTGCACATCTGATAGACGATCTCCTCAGGCACATCCTTGTTGATGACGATGTTCGCCACCGCGCCGAGCGTCGGCGTGTCCTCCTTGATGCTTTCATAGATTCCGGCCGGCATCACGCCGGAGATATACCCCGGATTGGCGTCGATGATCTTCTGAAGATCTTCCTCGGGAATGCCGATGAAGCGGATGCCCGGGCTCTGCTCGAGTTCGATGAACGAAGCCTGAGGCATGGAGGTCACGGCCATGTAGACGTCGATATGGCCGTCCTTCATCAGCGCGACCGATTCGGTGTAGCTGGCGTGGTGCACCGCGCCGCCGGCGGCTTTGATGTCCTCGAAGTTGAAGCCGTAATACTGGAGGATCGATTCTGCGAAGGCGGTGCCGGTGAAGCCGGCCTGGCCCGGGCTGATGTTCTTGTCCTTCATTTCGGCGTAAGACTGAATGTCGCTGTCGGCGCTCACAGCCGTCTGGAAATAGGACGGATAGAGCGTCGCGAAGTGCATGACGTTCTCATGCTTCTTTTCGAACTCGCCGACGCCGTTATAGCCGTTCGCGGTGGTGTGCCCGTAGGACCAGCCCATCTCCGCGTCCCCGGCATCGACCGCCTTCACATTGCCGACGCCGCCGCCGGATGTGCTGGAAGTGGAGATGCCTTCAACCTCATCCTGCAGCACCTGCATGATCTTCGCGCCGAGCGGATACCACGACCCGCCTGCAGGGCCGGTCACCATGCGCACGAATTGGTCTGCGTGAAGCGGCATGGCGCTCAGCGCCAGCGCGATCGCAGGCGCGACGTATTTGACAGATGCTTTCATCGGTTCCTCCCAAGTTTCTGCTTTTTGTTTCGCAAGAGTGTCGGGAAGATGTTCGCTTGTCTAGGTTCTTATGCGCGCCATGCTGATTCCGCGGGCCTCGGTGGGTGGGAAGTTGTACGGCCATCGCCGGCGCCATGGCGCTGGGCGGTTCGGCGGCTCAGCCTGGCGGGACCGGGCGGCGGGCCATTGGTCAGCGCCCGGCCCGCGCCCGGGGCGCAGGCGGAAAGCTGACATTTCAGACGGAAACCATGGTGGAGCCGAGGGGAATCGAACCCCTGACCTCGTCATTGCGAACGACGCGCTCTCCCAACTGAGCTACGGCCCCTTACCGATGGTGCGCGGGGTTTATTGCGGGATGCCGGGGCTGTCAATGGGCCGGAGTCAGAGCCAGCCGGTCATCTCCGTCTTCACGATCGCTTCGATCATGTCGATATGCGCCTCGTCGTCGTTGAGGCAGGGGATGTAGTCAAACCGCTCCCCTCCCGCCTCCTGGAAAGCGTGCTTGATCTCCTCGTTGATCTCTTCGAGCGTCTCCACGCAATCGGCCGAAAAACCGGGCGCCATGACGGCGATGTGCTTCTTTCCCGCACGCGCCAGTTCGGCGACTTTTTCGACCGTATAGGGCTGCAGCCATTCCTTCGGGCCGAAGCGCGACTGGAAGGTGGTCGCGATCTCGCCAGCGTCCCAGCCAAGCCGCTCCCGCAGAAGGCGCGTCGTCTTGAAACAGTGGCAATGATAGGGGTCGCCCCGCTCCAGATACTCCTTCGGCAACCCGTGATAGGAGGCGACAAGCATGTCCGGGCGCTGCTCCATCGCGGCGTAGGCGCGGGTCACCGATTGCGCCAGCGCCTCCGCGTAAAGCGGATGGTCCAGATAGGCGGCGACGGTGCGAAAGGCCGGCTGCCAGCGCATCTGCATCAAGTGGCGGAATGCCTGATCGTTCGCTGTCGCGGTCGTCGTCGCGGAATATT
Source organism: Paracoccaceae bacterium (assembly GCA_040904645.1). GTDB lineage: Bacteria > Pseudomonadota > Alphaproteobacteria > Rhodobacterales > Rhodobacteraceae > Pikeienuella. The sequence goes on from JBBDTD010000123.1 coordinate 5,609, forward strand.
GCGGATAGAGCGGAAAGAAGACGATCCTGTCACAGCCCTGATCGTGCAATTCCTGGATCTTCGACCCCGTGGAAGGGTCGCCATAGCGCATGCAATAATCGACGATGACCTGTTCGCCATGCGCTGCGACGATCCGCGCCGCGAGTTTTTCGGTCTGGGCGCGGGTTACGGAGCGCAGCGGGCTTTCATCGCGTTCGCGGTTCCAGATCGAGGCGTAGGCTTCCCCCGATTTCTGAGGGCGCGTGCTGAGCACGACAAGATTGAGGATCGGCCACCAGAGCCATTTCGGCGCTTCGATCACGCGGGAATCTGACAGAAATTCCTTCAGATAACGCCGCATGCTCCAGTAATCTGTGCCGTTCGGCGTGCCGAGATTGACCAGAAGCACGCCGATCTTTCGCGTCGGTATGTGTGGATGAACGCCCGGCGCGTTGGCGGGGCGGGCGTTGGCGGCGTCATGCATCGGTCGGGGCCTACTTTTCTTGCGCGCGGTAGCGAGGATGAAATCTAGCCCGTGCGGAGGCGGGTTCAAAGGGGCGCGGCTATTCGCCCGCCTTCTCCCCTGTCGAGCGCTCCACAGCGCCCAGCGCGTCAGCCAGTCGCGCGGTTGCGGAGCCGGGACGGAGCGGCTTGGGCTGGCTCGCCGCCGGCGCCCATCCGATGAGGTGGACGATCTCGAAAGTCGCAGTCACGCGCCCGTCAGGGCGACTGTAATGCGCGGCGTAGATTTCCGCCGCGCGCAGCAGGGTGGCCCGCCGGCTGAAGGCGCGCCGGCGCCCCGTCAGCATGTTGCCTTCGCCCATCGCGCGCAGGTCGCGCATCAGATGGAAGGGCGTCTCATAAGCGACCTCGACCCGGTCCACATCCGCGACGGGCAGCGCAAATCCGGCGCGTTGCAACAGCGCGCCAAGATCGCGGATCTCCGCCATCGGGGAGACGCGGGGGGAGACGCCGCCCTCCTGCTCCGCCTCCGCCTCGGCAAGCGCGGCGCGAAGCTCCGCCAGCGTTCGGCCGCCGAAAAGCGCGCCGAGGAAAAGGCCGTCAGGCTTCAGCATCAGGCGCAGCCGGGTCAGAAGGTCGACCGGATCATTGGCGCGGTGCAGCGTCATGCCGCTGACGACCAGGTCGAGCGCGCCGGCCGCGGCCGCGTCCTCCGGCGCCTCGTCGGGCGCCGTTCGCGTCATGGCTGCCGGCGCGCGGCTTGCAGCGAGCGCGGCGAGGGGCGATGCGCTTTCGGTCTGGATCAGCGACGCGCGCCCGGCGGCGCCTGCGAGCGCGGCGGCGAAGGCGCCGAAGCCCGCGCCGTGGATCAGCGCGACGGGAAAATCGCGGACCACATCGGCAAGCCGGTCCGCCACGCCTTCGGCCGCGCGCTCCATCAGAAAGCCCGCGCCTGAAGATCGAGGCGCGCTTAAGAGTTTCTTAACCCTTCCCGCGCGCATGATGCGGGCGCGATGGTCGAAAAGCTCCATATCCCATTCTCCGGCGTTGACGCGGCCGGGTATAGCGCGCAGCAGGCGCGGCGCAAGGCGCCGGTTTGGCTGCGGCGGCTCGTCCAGGTCGGCGCCGGTTTCGTCTATCCGAGCGCCTGCCCGGCATGCCGCGTGGCGGTAGCTGAGTTTGGCGGCGTCTGCCCCGCCTGCTGGCGGGAGACGGCTTTCATCACGCCGCCCGCATGCGGTTCTTGCGGCGCGCCGCTGGAGGCGGGGCTGGAGGCGGGGTCGCCGGAGGCGGCGCTCTGCGACAGCTGCGCCCACGCGCCGCCGGCCTGGTCGCGCGGCGTCGCGGCGGTGGTTTACGACGGGGCCGGCCGGCGGCTCATCCTCGGCCTGAAGCACGCCGACCGGCTCGACATCGCGCCGATGGCGGCGGCGTGGATGCTGGGCGGGCAGGGCGGCGCAGGGGCGCGGCTGGCGGC
>JBBDTD010000124.1:0-7490 GCA_040904645.1 Paracoccaceae bacterium
CATTTCGCGCACGGTGTTGGTCTGGCCCGGAAGGGCGAGGCAACGGTTCTGGCCCCAGTCCTCCTCAGGCACCTCGGCGGCGTGGACGAGATTGGCGACCACGGTGCGCGGGGCCGAGTTCCAGATAGGGTAATCTTCGGAGACCGGGCAATTAGCGCTTTCGCCTTGCAAAGGCTCACGAAAGATCGACGACATGAAGGAGGAGGCGGCGGCGTTGGGCTTGCCCGGCCGCACGGTGACCGTCGGCAGGCGCAGCCCGCGCCCGTCGATGAAACCCTTGCGGCTATAGTCGGTCACCAGCATTTCGCCGGCGGCCTTCTGCGCGCCATAGGAGGTCTGCGGGTTGAGGATGGTCCAGTCCTCGATCATCTCGGGGATCTCGCCGCCATAGACCGCGACGGAGGAGGTGTAGACGATGATCGGCCGGTTGCCCGCCGCACGCGCAGCCTCGAGCAGGTTTATGGTGCCAAAAAGGTTCACCCTCAAACCGATATCGAAATCCGCCTCCGCCTGGCCCGAAACGACGGCGGCCAGATGAAAGACCGCGTCCGGCGGCGTGGCGAAGGCGGCGTCCATCGCCGCGCGGTCGCCGATATCCAGCGCCAGTCCCTCCACCTTGAAATCAGCCGCTACCGGTTCCGGCTTGAACAGGTCCGCCTGGATCAGATGGGAGATCTTCTTTCCACGGATCTCGCCCTTCTTCGCCAGCGCCTTCGCCAGTTTGACGCCCAGAAACCCGCCGCCGCCAGTGATCATAACACGCATGGTCATTCCTCCGTATTCGTTGTTTGGGGGCGCTCAGTAGGTCGCCCGGCCGCCCGAGATGTCGAAGACGCCGCCGGTGGTGAAGCTGTTTTCTTCCGAGGCGAGCCAGCCGACAAGGGAGGCGATCTCCTCTACCTTCACGAAGCGCGCCCGGGGAATCTTGGAGAGCATGAAGTTGATGTGCTCTTCGGTCATCTGGTCGAAAATCGCTGTCTTGGCCGCCGCCGGTGTGATGCAGTTAACTGCGATATTGCGGTCGGCGAGTTCTTTGCCCAGCGATTTCGTCAGCGCGATCACGCCGGCTTTCGAAGCCGAATAGGCGGAGGCGTTGGGGTTGCCCTCCTTGCCGGCGATGGAGGCGACATTGACGATGCGGCCATAACCTGCTTTCGCCATCACCGGGCTGACGGCCTTGCAGCAATAGAAGACGCCGTTGAGATTGAGGTCCATCACGCGGCGCCATTCATCCACCGGGTAGTCGGCGACGGGCGCATTCTTGCCGGCTATGCCGGCGTTGCAGACCAGGATGTCGATCCCGCCCATTTCCGCAGCCGAGCGCGCGGCGGCGGATTGGACGTCGTCCCAGTTCGTGAGGTCGGGGGTGACGAAGCTGGCCCCGATTTCGCCTGCGGTTGCTTCGGCGCGGGCGCGGTCATTGTCCCAGATGGTGACGGCTGCGCCCGAGGCGATGAACCGCTCGGCGATGGCGCGGCCGATGCCCTGCGCGCCGCCGGTGACAATGGCGCGGCGGTCTTTCAGATCGTAAGCGTTCACAGGCTCCACCCTCCGTCGATCAGATGCGATTGCCCGGTGACGAAAGTGCTTTCGTCCGAGGCGAGATAGGTTGCGAGCCGCGCGATCTCCGCCGGCCCGGCGAGCCGGCCCATCGGCTGGCGCGCGGTGAATTCCTTCAGCGCATTTTCATAATCGCCCGTGGCGTGCAGCCGCTCATGCAGCGAAGGCGTATCCACAGTGCCGGGGCAGATGATGTTCACCCTGACGCCCTTGGTGACATAGTCGCGGGCCACAGACCGCGAAAGGCCCTCGATCGCCGCCTTGGTGGCGCAATAGATCGCCCGGTTCGGGGCGGCGACATGAACGCCGGCGACGGAGCCGATATTGACGATTGAGCCGCCGCCGCGTTCGATCATGCCGGGCACTACGGCCCGCATCATGCGGAACTGCGAGCGTACATTGAGGTCGAAAGCGAACTCCCATTCCTCCTCCGTCGCTTCCAGAAGCGTGCCGGCGTGGACAAAGCCGGCGGCGTTCAGCACCACGTCGGGCCGCGCCCGCTCAACGCCCGCAGAGATGGAGTCCGCATCCAGCGCGTTGAGCGCGAATGTCTCGCCGCCAGTGAAGTCCTTCAGCAGGTCGGTTTTCAGATCGGTCGCGAAAACCTCCGCCCCTTCGGCGACGAAGGCCTCGGCGCAGGCGCGCCCGATGCCTTGGCCGGCGGCGGTGACGAGCGCGCGCTTTCCCTTCAGTCTCATCTCCATTCCCTCATCTTTTCTTTGTCTTTAACGCCGCAGACCATGGATCAGGCCGCTTTCCTGGCCTTGGCCGCTTCGATCCATTCCCAGACACGCACCGGAGTCATCGGCATGTCCACATGACCGACGCCAAGCTGCGAAAGCGCATCGAGACCGGCGTTGGTGACGGCGGCGAGCGCGCCGACGGTTCCGGCCTCTCCGCAGCCCTTCATGCCGATATCGTTGGCGGTGGACGGCGTGCCTTCATGGCTGAACGAGATGAAGGGCGTATCGTCCGCGCGCGGCATTGCGTAATCCATCAGGCTGGTCATCAGCGGCTGGCCGTCTTCGTCATAGGCGACGCGTTCGGTGATCGCCTGGCCGATCCCCTGCACGACGCCGCCATGGACCTGACCTTCGGCCAGCATCGGGTTCATCAGGATGCCGAAATCGTCGGTCACGGTGTAGCGGACCACCTTCATCACGCCGGTGTCGGGATCGACCTCCACTTCGGCGACGTGGCAACCGTTGGGGAAGGAGCGGCCGGGAACAGTGTTCTGGCCCTGATGGCTCAGAAGCTCCACCTTGCCTTCCTTGCGCGCCCGCTCCGACAGAGCCATCAGATCCACCACCTTGTCGGTGCCGGAAACGCGGAAGACGCCGTCCTCGAACACGATGTCGGCGGCTGCGGCCTCCAGCTCATCCTCCGCCAGCGGGCGGAACGCCTCGATCATCTTGTCGGCGATGGCGTTGATCGCGTTGCCCTGCATGGTGACCGAGCGCGAGCCGCCGGTGCCGCCGCCCTTGGCGATGCGGTCGGTGTCGCCTTCGACCATGTTGATCTTGTCGAAGGGGATTCCGGCGCGAGTATGAAGGAACTGGGCGAAGACCGTCTCATGCCCCTGCCCAGTGGATTTGGTTCCAACATAGAGATTGACGCCGCCATCTTCCGCGAATTCGATCTGGGCGCTCTCGTTCTGATCGCCGAGGATGCTTTCGACATAATAGCAGATCCCGACGCCGAGCGCCTTGCCCTCCGCCTTCGCCGCCTCACGGCGCGCCGCGAACCCGGTGTAATCGGCGTCCTTCAGCGCGCGGGTCATCACGCGGTCGAAATCGCCGACATCGTAAAACTCGCCCGAGGCGGAGGTGTAGGGGAACTCGCGAATGAAGTTCTTGCGCCGCAGCTCCACCGGGTCGACGCCGATTTCACGCGCCGCCTGGTCCATCAGCCGCTCAAGCGCGTAGATCTGCTCCGGCCGGCCGGCGCCGCGATAGGCGTCGATAGGCGTCGTGTTGGAGAAGACGCCCTTGCAGGCGAAATACACGGTCTGGATGTCATAGGAGCCGGTCAGCACCTTCAGCGCCAGCTCCGAAGGAATGTATTGCGCGAAGGTCGAGCAATAGGCGCCCATGCCCGCCACGCAATCGAAACGCAGCGCGGTCAGTTTCAGGTCCGCGTCGAAGGACGCCTCGCAGGTCGTGTAATGATCGCGGCCCATCACGTCGGAAAGCGCGCCTTCCGATCGTTCGGCGACCCAACGCACCGTGCGCCCGCTCTCCTTCGCGGCCAGCGCGATGGCCGGGTATTCCGGGTGGATGAAGCTCTTGGTGCCGAAGCCGCCGCCGATATCGGGGTGGCTCACATGCACGTTCGCCTTGTCCAGGCTCAGAATGCCGGCGATTTCGTCGCGCACGCCCCAGGGGCCCTGGCCGCCATAGCTGAGGCGAAGGTCGGTTCCGTCCCAGGAGGCCATGCAGCTTCGCGTCTCCATCGAGTGCGCGATCACCTTGTTGTCGATGATGTCGAGGCTGACCTTGTGCGCGGCCTTGGCGAAAGCCGCCTGCACCGCGTCGTCGTCGCCCTTGGCCCAGTCGAAGGCCACGTTGCCGGGGGCCTCCGGGTGGATCTCGGCGGCGCCTCCGGCCAGCGCGCGGTCGGTGTCGACGACGACGGGCAGCTCGTCATACTCGACTTCGATCAGCTCCAGCGCGTCGCGCGCCTGCTCGGCGGTGTCGGCGACGACCAGCACGACCGCTTCGCCGACATGGCGGACCCGTCCGGAGGCGAGGCAGGGCCGACGCCCGGCGACGCCATTGCTGCCGTCGCGGTTCTGCACCACCGCGTAGTTCAGGGAGTTCTTGATCCTCTCATCAAGGTCGGCCCCCGTCCAGATTCCGACCACGCCGGGGGAGGCTTTCGCCGCTTCGGCGTCGATGGAGACGATGGTCGCGTGCGCGACAGGGCTGCGCAGGAAAACCCCGGTCGCGGCGCCCTCTGCGCGGATATCGTCGAGATAGCGGCCGGTTCCGGTGAGAAAGCGCTTGTCTTCCTTGCGACGGACGGGCTGGCTGACGCCGAACTTGCTCATCTGAGGTCTCCACTTCGTGATGGTGATCGCGGCAGACGATAGCGGTCTGAGCGCGCGCCGCCAGCCCCAATCGTCGATTTTCGGCGTCTATTCGGGCAGCATCAGCTCCAGCACCGCGCCGCTCCAGCCGGTGACGTTGTCGCGCGCCTCGATGATCACAGCGCTCACGTTATCGGGAATCGAAACGCCTTCGATCGAGCGGGTGAAGGGCTGCTCGTCCTGATGCGGATGCAGGAGCGTGCGCGTGGCGTAGACAGCTCCGTCCGGCCCGACGATTCGCCAGGCGTCGGCGTAATGGTCCCAGCCGCTGTCGTCATGCCGGACGGTGACCTCGAACCGCCAGCCGTCAGCGGCGCGCGAGGCCGCCGCATCGACGATTTCGGCCTCGCTGGCGCGAAGGGAGAAGGGCAGGGCGCACACGCTCGCGGCGATGAACGCCGCGAAGAGAGGAATTCTGATCATCATGCGATCTTATTGAACGCGTCACGAACTGCAATCCACCATCGCTGGCCTTGGACGCGACAAGACGTTATGAGCGCCCGGCAACCTTTTCGACCGGAGAAGTACAAGGATGGGCTATCGGATCGCCGTCGTCGGCGCCACGGGCAATGTGGGCCGCGAAATGCTGAACATCCTCGCGGAGCGGGAATTCCCCGCCGACGAGGTCGTCGCGCTCGCCAGCCGCAAGTCCAAGGGGCAGGACTGCGGCTATGGCGACAAGACGCTGAAAACGCGTGATCTGGATGAGTTCGACTTTACCGGCTTCGATATGGCGCTTTTCGCCATTGGCTCAGGCCCGACCAGGATCTACGCGCCGAAGGCCGCCGCGGCGGGTTGCGTGGTGATCGATAACTCGTCGCTCTATCGCTACGATCCGGATGTGCCGCTGATAGTGCCGGAAGTGAATCCGGATGCGGTGCTGGGCTATGCGAAAAAGAACATCATCGCCAACCCGAACTGCTCCACCGCGCAGATGGTGGTGGCGCTGAAGCCGCTGCATGACCGCGCCACGATCAGGCGCGTCGTCGTCTCGACCTATCAGTCGGTTTCCGGCGCCGGGAAAGAGGCGATGGAGGAACTCTGGAACCAGACCAAGGGCATCTTCGTGCCCGGGCGGGAGGTCGCGGCCTCGGTTTTCCCCAAGCAGATCGCCTTCAACGTGATTCCGCAGATCGACGTCTTCATGGAAGACGGCGCCACCAAGGAAGAGTGGAAGATGTCTGCGGAGACGAAGAAGATCATGGATCCGAAAATCCGCGTCCACGCCACCTGCGTGCGCGTGCCGGTCTTCGTCGGTCATTCCGAAGCGATCAATATCGAGTTCGAGGAAGAACTGGACGAAGACGAAGCGCGTGAGATCCTGCGCGAAGCGCCGGGCGTTCTGGTCATGGATAAGCGTGAATCCGGCGGCTACATCACCCCGGTCGAATGCGTCGGCGATTACGCCACCTATGTCAGCCGCATCCGCACCGATCCGACGCAGGACAACACGCTGTCTCTCTGGTGCGTCTCGGACAATCTCCGCAAGGGCGCGGCGCTGAACGCCGTCCAGATCGCGGAACTGCTGGGCCGCCGGGTGCTGAAAAAAGGCTGATTGGCGGAGGCGGGCGCCCTTGCGCCCGCCTTCCTGTCGCTGCTTTCGATGATTACGCCGGCCCGACGTCGCGCGGCGAAAGCGAACGTGGGCGCATATCGCGGATCACTCCAGCCGCTCGAACAGCTTGACCCATGTCTCCGCCCTCGGCTTCAGCGAGGATACGATGACATGCTCGAAAAGCGTATGCGCGCCAGCGCCGTCAGCGCCCATGCCGTCCAGCGTCGGCACGCCGAGCGCGGCGGTGAAGTTGCCGTCGGATCCACCGCCAGTGACCGTTGTATATTGAAGGTCGAACCCATGTTCGAGGCTGGCCTCGCGTGCGAAGTTGAAGAGCGCTTCTGATTCCGGCGTCATCTCGTAAGGTGGCCGGTTCATCCCGCCTTCGATCTTCAGCGTAACGTCAGGGTCATGCGGGGTCAGGGCGTGGATGCGCGCCGTCATCTCCTCGCCATCCGCGGGGGTAAGGACGCGCATGTCGAGTTCCATCGTGCATTCACGGGGCACGACGTTGACCCCGGTGCCCCCGGAGATCGTCCCGACATTGAAGGTGACGCCACGCGCGTAATCGGTCATGTCCTCGATCGCGACGATCTGGCGCGCGATCTCCCTGATCGCGCTCCGGCCTTCCTCATGTTTCGCGCCGGCATGTGCGGGCCGGCCAGTCGCCTGGATCACGAATCGGCCGACGCCTTTGCGCGCCACCACGGCCTTGCCGCCATCGCGCGCCGGTTCGGTCACCAGCGCATATTTCGCGCGCTTTGCTTCGGCTTCGATGTGCTTGCGGGTGAAGGGGCTTCCGACTTCCTCCTCCGACATGAACATGAAGGTGACCGGCAGCCGGCTTTTCCCACCCTTCCGGATAAGGTGGCGATAGGCGTAGAGCGCGAGATAGGCGCCGGACTTCATGTCATAGGTTCCCGGGCCATAGAACATGTCGCCCTCGCGCCGGATCGCGTTATCGCTGTGCTTCGTGCCGATCGGGTGAACCGTGTCGATATGGCAGAGGACCAGAATCCCGGGTTCCGACCCGTCATTGCCGGGGCTTCGCGCGCGGACCAGATCGCCCCAGCCTTCCTCGCCGGGGGTGCGTTCGGTGACAAGGCCGAATTCCGCGCATTGCCGCTCAACGAGATCGGCGACACGGTTCACAGCCTCCCGGTCGTCGGTCGGGCTTTCGAGTTCGATCCATTCGCGAAAGCCGTCGACGATTTCTTCCGCGTCGATGATCGGCTCGTTGGCGGCGTGGGCGTCCATGAGCAGGTCTTTCCTTTCAATTGGCGGCGC
>JBBDTD010000125.1:0-7486 GCA_040904645.1 Paracoccaceae bacterium
GAGCCTTTGATGCTCGGCCGGGCCGCGATGGGCGAGCGGGTGCGGAGCGGCGCCCTCGCCGATTTCTGGCGGGTGCGCCGGGGCGGGCGGCTGCTGCACGCCGACGCGCTCCGCTTCGGCCCTTCGCCGGGCACCCTGAGCCTCGGCGCGCTGACCGCCGCCGCCGGTTTCGCGGGCGCGCGCGCCGCCGCGACGCTGCTCTACGTCGCGCCCGACGCGGGGCGCCGCATCGACGCGATGCGTGCGCTGCTCGACGGCCTGCCCAGCCCCGTAATGGGCGGGGCGAGCGCCTGGGACGGGCGGCTGGCGGTTCGACTTCTTGCGCCCGGAGGCGCCGCGCTCCGCGCCGCGCTCCTGCCCGTCATCCAGCTTTTGCGCCCCGGCTCGCTTCCGCGTGTCTGGTCTATCTGACAAGGACTTCGCACATGATCCTTACCCCCCGTGAAAAGGACAAACTGCTGATCGCCATGGCCGCCATCGTCGCGAGGCGGCGGCTGGAGCGGGGCGTGAAGCTGAACCACCCGGAAGCCATCGCGCTGATTTCCGATTTCATCGCCGAAGGCGCGCGCGACGGCCGCTCCGTCGCCGAGTTGATGGAGGCCGGCGCCCATGTCATAATACGCGAGCAATGCATGGAGGGGATTCCCGAAATGATCCACGATGTGCAGGTCGAGGCGACCTTTCCCGACGGCACCAAGCTTGTCACCGTGCATGAGCCGATCAGATGACCGGCGATCCATTCGCGCTGCATCTGGAGGAATATCGTTCTCTCCGCGCGGAACTGATGGCCTCGCAGGCGGAGCGGCGCTTGATCGACCGGCTCGGCGCCGCTGGGATCGTCGCGATCTACGCTTGGCTTCTGACCGGGGGGGGCGGCAGCGCCAAGGATCTTTTACGCCCTCGCCTGGGTCTTGCCGCCCGTAGTCGCGCTGATCTGCCTTTTGCTCACCAGTCGGCTGACCGCCGGCATCCGCACCGCCGGAACCTATCTCGGCGCAATCGAGGCGCGCTACGCAGACCCCGCGCTCCTCGGCTGGCACGCGACGCTGAGCGCGATCCGCGAGACGGGCGCCGCGCCGCAGCCGGACGAAGCCACGCGCCGGCGGATGAAGGCGAGCGTGAAACTCGACCGGTTGAGCGGCCTTTCCGCCATCTTCTGGCGCGCCTGCCTCGGCGTCTCGGCCATCATCGCTCTCGCCATGATGGCCGCGATCTCATGCGGACAACTCGAATTGGAGGCGTCCCGATGATCCCCGGAGAAATCATCGCCGCCGCCGGCGAAATCATCCTCAACGAGGGGATGGAGGCGATCACCCTCACCGTCGCCAACACCGGCGACCGGCCGGTGCAGGTCGGCTCGCACTACCATTTCGCCGAGTCCAACGCCGCGCTGGAGTTTGACCGCACGGCGGCGCGCGGCATGCGGCTCGACATCGCTGCCGGCGCCGCGACGCGCTTCGAGCCAGGGCAGGAGCGCGAGGTGAACCTGATCCCCTATCGCGGCCTCAGGCGGGTCTTCGGCTTCAACGGTCAGGTCATGGGCGACCTTTGAGCGCCCCGCGCCCATCGGGAGCGACTGCGATCGTTCCGCAATCAGCGCGCCCGTCGCGCGCGTCGGACTATATGGCCTGCGGGGCGCCGCCGGCGCCCCGGCTTCAGACTTTTCTCTTTACAGACAGGACGCCGCCAGATGGCCCGACAAGCGAACGCGCTCGACATGGTGCGCAGCAGCATTCAACTCTCCAACCTCGTGTGGGAATCGCAGATGGTTATCGCAATGCGCATGATGGGCATGGCGGGCATGTGGTCCGTCGCTGCGACGGAAAACGAGGTGATGGCGGCGGAAAAGCCGACCGCGTTCGTGAAAGCCGCGATTTCGGCGGGCGAGGCGGCGACCGCCGGAAAGCGATCCGACGAAGTGCTCAACGCCTGGACGCGGTCGATGCGCCGCGAAACCGGCGCCAACATGCGCCGGCTCGCCAAACGCGGCCCGAAATTCGGCGTCTGAGCCGGCCGCTGCCTCACTCTCGCGACAGCGCCATGGCGAAAGATACGTCCGACACCCCGATCTGGACCCCGATCCGGGTATGGAAAAGGAGGAAGACCAACCATGACCGAAACCTGTACCGGCTCCTGCCAGTGCGGCGCCGTCGCCTGGGAGGCGGAGGCCGACATCTCAAATCCGATCGCCTGCAACTGCTCGCGCTGCCGCCGGCTCGGCTCCGTCCTCGTCTTCACGCCGCGTGAGCAATTCCGGCTGCTGAAGGGCGAGGGCGACCTCAGCGAATATCGCTTCAACAAGGGCGTGATCCGGCACCTCTTCTGCAAGACTTGCGGGATCGAAAGCTTCGCCTTTGGCCAGCTTCCCGACGGAACCGAGATGGCGGCGCTTAACCTCAACTGCATGGACGGCGTGGATGCGCGGGCGATGACGCCGCATGTCCATGACGGCGCCTCGGCTTGAACGAAGCCTTCGATAACGAGTTCGCGCTGGCGGAATGCCGCGAATTGCGCGCGCTCGTCATCAAGTATGTCGAGATCGTCACCGCGACCGAGCGTTTCGCGCTCGCCGGCGCGGCGGCCGTCGCCGCCTTCTCGGTTTCAGGCCTGACGCCGGAGATCGAACGCGCGCGTCTTTTCATCAGCGCGATTCCGTTCCTGATCGTCTCGCTCGCCGGGCTGCGCTGCCTGACCTTCTATTTCGTCATTTCCGCCACGCTCGATCATATCGAGCGTATCGAAGGCGCGATGCTGGGCGAACCCGCGCTCGGCCTTCAACGCAACGCGAAGGCGCGCGGCGGGTTCGCCATCAATCGCGCCATCGAGGCCGTCTCAGGCGGTTACTGGGCGCTCGCCGCCATCGCCGCCCTGCTCTTCTGGCTGCTAGTGAACGACATCGTCTGACCGAGGGACCGCGCCGCATGCCCAGCTCCATCTCCCGCCGCGACTACGCCGCGATGTACGGCCCGACGACCGGCGATCAGGTCCGCCTCGCCGACACCGAGCTTTTCATTGAGGTTGAGAAAGATCTCACAACCTATGGCGAAGAGGTGAAATTCGGCGGCGGCAAGGTGATCCGCGATGGCATGGGCCAGGCGCAGACCACCCGCGCCGCCGGGGCGGTCGACACGGTCATCACCAATGCGCTGATCGTGGACCATACGGGCGTCTACAAGGCCGATGTCGGCCTGAAGGCCGGGCGCATCATGAAGATCGGCAAGGCCGGCAACCCCGATATCCAGCCCGGCGTCGACATCATCGTCGGCCCCGGCACCGACGCTATCGCCGGCGAGGGCAAGATCCTCACCGCCGGGGCGATGGACAGCCATATCCATTTCATCTGCCCGCAGCAGATCGAGGAGGCGCTGATGTCCGGCGTCACCACCATGCTCGGCGGCGGCGTCGGCCCATCGACCGGCACAAACGCCACCACCTGCACGCCGGGGGCCTGGCATCTGGGCCGGATGCTTCAGGCGGCGGACGCGTTCCCGATGAATCTCGGCTTTTCCGGCAAGGGCAACGCCGCGACGCCGGAAGAATTGATCGCGCAGATCCAGGCCGGGGCCTGCGCGCTGAAAATGCATGAGGACTGGGGCACCACCCCGGCGGTGATCGATTGCTGCCTTTCCGTCTGCGACGAAATGGACGTGCAGGCGATGATTCACACCGACACGCTGAACGAATCCGGCTTCGTCGAGGCGACGGTCGCCGCCTTCAAGGGCCGCACCATCCACGCCTTTCATACCGAGGGCGCGGGCGGCGGCCATGCGCCAGACATCATCCGGGTGGCGGGGCTGGCCAATGTCATCCCCTCCTCCACCAATCCGACGCGGCCCTATACGGTCAACACGCTCGAAGAGCATCTCGACATGCTGATGGTCTGCCATCATCTGGATAAATCCATCCCCGAGGATGTCGCCTTCGCCGAAAGCCGCATCCGCAAGGAGACCATCGCGGCGGAGGACATCCTCCATGATATGGGGGCGCTTTCGATCATCGCCTCCGACAGTCAGGCGATGGGCCGGGTCGGCGAGGTGTTGATCCGCACGTGGCAGACCGCCGACAAGATGAAGCGCCAGCGCGGGCGGCTGGCCGGCGAAACGGGCGCCAACGACAATCTGCGCGTGCGCCGCTATATCGCCAAATACACCATCAACCCGGCGATCGCGCACGGGATGGCGCATGAGATCGGCTCAGTCGAGGAAGGCAAGCGCGCCGACCTCGTGCTCTGGTCGCCGGCGTTTTTCGGCGTGAAGCCTGAACTTGTATTGATCGGCGGAACCATCGCCGCAGCCCAGATGGGCGATCCCAACGCCTCCATCCCCACCCCGCAGCCGGTGCATATGCGCCCGATGTTCGGCGCTTACGGCCGGGCGCTTGAGGCGTCTTCGGTGATCTTCACTTCCGAAGCCGGGCTCGGCGTCGGCGATGATCTGGGGATCAGAAAGGGGCTCGTCGCGGTGAAGAACACCCGTAGCGGCATCGGCAAGGCGGCGATGAAGCTGAACGACGCGACGCCCGAGATCGAGGTGGACCCGGAGACTTACGAGGTCCGCGCCGATGGGGAATTGCTGACCTGCGAGCCGGCGAAAGTGCTGCCGATGGCGCAGCGGTATTTTCTGTTCTGAAGGGCGACGCCGGCTGGCGTCGGCTTCAAACCTGACGGCCATCTGGCACGAAGTGCTTTCCGCATCGAGCCAAACCGCTCCCATGCTCGCCGGTCATGGCGGCATTGCACCCCGGCGCGTTGCGATCATCATGCTGCGATGCAACATATCTGCCAAGGGAGGAGATCTTCTCAAGGAAAAGGGGATTTCCAATGTCGTGTACACATGAACAAGCAATTCGCGCCGACGCCGCCAGCGGCTTCGCGGCAAGAACCGGCGCCGCGGTCAAGACCTTCCTGCGCTATGTATGGGAGACGAACGCCGCCGTACGCGCCGGGTTGGTGGCGCGCCGCCTCAACGAGCTTTCGGACAAGGAACTCGCCGGTCTCGGCATCAAGCGCGAGGGCATCGTCGCCTACGCGTTCCGCAATCACACGGGCCACTGACGGCCCCGCGATCAAAGCCGGCGGGCGAGCGTCTTGCCCGCCGGCAGCTTCAGCCGCACGGATCAGTTCCCGGTTTCGCCGAATTCCGGGCGTTGCATCCGGCCCGCGCCGACATAGGATGATCCAGCCGGGTCAGTCCCGACGCTCGCCAATGGATGGAGACTCATGGAGCCGAAACCGCTCGCCATAGCCCGCGCGCTGGCCCACGGCGGCGCGGCGCACGCCGCCGAAACCGGTGGCGAAATCCACCTCGCCTATGCCGACCGGTATCGCCGCCGCGCGCGGCTCACCACATCGGGGGGTGAGGGTATCCTTCTCGACCTCGCGGAAGCGACCGAGCTTCGCGATGGCGAGGCGCTGGCGCTGGAAGACGGCCGGCGCATTCTGATCCGCGCGGCGCCTGAGCCGCTGGCCGAGGTGCGCGCAGCCGGCGCCGCCCTCGCCCGGCTGGTCTGGCATGTCGGCAACCGCCACACCCCCGCGCAGATCGAGGACGACAGGCTGCTGATCCAGCGCGACCATGTGCTCGAAGACATGCTCGCCCATCTCGGCGCCGAGGTCCGGCATGTCGAGGCGCCCTTCACCCCCGAAGGCGGCGCCTATGGCCATGGCCGCACCCATGGCCACTCGCATAGCCACGACCCGCACGAGGACCCGAACGCGCATATCGAGCATCGCCGGGGCGAACCCCACACGCATGATCACGAGCCCGGCCATCGCCACCATCATGACTGAGGCGCTGCAAAAACTGCACGCATGGCTATCCCCCGGCTATCCGGTCGGGGCCTTCGCCTATTCCCACGGGCTCGAATGGGCGATCGGCGAGGGGCTGGTGCGCGACGCGGCCAGCCTTGAGGGCTGGATCGGCGATTGCCTCGCCTTTGGCGGCGGTCGGAACGACGCGATCTTCGCCGCCGCCGCTTACCGGGCGCCCGAAAGCGACGAGCCGGCGGAACTTGCCGCCGCCTTCGCCGCCTCCGCCGAGCGGCTGCTGGAGACGGAGGCGCAGGGCGCCGCGTTCGCCGCCACCACCGCCGCCGCCTGGGGACCGGACCTGGCCGCCGCGCCCTACCCTGTCGCGTTCGGGCGGTTCGCGCGCGCCCATGAAGCGCCGCTGATCGAGGCGCTGACCCTTTTCCTGCAGGCTTTCGCCTCCAACCTCGTCTCCGCGGGGGTCAGGCTCATTCCGCTCGGCCAGACGGAGGGGCAGCGGATCGTCGCTGGCCTCGCCCCGCAATGCGCCGCGCTCGCGGCGGAAGCGGCGCGCGCCGGGCTTGACGATCTCGGCGGCGCCGCGCTTCTCTCCGACATCGCCGCCATGGCGCATGAAACCCAGCATGTGAGGCTTTTCAGAACATGAAATCCTTGAACGGCCCGCTTCGCGTCGGCATCGGCGGCCCGGTGGGCGCCGGCAAGACCACGCTGACTGATGCGCTCTGCAAGGCGATGCGGCGCGATTACTCTGTCGCCGCGATCACCAACGACATCTACACGCGCGAAGACGCGGAGGCGCTGATGCGCAGCCAGGCGCTGCCCGCCGACCGGATCATCGGGGTGGAGACCGGCGGCTGCCCGCATACCGCGATCCGCGAGGACGCCTCGATCAACCTCGCCGCCATCGCGGAGATGCGGCGGCGCCATCCGGATCTCGACGTGGTGTTCATCGAATCGGGTGGCGACAATCTCGCCGCGACCTTCTCGCCCGAACTCGCGGATCTGACGATCTATGTGATCGACGTGGCGGCGGGGGAGGAAATCCCCCGCAAGGGCGGGCCGGGCATCACCCGCTCGGACCTGTTGCTGATCAACAAGACTGACCTCGCGCCGCATGTCGGCGCTTCGCTCGAGGTGATGGAGCGGGACGCGACCCGGATGCGCGCCGGCCGGCCCTTTCTTTTCACCCGGCTCCGGGCTGGCGAGGGCGTGGACCAGATCGTCGCTTTCCTCGTGCATGAGGGCGGGCTTCAGGCCGCGTAAAGCCAATCCAGCCGCCGCATGAACCAGCCGGGCGCGGCGAGCGCGGCGAGGCGGATCGCCGCCGCCGTCGCCGCATCGTCACGGTGAAAGCGCTTCAGGTTGGCCCGCGCCTCCTCCTGCACCCGGCTCACCCGGCCGATCCGCGCCGCGTAATGCCGGTTGAGCGCGGCGGGAATATCCGACGCGCCGTCCAGATGCGCAGCGAGGGAGATGGCGTCCTCCAGCGCCTGGCACGCCCCCTGCGCCAGCGAGGGCAGCATCGGATGGCAGGCGTCGCCGGTCAGCGTCACGCGCCCCTCGGACCAGCGCGTCAGCGGCGCCCGGTCGAAAAGCGCCCAGCGAAACGGCGTTTCAATAGCTGAAATCACGTCGAGAAGTTCGGGCGCCCAGCCCTGATAGGCGGCGGCGAGCCTGGCGGGGTCGCCCGGCTCCGACCACCCTTCCCCGCGCCAGTCG
>JBBDTD010000126.1:0-7466 GCA_040904645.1 Paracoccaceae bacterium
CATCCTCGCAGCGGTCGGAGACGCGGCGCTTGGGGTAAAGAACACCGCTGAATGGTCCAAGGATATCGATAACGCGGCCAACAAGGCGTTCGTCGAGACCTTTCAGGCGGAATACGGCCGGCTGCCCTCGCTTTACGCGGCGCAGAGCTTCGACGCCGCGAACCTCATCCTTTCCGCCGCCGCCAAGGCCGACGTAAAGGATGCGGATGCCTTCCGCGAGGCGCTGCGGGCGGCTGATTTCCCCTCCGTGCGCGGCGATTTCAAGTTCGCCGCCAACCAGCATCCGATCCAGGACATCTATGTCCGCGAAGTGGTGAAGGAGGGTGATGTGCTGACCAACAAGATCGTCGGCGTCGCGATCGAGGATCGGTCCTCCGCCTATGTCGACGAGTGCGAGATGTAAGCGCGGCCAACAGTGAACCGCCGCCCCGGACTGCGCCGGGGCGGCGACATGATAAGGGCCGCCGTCCGCCATGTCTCTCCTCCTCCTCATCGAGCAGGTCCTTAACGGGCTTCAGTTCGGCGTCATGCTCTTTCTCATGGCGGCGGGGCTGACGCTGGTTTTTGGCGTGATGGGGCTGATCAATCTCGCGCATGGCTCGCTCTATATGATCGGGGCCTTCGTCTGCGCCGCGGCTTCCGCCGCGACAGGGTCGTTCTGGCTCGGTCTTGTCGCCAGCCTCATGGCGGCGGCGATGGCCGGGGTTCTGGTGGAGGTGACGGTGATCCGCCGGCTTTACCGGCGCGATCATCTGGATCAGGTTCTGGCGACCTTCGCTCTGATCCTGATCTTCTCCGAGGGCGTGCGCTGGATCTTCGGCTCCTTCCCGCTCTATCTCGACCCGCCGGAGCTGCTTTCAGGCGTGGTGATGCTGCCGGGCGGCATCCAGTATTCGGCCTATCGGCTGGCGATCATCGTCGTCGGGCTTCTGGTCGCTCTCGGCCTTTTCCTGTTGATCGGGCGCACGCGGCTTGGCGTGCGCATCCGCGCCGGTGAGAGCGACCGCGAGATGATCGCCGCGCTCGGCGTCAATATCGACCGGCTTTATACGCTGGTCTTCGCACTCGGCGCAGCGCTCGCCGGTTTCGCCGGCGCGATGGTCGGCGCGATCCAGTCCGTGCAGGTGGGCATGGGCGAGCCGGTGCTGATCCTCGCCTTCGTCGTCATCGTCATCGGCGGCGTCGGGTCGATCAAGGGCGCGCTTCTTGGCGCGCTGCTGGTCGGGCTGACCGACACGCTCGGCCGCTCGGTGCTGCCGACGGCGCTTGGCGCGGTGATGGACCCGGCCTCGGCCACCGTCGTCGGCGCCTCTGTCGCGTCGATGCTGATCTATATCCTGATGGCCGGAGTGCTGGTCTTTCGCCCTTCAGGCCTCTTCGGGGCGCGGCCATGAATCGCGAAACCCTGCTCAGCGCCGCGCTTTTCACCGCGCTGCTCGCGACGCCGCTGGCGGCGCTGGCCCTGGATGAGCCGTTCATCATCACGCTTGCGACCAAGGTCGCGATCCTCGGCCTGGCCGGGGTCGGGCTCAATATCGCGCTCGGGCTGGGCGGCATGATCTCCTTCGGGCATGCGGCGTTCTTCGGGCTGGGGGGGTATGCGGCCGGCGTTCTGGCCAGCCATGCGCTGAACTACGAGCCGCTGATGGAGACGCCGTTTCTGATCGAAGGCACCACGCAGATGCTGATCATATGGCCGGTCGCGCTCATCGTTTCCGGCCTCGCCGCGCTCGCCATCGGCGCGCTTTCGCTCAGAACCAGCGGCATCTTCTTCATCATGATCACCCTCGCCTTCGCGCAGATGATCTACTATTTCGCCATTTCCTGGCCGGCCTATGGCGGCGAGGACGGGCTATCCATCTATGTCCGTTCGGAATTTCCAGGAGTCGATACGCTGGATCCGATCCAGTTCTTCGCTGTCGCCTTCGGCCTCCTCTGCCTTGCGCTGGTGTTTTCGGCGGCGCTGGCGCGCTCGCGCTTCGGACTGGCGCTTCAGGGGGCGCGGCAGAATGAGGCGCGCCTCAGGGCGGTGGGAATCGGGCCATATGGCGTGCGGCTCGTCGCGTTCGTCATTTCGGGCATGATCACTGGCCTCGCCGGCGCGCTGTTCGCCGATCTCAACCGCTTTGTCAGTCCGACAATGATGGACTGGCACACCTCCGGGCAGATCATCGTCTTCGTCATTCTCGGCGGCGTCGGCCGGTTGTTCGGGCCGGTCGCTGGCGCCGGGCTTTATATTCTGCTGGAGCATAATCTGGGCGGGCTGACGGAATTCTGGCAATTGCCGCTGGGGCTCCTGTTGCTGGCGGTGGTGCTGTTCGCGCCGGGCGGGTTGATCGGGCTCATCGCGGGCGGGCGCAAACATGGCTGAGGCGGTGCTCTCGATCAAAGGGCTGGAAAAGAGCTTCGGCGCGCTGAAAGCGACCGATGGCGTCAGCCTGACGCTGATGCCGGGGGAGATTCACGCGCTGATCGGTCCGAACGGGGCGGGGAAATCCACGCTCATCAAGCAGATCGTCGGCGAGATCCGGCAGGATGCGGGCGAGATCCGCCTAAGGGGCGAAGAGATCACCCCCCTGCCCGCCCATCAACGCGCCCGGCGCGGATTGGCGCGAAGCTTTCAGGTCTCATCGCTCGCTCCCGAGCTTACGGTCTTGCAGAACGTGATGCTGGCGGTTCAGGGCGCGTCGGCGCAAAGTTTCCGGTTCTTTCGCCCGGCGCTGGGCGATCGGCGGCTGACCGGGCCCGCAAGGCGCCATATCGCCCGTGTCGGGCTGGAGCCGCGCGAAGCCGCCCTCGCCGCCGATCTCAGCCACGGCGAGAGGCGCAGCCTTGAGGTCGCGATGGCGCTGGCGTTGGAGCCGGCGGCGTTCCTTCTGGACGAGCCGATGGCAGGCATGGGGCCAGAAGGCTCCGCCCGCCTGACCAAGCTCCTCTCCGGCCTCCGGGTCGAGGCGCCGATCCTCCTGGTCGAGCATGACATGGACGCGGTCTTCGCGCTCGCCGACCGGATCAGCGTTCTGGTTTATGGCGCGATCATCGCCACCGGGTCCGTCGCGGAAATCCGCGCCCACCCGGAGGTGCGGCGCGCCTATCTCGGGGAGGACGCATGAGCGCGCTGCTGGAGCTTGATGGGGTGACGGCGTTCTACGGCGCGAGTCAGGCGCTTTTCGGCGTCGAGTTGATGCTGGCGGAGGGCGAATGCCTCGCGCTCCTCGGGCGCAACGGCATGGGCAAGACCACGACGATCCGCGCCATATCCCGGATGCTGCCGCACCGGGCCGGACGCATCCTTTTCGCGGGCCATGACCTCGGCGCGCTGCCGAGTCACCGGGCGGCGCGGCTTGGCCTCGGGCTGGTCCCGGAAGGCCGGCGCTGTTTTCCGAACCTGACGGTGGAGGAAAACCTGAGCGCCGCAGCCCGCCCCGGCCCTTGGGATTTCGTCGCCATAGCCAGGCTTTTCCCCCGGCTGCAGGAGCGGCGGCGGCAGCTTTCCGCATCTCTCTCGGGCGGAGAGCAGCAGATGCTCGCCATCGGCCGGGCGCTGATGACCAACCCGCGGCTTCTGATCCTCGATGAGGCGACAGAGGGGCTGGCGCCGGTGGTGCGCCAGGAGATATGGGCGGCGATCCGGCGGCTGAAGGCGGAAGCCGGGCTCAGCATCCTCGTCGTCGACAAATCTCTGAAAGAACTTCGCGCCGTAGCCGACCGGTTCACGATCCTGGAAAAGGGCGAGACAGTCTGGACCGGGGCGGGCCCGGCGCTGACGGCGGAAATCGCCGATCGCTTTCTGGGGCTTTGAGTGGCGCGCGCGCCCAACGCAGGAGGAAATCCGATGAAGATAATCCACCCCGAAGGCTGGGCCCCGGCGAAAGGCTACGCCAATGGCGTGTTGACGCCGGACGGCGCTCTGCATGTCGGCGGGCAGATCGGCTGGGAGGGCGATCAGGTGTTTCGCGCCCACGATTTCGTCGGCCAGCTGGAGCAGAGCTTGCGCAACATCCTCTGCGTTGTCGAAGCCGCAGGCGGCGGGGCCGGCGATATTGCGCGGCTCACATGGTTCATCAAGGACAAGGCCCAGTACCTCGCGCTCCAGCGCGAGGTCGGCGCCGGCTATAGGCGGGTGCTCGGCCGGCATTTCCCGGCGATGAGCGTCGTCGTGGTCAAGGACCTGATCGAGGACGAGGCGCTCCTGGAGATTGAGGCCACGGCGCATATTCCGCCGCGCTGAGCGCCCTCAGCGCCGCCGCCGCACCCCGCCGGGCAGGCCGACCGGCAAGCCAGTGTCGACCCCGGCCGCCGGCCCCGGCGCCTTGACGCGCGAAAGCGCGGCCATCGGCCCGGCGAGGACCAGCCGCGCCAAGGGGTTTTTCTTAAGCTTCGCCTTGGTCTTCTCGAAGCGCATCACGCCCTCGATGCGCCGGTCGAGGAACGACCAGGTGTCGGCGAAGCCGTCGCTATGGTCGCCCAGCCAGTAGAGAAGCGTCGCCGAATAGACCCCGGAGAGAATCGCACGCTTCGAATACCAGTTGAAATCGCGCGATGTGTCGCCGAGCGCGGTCCAGATCGCATCGGCCGTGCCCCAGATCAGCTTGGCGCCTTCGGCGGCGTGAAGCGGCAGCGCGAAGAGCGTAGCGCCGCGGCGCACGGCTTCGCGTTCCTGCGCGGCGATCTCCAGCCGGGTGCGGACCAGATACGCCACCCGATCGGAGTAGCGCATCGCCGCAAGGTCGGCCCCGGCCGCGATGCGCGTCATCTCCGCATCGCCCGCCTTGTGGAAGGCGACGGCGAGGTCGAGGCCGCGCCGAGGCGTGGCGGCGCGGGCGAGGCCCTCATCCATCCCGGACTCGTCGACCGCGGCGCGCCAGGTGACGTCCGACCAGCCGTCGAAGGGCGCATGCGCCGCCGCCGCCGCGAGGAGCTTCGCGCGCGCGTCGGCCAGCGCGTCTGTCGGCGTTTCGATGCTTTCGGTCATTACATCTCCCGTACCCGGCTTGGCTGTGGACAGCGGGCGTTCGCTTGGCTATATAGCGCGCTCCTGCAAGAACTGAAACTCAAACACTGGAAAGGTGGTGACGTAAGTGCAGGTTCTGGTTCGTGACAACAATGTCGATCAGGCGCTCCGCGCGCTGAAGAAGAAGATGCAGCGCGAGGGCATTTTTCGCGAGATGAAGCTCAAGCAGCATTATGAAAAGCCGTCCGTAAAACGGGCGCGCGAAAAAGCTGAAGCGATCCGACGGGCGCGTAAGCTCGCGCGGAAGAAAGCTCAACGCGAAGGCGGTCTCTGATCGCATTTTTCTTTGGGCCGCCCCGGCGGCCTTCGGACAGGACGCTGACGCGTCAGACCCTCGGAAGTCCGCTTCCGGGGGTTTTCTGTTTCCGCCCCCCTTCTCCGCTCCCAGGTTCGTCGCATCCGCATGGCGCCTGTTCGCGCCCACATGGCAAATCGGGCGCCGCGGGCAAGCGAGGCCGCGCTCAGGCCACACATGCGGCGCGATTACGCTCCATTTCACTCGTTCGGTAAGCAATTTCGTTGAACTTACCGCCGAATTCCGTTCATGTTACGCGAACGGAGAAGGGACGGCGATGAAGCAGGAACGTGGACCTTTGGTGAATGGCGCAATACTCGCCGTAGCGCTTGCGCTGATCCTCGCCGCGCACGAGGTCAACCGGCAGCCCGGCTGGACGCTGATCGGCGTTTATATCTACTGGTTCTGCCGGATCGGCATGGCCTATCTCATCATCGTCGGCGCCTACGCCGCCCTCGGTCAGGCCATGACGGAGCGCTCATCGCCCTACGCGCACGCCGGGTTGGCCGCGGCGCTTTCCTTCCCGCCCTTCGTCATGGCGGTGACCACACTCGACCTGATCATTGGCGACGTCTCTCTCCTGAACACCGATCGGGATGTGCTGATCAGCCAACTCGGCATTTCGGCGGCGTCGTTGATCGACAATCACCTCACCACATCGGCGCTGCTGCTGACGCCCTATGTCCGTCACGCGCTTCGCCCCTTCACGGCGCAGCCCGTCGCCGCCTACGCTCCGCCGGCCGCCCTGCGGAGCCCCGCGCTCACGCCGATAACGAGCGGCGCCGCCGCCCCATACGAGGCCGACGCGCCACCTCCGCCCGCGGCCGAGGACGCGCCTTCGAGCGAATCGCGCTTCGATCAGGAGGCGCCGGGCCTCCTCCTCGCCTCGCAGCCTCCCGTCAAGGGCGAGCTTCTGGCCGCCGAGGCGCAGGAACATTACGTAAAGCTCAAGGCGACCGGCCAGGGCGGCATGGCCCTCTATCGTTTCGGCGACGCGGTGCGCGATCTTGGGCGGTATCAGGGAATGCAGGTTCATCGCTCGCACTGGGTGGCCGACGCCGCTGTCGCCGCGGTGATCGGCAAGCGCGGCGCGATGAAGCTGGAGATATCAGCGGGAGAGATCATCCCCGTCTCCCGCCGGTACGAGCTTGAGGTCGAAGCCCGTTACGCGGACAGAGAACGGCGGGCAGAGTAAACAGGCTGCCGGAAGCGGCGTGCGCCATGGCCGGTGCGCTGTGAGCGCCGCCGATTATCCATGACTTGTTATCACTTCCACGGCCCGTCGGGTGTGGTTGAACCAAAGCTGACGGGCGGGCGCCCGTTCCGGCGGATGCGGCGCCATGGATCCGGCGCAAGTCGGTGGCCGCCTTGCGGTCCTTCCATGAGCGGAAGTTCAAGCTGACGAGCCGATCGTCGGCCCGGCTCAAATGAAAAGGGCCGCCCGAAGGCGGCCCTTTTGTCGTCCAGCGAAGGATTACTCCATCGCCTTGACCACATCCTCGCACATCTTCTTCGCGTCGCCGAGCAACATCATGGTCTGATCCATGTAGAAGAGTGGATTCTCGATTCCGGCGTAGCCGGAGGCGAGCGACCGCTTCACGAAAAGCACCGTCTTCGCCTTCTCGACATCGAGGATCGGCATGCCGGCGATCGGTGAGTTCGGATCCGTCTTCGCCGAGGGGTTGGTGACGTCGTTCGCGCCGATCACGAAGACCACGTCGGTCTGAGCGAAGCTGGAGTTGATATCGTCGAGCTCGAACACTTCGTCGTAAGGCACGTTCGCCTCCGCCAGCAGCACGTTCATGTGCCCCGGCATGCGGCCCGCGACCGGGTGGATCGCATATTTCACGTCCACCCCATGCGCCTTCAGCTTGTCCGCCATCTCGCGGAGCGCGTGCTGCGCCTGCGCGACCGCCATGCCGTAACCCGGCACGATGATGACGGAGCCGGCGTTCTGCATGATGAAGGCGGCGTCGTCGGCGGAGCCGCGCTTGACCGGCTTCTGCTCACCGCCATCGCCGCCGCCGGCGACGGCGTCGTCGCCGCCAAAGCCGCCGAGGATGACGGAGATGAAGCTCCGGTTCATACCCTTGCACATGATGTAGCTGAGGATCGCGCCCGAGGAGCCGACCAGCGCCCCGGTGATGATCAGCGCCA
>JBBDTD010000127.1:0-7456 GCA_040904645.1 Paracoccaceae bacterium
AACTCGAGGCGCTGCGGCGCCTCGAGCTTGAGGGCCTGCGCGCGGCGTGGCGCGCCCGCTGGGGGCCGCCGCCGAAGCTCCGCTCGGTCGAGTTTTTGCGCCTGATGCTCGCCTGGAGGATCCAGGCCGAGGCGGGGGGAGGGCTCGACCGGGAGATCCGCCGCAAGCTGGCGCGGCGCGGCCGGGCGCAGGCCGAGGGGCTCGATCTCGGCGTCGGCGCCGTGCTGAGGCGCGCGTGGAAAGGCGAGACGGTCGAGGTGGTGGTCGAGCCCGGCGGCTTTCGCTGCCGGGGCGAGCTCCATCCGAGCCTCTCCGCCGCGGCGACGGCGATCGCCGGGACGCGCTGGAACGGCCCACGCTTCTTCGGGCTCAGAAGCGGCGCGAAGATCGCCGGCGGCTCGCGATGACCAAGGCTCCGGCGAAGCGCTGCGCGCTCTACACCCGCAAGAGCTCGGACGAAGGGCTCGATCAGGCGTTCAACAGCCTCGACGCGCAGCGTGAGGCCTGCGCCGCCTATGTGAAGAGTCAGGCCGGCGAAGGCTGGAAAGCGCTCCCCGACCTTTATGACGATGGCGGGGTCTCGGGCGGGACGATGGAGCGCCCGGCGCTGAAGCGGCTGCTCGTCGATATCAAGGCGGGGCGGGTGGATGTCGTCGTCGTTTACAAGATCGACCGGCTGACGCGGTCGCTCGCCGACTTCGCGCGCATGGTCGAGCTCTTCGACGCCGGCGGGGTCAGCTTCGTCTCCGTCACCCAGGCCTTCAACACGACCAGCAGCATGGGGCGGCTGACGCTGAACGTCCTCCTCTCCTTCGCCCAGTTCGAGCGCGAGGTGACCGGCGAGCGGATCCGCGACAAGATCGCCGCCTCGAAGGCGAAGGGCATGTGGATGGGTGGCTGCCTGCCCCTCGGCTACGACGCGCCGGAGCCGGGTTCCCGCGCGCTGCGGGTGAACGTGGCGGAGGCCGAGACGGTCGGCATGATCTTCCGGACTTATCTGGAGCTCGGCTCGGTTCATGAACTGGAGCGCCGGCTCGATGCTATGGGGGTGCGCTCGAAGCTGAGGATCACGGCGAAGGGAAAGACGCTCGGCGGCAAGCCCTTCAGCCGGGGGGCGCTCTTCCATCTTTTGCGCAACCGCATCTATCTTGGCATGATCGTCCACAAGGACCAGGTCCATCCCGGCCAGCATCCGGCGATCGTCGATGCCGATCTCTTCGCGGCGGCGCTGCGGCGGCTCGACGCCAATGTCCGTCGCCCGGCGGAAGGTCGGGACGGCGCGGTCCGCGCCCGGCTCACCGGCCGCATCTTCGACGCGGCGGGCGCGCCGATGTCGCCGACGACCTCCCGCGGCGCGCGCGGCAAGCTCTATCGCTACTATGTCTCCGCGCCGCTGCAACAGGGACGAATGCGCGGCGGCGCCGACGACGGCGTGATCCGCCGGGTTCCCGCCGCCGGCCTCGAGACGCGGCTCGCGGAGATCGTCAGCCGAAGCGCCGGCGGAACCGGCGATGCGCCGCTCGATCTCCTCCGCCGCGTCGAGATCCACGCCGGTTTCGTGCGCCTGACCCTGCCCGCCGAGCATCTGGCGGCGGCGCGCGCAAGTCTCCACGGCGATGAAACCGTCGAACGCGATCCCGACGACAGGGGGCTCATGCGGCTCGCCGTTCCCATGCGCGTCCGGCTTCGCGGCGGCCGGACGTGGATCGCCGGCGGCGGCGCGCCCGCGGCGCGACCGGACCCGGTCCTGATCGGCGCGCTCCGCGCCGCGCACGGCATGATCGAACATGACAGGCGCGGTCTGCCCAGGCTCGATGCGGCGCCGTCCTCCTCCTACCGGAGCCGGTTGCTCCGGCTCGCCTTTCTCGCCCCCGAGATCCAGCGCGCGATTCTCGATGGCCGCCAGCCGCAGGGCCTGACGCTCAAGCGGCTGATGGCGACGGAGCTTCCGCCCGACTGGGACGAACAGGCCCGGATGATCGACAGGATGGCGGTCCGGTAGACCCCCGCAGGCGCCGCCGGGCGCTCCGGGCGGATCACCCTGTTCCGCGCATGCCGCACCCTGTTCCGCGCACTCCGCACCCTGTTACCGCGCATTCCGCACCCTGTTACCGCACATTCCTCACCCTGTTATGCGCAATAACAGAAAAGTGGCGAAATGGCGTCGCAACTCCTTGAAAGCACGTCAGCAATCATTTGTCGGCCAGCGCCCGACGCCCGGATTCTCCCTGTTTTGATCCCGAAACGAAGAAAGTTCCCTGTTAATTCCCTGCAACAGGCGAAACCCCACCTCGCCGCGGTCCCGCGGAGACAGGCCGCGCAAACCCGCCCCGAAGCCGCCCGGAGACCGGGAGCCAACGTAGGCTCAAAGGGCGAAGCGCGCCGAATAACCACCCTGTTACCGGCGCTTGCACGAAGATGATAATATCAGAGACTGGTGTCAGGGGTGGGGTGGCGGAGACGAAGGGATTCGAACCCTCGAGGGCCTTTTGAGCCCTACTCCCTTAGCAGGGGAGCGCCTTCGACCACTCGGCCACATCTCCGAGGGCGCTTAAATCACGGGTATTTGCCGGATTGCAAGGGCGGATTGGCGGGATCTGGCGCTTGATCCCTCTATCGCGGCGAGCAGGTCTTCGGTCCTTCGCCATGCGCGCCGGGCCGGCTTCCCTGCGTCGGACCATCCACCGCAGGCGTTTGGCGGAGGCGTGGCGGAATTGAATGCGAGCATTAAAGTATACCTTGACGAATCCATTAAGCGAAGCGAGGTTGCGCTCAACCAAACTGTAATCTTGGAGGAAATCATGAACCGTTTCTGTTGGAGAATGGGCGCTGCGGCGCTGCTGCTGACGGCGGCCCCCGCCCTGGCGCAACAAGCGAAACTTGGCCATCTGGCCCCGACCGGCGACCCAAGGCACAAGGTCATGATGGCCTTCGCCGAGAATGTCGCCACGGGCACCGACGGCGCGGTGACGATCGAGGTTTTTCCCGACTCGACCCTTGGCAAAGAGCGAGAGCTCTTCGAGCAGGCGCAGGCGGGCATCACCGAGCTTGCTCTTGTCGGGTCGGTCGTCGCGAATTTCTATCCCGCCTGGTCGATCATCGACATGCCGTTCATGTGGAAGGACCGCGAGCATCTGCTGAAATTCGTCAACAGCGAATACGCTGATCGCTGGACGGCTGAAATGTCCGAAGAGCTGGGCGTGGAGATGCTGGCGTTTCTGGAGCGCAATCCGCGCATCCTGACCACGGCGGAAAAGCCGGTCCGCTCAGCCGAGGATCTTCAGGGGATGAAGGTTCGGGTGCCGAACATCAACGTATATACGGATACCTGGCGCGCCATGGGCGTTGAGCCCGTGCCGATGCCGGCTGCTGATTTCTATCTCGCCCTCCGCCTCGGCACGATCGACGCGATGGAGAACCCGGTCGAGGTCATGTATCACTGGAAGATCAACGAGGTCTCCAGATACATCACCAAGTCTGAACATATGCGGTCTGGATTCTACCTGATCGCCAGCGCCAGTTTCATGGAGGGCCTCCCCGAGGAGCACCGTCAGGTGATCCGCGACGCCGCCGCCAGGGCCCAGGATGAACTGGCGCAGGAGAACGCGGAGGGCGCCGCGAACCTCTATGGCGAGCTTGAAGAAGCAGGGATGGAGATCGTCGAGGATGTCGATGTGGAAAGCTTCCGCAAGGCGACGCAGCCTGTCCACCTGACCTACATGGACCGGTTCGGGCAGGAAGCCTATGACGCCGCCGTCGCGATGGGTCAGGACTGACCGAGACCGACCTTCCACCGCCCGGCCAGCGAGCCGGGCGGCGATTCTTCTGAACGGGACGGGGTGCATGGCGCGCGCGCTGCAAAAACTCATTCACGCCGCGATCATCTGCGCCTTCGGCGGCATGGTGGTCGCCGCGTTGCTTCAGGTCGTGAGTCGCTATGTCTTCAACAGCCCCCTCGGCTGGACGGAGGAAATGGCGAAATTCCTTATGGTTTGGTGGACCTTCCTCACGGTCGGTCTGCTTGCCTGGCGGGGCAAGCTCCTCGCCATTGACGCCGCGCTTCTGGCCATGCCGGCGCGGCCGGCGCACCTGACCATCGCCGCGGCGCAGCTGATTTCCGCGATCACCATTGGGTGGCTCGCCATTCTCGGCGTGCGTCTGGTCGGGCTGGCCGGCAAGCAGATCACGCCGGCGCTCGATGTTCCCTACGCCTGGATCTATCTCAGCCTGCCGGTCGGGCTCGCTGTCGCGACGCTCGGCTTCACTTACCGCGCGACACATCATTTTCGGGCCGGAATCCGGCGCGATCCCCCGCATCCGATCGTGATCCTCGAGAGAACGGACACCTGATGGCCTGGTTCGGCTTTCTCCTCCTCCTCCTCATCGCGTCGGTTCCCATCGGGGTCGGCATGGTGCTTGTCGGCCTCGGCTATCTTTCCTGGACCGGCCGCGTTGACGAGCTGATCGTCGCGCAGCGGGTCGCGACTGGCATCGACAGCTTCGCGCTGACCGCGATCCCCTTCTTCCTGCTGGCGGCGGAACTGATGAACCGCACCGGCATCACCGACCGGATCTTCCGGCTCGCCAATGCGATGATGGGCGGCGTTCCGGGCGGGCTCGGCTATGTGAATGTCGGCGCGAGCATGCTCTTCGCGTCCATGTCCGGCTCCGCCGTCGCCGACGCTGTCGGCCTCGGGCGGATCGAGATCCGCTCGATGACCGAAGCGGGCTATGATCGGGACTTTTCGGCGGCGGTGACGGCGGCCTCCACCACCATCGCCCCGGTGCTGCCGCCCTCCATCTCCCTGATCATTTTCGGCGTGACTTCGGGCGCCTCCATCGGCGGGCTTTTCCTCGGCGGGTTGGTCCCGGGCCTCCTGATGGGTATCCTGCTCATGGTGGTCGTCTATCTCCATGTCAGGAAGCGCAAATACCCCCCCGGCCCGAAGGCGAGCCGGAAAGAGGTATGCGAAGCCACCAGGGGGGCGTTCTGGCCCCTGATGACGCCGGTGATCATCGTCGGCGGCATCTGGAGCGGCGCCTTCACCCCGACGGAGGCGGGCGCCTGCGCCGTTCTCTTCGCGCTCCTCCTCGGCCTCGGTTATCGGACGCTGGCGCCGCGCGATATCGGCGAGACGATACTGGAGAGCGCTTACGGCGCCTCCAACATCCTCTTCATCATCGCGGTCTCGGCGGTGATCGCCTGGCTTCTGACCATGGAGCAGGTGCCGCTCCACCTCGCGGCGGCGATCCTGGACATGTCGCCGAACCCGTTCATCTTCCTGCTGCTCCTGAACGCGATCCTCCTGGTGCTCGGCTGCTTCATGGCGGCGGCGCCGGTGATCATCATGGTCACGCCGATCATCCTGCCGACCACCACCGCGATGGGGCTCGACCCGATTCATGTCGGGGTGGTCATGGTGCTCAACCTGATGATCGGGCTGATCACACCGCCGGTCGGGCTATGCCTCTTCGCCGTCGCCGACGTGGCCGGGATATCCCCAGTGCGGCTGATGAAGGCGCTGATCCCGTTCTTCGCGCCGCTTCTGGCGGCGCTGCTCATCATAACGCTCATCCCCGATGTGGTGCTGTTTCTGCCGCGCCTCTTCGGGTTCGCAAACTAGAAGGAACAGATTTCGTGTCAGACTTTCAGATCGCGGTTTTCCCCGGCGACGGCATCGGCGTGGAGGTGACGGAGGCCGCAGGCGTCGTTCTCGACAAGTGCGAGAAGAAGTTCGGCTTCGCGCTTTCGCGCCGTATCTGGGACGGCGGCGCGGCCTATTACCGCGAAACCGGCAAGGACCTCGAAGACGGCGCGTTCAAAGCCAGCGGGACTGCGGACGCGATCCTTTTCGGCGCGATGGGCCTGCCCGATGTCCGGCTTCCCGACGGCACCGAGGTTGCGCCGCATCTGGAGATGCGCCGCGAATACGGTCTGTACGCCGGCGTCCGGCCGGCGCGGAAATACCCGAACACGCCTGCAGTGCTGGCGCCAAGCGCGGCGGACAATGTCGATCTGATCGTGCTCCGCGAATCCACCGAGGGGCTCTTCGCCTCCCGTGGGAAGGGCGTGGTCGAGAATGACGAAGTGGCGCGCGACACCATGGTGATCACCCGCAAGACATCGGAAAAGCTCTTCGACTTCGCCTTCAGGCTGGCGGAGCGACGCCAGGCGAAGGGGCGCGGCAAGGGCCGCGTCACCTGCGTCGACAAATCCAACGTGTTTGTCTCGATGGCGTTCTTCCGGAAGATTTTCGATGAACGGCGCGGCGCGTTCCCCGACCTCCGGACCGACCATTCCTATGTGGACGCAGCGGCGCTCGACCTTGTGCGCAAGCCGTGGGAGTTCGACGTGATGGTGATGGAGAACATGTTCGCCGATATTCTCTCGGACCTTTGCGGCGGCCTCGTCGGCGGCATGGGCATGGCGCCCTGCGCCGAGATCGGCGATAGCCATGCGCTCTTCCAGCCCGCCCACGGCTCCGCCCCGGATATCGCGGGCAAGAAAATCTCCAACCCGACGGCGATGCTGGTTTCGACCGCGATGATGCTCGAATGGCTCGGAGAGCGGGCTGGCGATCAACGGCTTCTGGACGCAGGCGCATGCATCGACGATGCGGTCTACAAGTCCTATGATGACGGCGCTGTCCTGCCATACGAGCTGGGCGGAAAGACCGGCACGGCGGACTTTGTCGCTGCGGTGATGGAGCGCATCTGAAGTGTGATGGACCGATCCGCGAATTCAGAACCGACGGCCGGGCCCGCGCTACCGCTTTCGCGGCAGGATCGCGCCTATGCGGAGCTGAAGTCGCGGATCAAGACCAACCGCTATCCGCCCGGGTTCACCGCCCTAGAAAAAGAGCTTGCGGAAGAGTTGGGCGTAAGCCGGACCCCGGTGCGCGAGGCGCTGATCCGCCTTCAGGAAGAAGGCTATGTCGAGATCAGGCCCCGGCATGGCATGCGCGTGCTCAGCCTTTCGCCGAACGACATGACTGAAATCTACGAAGTCATATCAGGCCTCGAAGCCACCGCTGTTCTGCTTCTGACCCGGACCGGCCTGAAACCGGATGAAGCGAAAGCGCTGGACGCCGCGGTCAGCGCGATGGAGGCGGCGATCGCGGCCGGCGATCTGGACGCCTGGGCGGCGGCAGATGGCGATTTTCACCATGCGCTTTTCGATTTTTGCGGCAATTCGCGCCTGCGGTCGCTCGGCCATTGGCATCTGGAGCGGACGGAGCGCGCCCGTCATTTCACCCTTCGCCTCCGCCAGAAGCCTTCCGTCTCCACCGCCGACCACCGCGACCTGGTGGAGTTGATCGCGAAGGGCGCGGAGGAGGAGGCGCAGGCCGCCGTCATCCGCCATCGCATGCGCGCGATGAAGGAGCTGGTCGCGATCATCGCGCGCCATCACCTCGTCGGCGTCTGAAAGATTCCGTGGACGGCGGCTCAAGCCGCC
>JBBDTD010000128.1:0-7446 GCA_040904645.1 Paracoccaceae bacterium
GCTTTCCGGCGGCGAGCAGCAGATGCTGGCGATCAGCCGCGCGCTTCTGCTCAACCCGAAACTCCTGGTGATGGACGAGCCGACCGAGGGCCTCGCCCCCGTCATCGTCGATCAGGTGGCGGAGATGCTGATCCGTCTCGGCCATGAGGGCGGGATGGACGTTCTGGTGATCGAGCAGAATATCGGCGTCGCCTGCGCCGTCGCCGATCAGGTCGCGATCATGGTCAACGGCCGGATCAACCGGGTCATGGAAAGCGCCCTGCTCGCCGCCGACCGCGATCTGCAACAGGCCCTGCTCGGCGTCGGCCGCCACGCCCATGATGAAACGCCGGAACCGTCTGGCGACGCGCGGCGGCGCGAAAGCGCGGCCGCGCCCGGCCCGGTCCGCATCTATCTCTCCAACCCGACGCCGCCGACCCGCTGGTCCCAACCCGCGCCGATCCGCGTGATCGAAGGCGCGGCCCGCACCGTCACCGACCCCAGGCTCGGCGCGGGCGCTGCGGTGCGCCCGATGCGCGCCGCGGGCGCGACCGGCGGCGCGGTGATCGTCGCCGGCGCCTTCGACACCAAGGCGGCGGAGCTTGGCTTCATCGCCGCGACCCTCCGCGACGCCGGGGTTCGCGTGCGGATCGTCGATCTTTCCACCTCCGGCAAGCCTTCGGGCGCGGAAACCCCGCCCCACGCCGTCGCCGCCTATCATCCGCGCGGCTCATCCGGGGTCTTCACCGGCGAGCGCGGCACGGCCGTCGCCGGCATGGCGCTGGCGTTCGAGCGGTGGATGCGCGCGCAGGACCTTGTCGCCGGCGCCATCGGCGCGGGCGGCTCGGGCGCGGCGGCGCTGGTCGCGCCGGCGTTCCGCACGCTGCCCGTCGGCGTGCCCAAGGTGATCGTCTCCACCATCGCCAGCGGGAATGTCGCGCAATATGTCGGCGGCTCCGACATCATGATGACGCCCGCCGTGGCCGATGTGCAGGGCCTGAATTCGATCACGCGCGAAATCCTTGGCAACGCCGCCCACGCGCTGGCCGGGATGGTCCGCGCCCGGGCGGCGCGGCCGCCTGTGGCGGCGACGAAACCCGCTGTCGGCCTTTCCATGTTCGGGGTGACGACGGAAGCGGTGCAGCGCATCGCCGCGGCGCTGGAGCCCGATCACGAATGCCTGGTGTTTCACGCCACCGGCGTCGGCGGGCGGGCGATGGAGGCGTTGATGGACGATGGCCGCCTCGGCGCGCTGATCGACCTCACCACCACCGAAGTCGCGGATATGGTGGCGGGCGGGGTTTTCCCCTCGAACGAAGACCGCTTCGGCGCCCCGATCCGGTCCGGGGCGCCCTATATCGGCGCCTGCGGCGCGCTCGACATGGTGAATTTCAACGCGCCGGAAACCGTGCCGGAACGCTATCGCAGCCGTCTGCTTCACGAGCATAATCCGCAGATCACGCTGATGCGCACCACGCCGGAGGAAAACGTCGCCACTGGCCGTTTCATCGCCGAGCGCCTGAACAAGATGACCGGCCCGGTGCGGTTCTTCCTGCCCGAAGGCGGCGTTTCCGCCCTCGACATCGAGGGCGGCGCATTCTGGGACCCGGTCGCCGACGAGGCGCTTTTCTCAACGCTGGAGACAATAGTGAACCAGACGAGCGCCCGCCGACTGATCCGTGTGCCCGCCAACATCAACGACAAGATCTTCACTGACGCGGTGCTCGCCGCATTCCACGAGTTGAACGGCGGCATGAGCCGCGCGAAGGGAGCCTGACGCATGAGCCGCCGGACCGAGATCCTGACCAGACTGAAGGCGATGAAAGCCGCAGGCGAGCCGATCATCGGCGGCGGCGCCGGCACGGGGCTTTCGGCCAAATGCGAGGAGGCCGGCGGCATCGACCTGATCGTGATCTATAATTCCGGCCGCTACCGGATGGCGGGTCGCGGCAGCCTCGCGGGGCTGATGCCTTACGGCGACGCCAACGCCATCGTGATGGATATGGCGGCGGAGGTTTTGCCGGTCGTCAAGCATACCCCGGTGCTGGCCGGGGTCTGCGCCACCGACCCGTTCCGCGAAATGCCGCGCTTTCTGGATGAAGTGAAGGCCAGAGGCTTCGCCGGAGTGCAGAATTTCCCGACCGTCGGGCTGATCGACGGAATCTTTCGCGCCAATCTCGAAGAAACCGGCATGAGCTACGCGCTCGAAGTGGAGATGATCCGCCTCGCGCGTGAGCGCGACCTGCTGACCACGCCTTATGTTTTCTGCGAGGATGACGCGGCGGCGATGGCGGGCGCCGGCGCCGATATCGTCGTCGTCCATCTAGGCCTGACCGCCGGCGGCGCCATCGGGGCGGAGACCGGCGTCGCGCTCGAAGACGCGCCGGCGCTGACCGACGCCTGGGCGGCGGCGGCGCTGGCTGTTGATCCTGACATCATCGTCCTCGTCCACGGGGGGCCGGTTGCGACGCCGGAGGATGCGGAATTCGTGCTGAAGAATACGCAAAACTGCCACGGTTTTTACGGCGCGTCTTCGATGGAGCGGCTGCCGACGGAAATCGCGCTGACGGAACAGACCCGAAAATTCAAGGCCATAGGCCGCTAGGGAGGGGAAGCCATGACCGGCGAACTCATCGGACAACTTATTCTCTGGCTGATCTTCACAGTCATCGTCATCTTCATCATCTACTGGGTGATGCGATGGCTCTATCGCCGCTCGACCAAGGAAATCGCGTTCGTGAGAACCGGCTTCCTCGGCGAAAAGGTGGTGATCGACGGCGGCGCCTTCGTCTGGCCGATCGTCCACGACATCACGCCGGTCAACATGAACACGCTCCAGCTCGCCATCACGCGCGAGAAGGAAGAAGCGCTGATCACCAAGGACCGCATGCGCATCGACGTCGATGCGGAATTCTATGTCCGGGTGAAACAGACGAAAGAGGCGGTGAGCCTCGCCGCCTCGACTCTCGGGCGTCGCTCGCTGGAGGCGGAGCGATTGAACGGGTTGCTCTCGGGCAAGTTCGTCTCCGCGCTCCGCACCGTCGCGTCGGAAATGACCATCGAGGAACTGCACGAAAACCGGAACGATTATGTCGCGCGCGTGCTCGACGCCGCCAAGATCGGGCTGGAGAAGAATGGGCTGGAGCTGGAAAGCGTCGCGATCACCGATGTCGACCAGACCGACATCGCCTATTTCAACCCCTCCAACCGCTTTGACGCCGAGGGTTTGACCGCCGTCATTCAGGCGGTGGAGGAGCGGCGCAAGCTCCGGAACGACATCGAGCAGGATACGATGATCCGCATCCGGGCGCGCAACCTGGAGGCCGAGAAACAATCGCTCGAGATCGAACGCGAGGGTGAGGAAGCCCGGCTCAACCAGGAACGCGATGTCGAATTCCGCCGCGCCCAGCAGCGCAGCGACCTCATTCGCGAGCGCGCCGAGCGTGAGCGCGAGGGCGAGGAGGCGAGCCTTCTGAGCCGCGAAGCCATCGAGACCGCCAAGATCATCAATGAGCGCCAGATCGCCGAAGCGCGCATCGCTTCCGACAGCGAGGTGCGCCGCAAGGAGATCGAGCGCACGCGCGTCATCGACGAAGCGGAGATCGCAAGTCGCGAAACCATAGAAAAAGCCCGGATCAATCAGGAGAAATCGGTCACCGCCGAGCGGATCAAGACCCGCCAGCAGACCGACGCCGCGGAAATCGCCGCGACCGAGATGATCGAAAAGGCCCGGATCGCGCAGGAGCGCTCCGTCACCGAAGCGCGCATCTCCAAGGACCAGGAAACCCGTAGCCGCGATATCGAGAGCCAGCGCATCGTCGACGAGGCGGATATCTCCGCCCGCGAAGTGATCGAGAAGGCGCGGATTTCACAGGAGCGGGAAATCACCCACGCCCGCATCGCGCTGGACCAGGCGACGCGCGAGAAGGAGATCGCGCGCAACCTGGCGGTCGAGGAAGCCGAGATCGCCGCCCGCGAAGCCTCCGAAAAGCTGCGCATCGCGCAGGAAACCGTGGTGAGCGCGGAGCGCATCTCCTCCGACCGCGCGACGCGGTCGCTGGAGATCGAGCGTCGCAAGGCGCTTGAGGAAGCCGAGATCGCCAGCGAACAGGCGACCGAAGCCGCCCGCATCGCCCGCGAAAAGACCCTCGCCGCCGAGCGGATCGCCGCCGAGCAGGCGACGCGGGGATTGGAAATCGAGCGCGGCCGCGTGATCGAGGAAGCCCAGATCGCGGCCCGCGAGGCGACCGACGCCACGCGGATCGCGCAGGAAGAGCGCGTGCGCGCGCTGGAGATCGCCCGCAACAAGGCGGTGGACGAAGCCGAAATCGCCGCCCGCGAGGCGGTGGAGAAGGCCCGCATCGCCCAGGACCGCGAGCTTTCGTTCGAGCGCATCGCATCGCGCGGCGCGACCGAGGAACGCGACCTCGCGCGCGCCCGCGCCATCGAGGCGGCGGAGATCGCCAAGGCCGAAGCGCTGGAGGCGGCCACCATCGCCAAGGAGAAGGCGATGGCGGCCGAGCGGATCGCCTTCGAGAAGGAAACCCGCGCGCTGGAGATCGACCGCAACCAGGCCATCGACGAGGCCGAAGCCGCCGCCCGCGAAGCGGTCGCCGCAGCGCGCATCGCCGAAGAAGCCAAGACCGCGCTGCGCCGCATCGAGAGCGAGGAGAAAACCCGCTCCCGCGATGTCGCCCGCGAGAGGGCGGTCGAATCCGCTGAAATCGCCAAGGCCGAGGCGCTGGAAGCCCAGCGCTTCGCCAAGGAGAAAGCCGTAGCGGCCGAGCGGATCGCCTATGAGCAGGACCTGCGTGAGCGGGAGATCGCGCGCAATCTCGCGGTCGACCGCGCCGTGATCGGCGCGCAGGAAGTGGTGAACGCGGCGCGCATCGGCGAAGCGCTGAAAACCCGCGCCGCCGAGATCCAGCGGGACGCGGAAATCCGCTCCCGCGAGATCGAGCGGCAGGAGGCGACCGAAAGCGCGGAGATTTCCTCCCGCCGGCTGGTCGATCAGCTTCGCATCGAGAAGGAGCAGGAAACCTCCGCCGAAAGGATCGCGCGGGACGAACGCGTCCGCGCGCTGGAGATCCAGCGCAACCGCGCGCTCGACGCCGCGCAGATGGCGGCCGACGAGGCCATCGAGGCCGCGCGCGTCGCCAAGGAAAAGACCGTCGACGCGGAACGCATCCGCGCCGAGCAGGAGTTGGAGGCCGCGCGGCTGGAGCGCCGCCGCGCGCTCGAACAGCTGGAGATCGCCCGCGTGCAGGCGCTCCGCGAGGCGGAGATCGCCAGCCAGGAAGATATCGAACGCGCCCGCATCGCCTCCGAACGCGGGCTGGACGACGCCCGCATCGGCCACCAGACCGAACGGCGGAAGCTGGAGATCGGCCGCGAAAGGGCGGTGGAGGAAGCCTCGATGGAAAAGGCCATCGCGCTCTACGCCAAGTCGCTTGAGGAAAGCGCCGCCTCGGCCGAGGCCGACATCGCCCGCGCCCGCGCCGCCGAGGCCGCCGAAAAGGTCAAGAC
Source organism: Paracoccaceae bacterium (assembly GCA_040904645.1). Taxonomy (GTDB): domain Bacteria; phylum Pseudomonadota; class Alphaproteobacteria; order Rhodobacterales; family Rhodobacteraceae; genus Pikeienuella. The sequence continues at coordinate 5,506 of JBBDTD010000128.1, forward strand.
CGTGCAGGAGACCGAAATCGCCACGCGGCGCAAATCGGTCGATGTGGTGCTTGCCGAAAAGGCCGCCGAAGAGAAGCGCATCGGCGCGGAGGCGGAGCGCATCCGCGCCGCTGTCGAGGCCGAGGCCCAAAAGCTCATCAACGAGGCCGAGAACGTGCTCACCGACGAGGCCCGCCACAGCCTCTTCAAGCGCAAGATGCTGGAGCATGTCGAAGGCATCGTCGCGGCTTCGGTCAAGCCGTTGGAGAAGATCAACGATATCCGCATCATGCAGCTTGGCGGTTCCGGCTCTGGGGGCATGGGGTGGAACGGCGACGGCTCCGGCGGGGGCGGCGGCTCACCCACCGACGAGGTGATCAACTCCGCGCTTCGCTACCGCGTGCAGGCGCCGATGATCGACGGTCTCCTCAAGGATATCGGCATCGACGGGTCCAGCATCGCCAAACAGGGCGGCCTGATCCGGGAGGCGTCGGATATGCAGCGCGTCGCCAACGAGGCCAGCAAGGCCTCGAAATCTGGCGGCGAAACCCCAAAATCCGGCGGCGACGGCCCGAAGGAGAAGACCTGAAATGGCGCGGGTATATATCTCCAGCGTGATCAACGCCCCGGCCCAGCGGGTCTGGGAGCGGGTGCGCGATTTCAACGGGCTGCCGAAATGGCACCCCAGGATCCGGGAAAGCCGGATTGAAGATGGTTTGCCCTCCGACAAGGTTGGCTGCATCCGGAATTTCCACCTGCAGAACGGCGACAACATCCGTGAAAAGCTGCTCGGGCTTTCCGATTACGACCTCTTTTGCAGCTATGCGATCCTGGCGAGCCCGATGCCGCTGACCGATTACGTGGCGACGCTGCGCCTGACGCCGGTGACGGATGGCGAGCGTTGTTTCGCCGAATGGTCGGCGGAATTCGAATGCGCGCCGGAGGCGGAGGCGGGCCTCGTCGCCGGGATTGGAACCAATGTCTTCCAGGGCGGCTTCGACGCGCTCAAACGGCATTTCGGGGGCTGAGCATGGTCCGCGTGATCCGCAGCACGATACTCGACGCGCCGACCGACGCCGTGTGGGAGGTGATCCGGGATTTCAATGGTCACGACCGCTGGCATCCCGTCGTCGCGGAAAGCCGGATCGAGCGGGGCGATCCGGTGGATCGGGTCGGCTGCGTGCGGGCATTTCGACTCACCGGCGGGGAAGCGCTGCGCGAAAAACTGCTGACGCTTTCCGACCTCGAGCAAAGCTTCAGCTATTGCCTGCTCGACACCCCGATCCCGCTTTTCAACTACGTCGCGCATTGCCGGCTTACGCCGGTGACCGATGGCGACAGGACCTTCTGGGAATGGGAAAGCCGGTTCGACACGCCGGCGGGGCGCGCGGTCGAGCTGGCAGCACAGGTCGGCGACGGAATTTATCTCGCGGGGTTCGCGGCGATCCGCGCGCATATGGGGCTGGCGGCATGAGCATCGAAGTCGAAACCTATGAAACCCTTGGCGAGGCCGGGCGAGCGCTCGGCCGCGACGGGCGATATCTGGGCGGCGGAACGCTGGTGATGCGCGCCGTCAATTACGGCGACCAGAGCTTCCGGCGGATCATCATCGCCCGTGATCCGGGCCTGAAGCGGATCACGGCGGCGGGGGAGCGGATCGAGATCGGCGCCGGCGCGACGATGGCGGATATCATCGCCTCACGCGACGCTTCGTTCCTTGCGCCGGTGGCGCGACAGGTTGGCGGCCCGGCGATCAGGATCATGGCGACGGTCGGCGGAAATCTTTTCGCCGCGCACCCTTATGGCGATTTCGCGGCGGCGCTTCTGGCGCTCGACGGACGGGCGCGGATGGCGGATGGGCGCGACGCCCCGCTCGATCAGCTTTTCGCCGAACGCACGCGCGGCGGTGGGAATGGCGGCGGCGGCGGCCTCGTCCAGTCCGTCTCCATCGCCCGGCCGCGC
>JBBDTD010000129.1:0-7428 GCA_040904645.1 Paracoccaceae bacterium
GATCCACATCACTCAAGAAACCCCTTGCAAAACCGGAGCCGTCCACAAATGACAGAGCCTTACGGACGGCCAATCTTCCGGTGGGGGACCAATCTCAGCGATCAACGTCGAAAAACCAGAAGTAGCCCACCTCCCGCAATCTGAAACCTCGGCAGCGTGGGCTTCTCGCCTCAACCGTTGACCCGCCCGCGCCGTTTGATACCGTCACCGGAGAAGGCTGGACGGCGTGCGCCGGATCAACAAGCCAATCAAAGGGAGAAGAAGCTATGAGACCGCAGAACCGGATTCTGGCCGCCGTTCTGGGCCTGCTGCTTTTTCAAGGCGCGCAGGTCGCCGAGGCCGCGCCGAACGACCTCCGCGACTTCAGGATCGGCATGACCCTCTCTTCGCTCCCTGAGATGGGCTACGGCAACTTCACCTGCGGGGGAACCGGTTCTGCCGATCCCGTTACGCTCGACGCATGGGCCGGCTTCGCCCGCTGTCCGGCGGATGAGGATGGCCTGCACGAAGTCGCGTTCGACTATGTGGCGACGCGGGTCGAATTCGTGAAGGCGAACGACAAATGGGAGGGAACGCGCGTCTTCGGCCATCCGTCCATCGTGTCGCTGCTGCTGGACGATGAAGGCGTCGTCCGCAAGATCCGCATCGCCACCGACCCGCGCGCGCGGCGCTACATGCGCAAGAAGGCCTTTCTCCTCGGGCAACGCTCGAAATACCATTTCAGCCCCACGACCTGGCAATGCGAGGACCTGGCGGCCGCGGCGGACGAGGAGCCAGTCGGCGGCGTCTTCTACAAGGAGCGCTGCGTGAACCGCTACGATGATCGCGTCGTCAAGCTGGAGATCGACCTCTACCACAAACGCGATCAGCCGGAGGGCTCTTTCGTGAACGCCACGCGAATTGAGATCGCCGGAGCCGACTGATCGGGAACGGCTCGCGGGTCATCCCGTAGCGCGGACCATCACCTCCGCCACGATGCGGAGAGTGAAAGCGCCGGTCGCGCCGGTTACGTCGACGATCCTGAGCGCGGCGTCGCGGAGCGGCTTGCTCTTGCCCTCATGCGTCAAGCCCGCGGCGAGGATCCTGTCGCCCGAGGCGATGGAAAACAGAGCGGCGCGCTGGCTCTCCGACTGCACCTCGAAATGAAGCTGGACCGTGCCTTTCGGCAGGTCGAGGTCGAAAGGCGCGCTGAAAGCGCCCGCATCGTTCGCCTCGGCGAGAACCTCCACCTCGGCGATGGCGACCTTCTTGAAGGTCGGGTTGTTGTGCGCCTTCGTCAGGTTCGGAACCGCCGCCGCCGAGAGCACGAGGGCGACCATTTTCCTCCTCGTCAGTTCCATCGGCTTCCTCCGCTTGCTCGCCACATAGCCGGGCGGTTCAAAATGGCCGGGCCCGTGCGGCGGCGCAACTCACCATCTTGGCGCCCGGCGGACTATACCCTAGGGTGATGCCGCAGCTCAGCTGCTTGCGGCTGGGTTGCAAGGCTACGATCAGGCTCCTGTTCGTGCAATGGGGGGACGTCCAGTTCGCGATGACCGAGCGCCCGAGCCCCAGGCTGAGCCGCCGCCTGTTTCTTCAATCCAGTAAAAAGCGGGAGGAAACCAAATGAAGCTATCTGGATTGCAAACATTCCCCATCGCCCTGATTGCGGCGCTCGCCGCAGTCTCGGCGCCCATGGCGCAGGAAACGCCTTTCCAGCGGATCGTCGACGCCTCGTCGGAGCCGCAGAACTGGCTGACGCATCACGGCACGCTTGATGCGCAGCGTTTCTCCAAACTCGATGAGATCAACAAGGATAACGTCAAGGGCCTGAAGGTCGCCTGGACAATGGCGCTCGGCGGGATGGAAGGCGGCGGGATCTGGCCGCATGGCGGGCTCGAGGGCACGCCGATCGTCGAGGACGGCTTCATGTACGTCACGGACGGCTGGGGCTCGGTATACAAGATCGACGCCAGCAAAGGGCCGGGCAAACTAGTGTGGACGATGAACCCGGACACCGACAAGGACTGGTCGGGCGCGGTCGCCTGCTGCGGCGTCAACAACCGCGGCGTCGCGCTCTGGGGCGACTCTGTCATCTCCCACACGCTCGACGGTCGTCTGATCAGGACGAACAAGGAGACAGGCGAGATCGAGTGGGAGCGCCAGCTCGCCTCCCCCGACATCGCGGAGACGATCACCGGCGCGCCATTGATCGTGAAGGACATGGCCATCACCGGCGTCGGCGGCGCGGAGTTCGGAATCCGCGGCTGGATCGCAGCGACGGACCTGAACACCGGCGAGGAAGCGTGGCGATTCCACACGATCCCCGCGCCGGGCGAGCCGGGTTCGGAAACCTGGACGGACAGCCATGACGCGTGGAAGAATGGCGGCGGCTCCACCTGGGTGACCGGCTCCTACGACGCCAGCACTGAGACGATCTACTGGGGGGTCGGCAATCCGGGGCCGGACTGGGACAACGAGTACCGCCCCGGCGACAACCTCTACACCAACAGCGCCGTCGCGCTGGACGCGAACACCGGAACGCTGAAATGGCACTTCCAGTATACGCCGAACGACCCCTACGACTATGACGGCGTCAATGAGCACATCATCGTCGACGCGACCATCAAGGGCGAGCAGCGCAAGGCGGTCCTTCACGCCGACCGCAACGGCTTCGCCTATGCGCTGGACGCCACGTCGGGCGATTTCCTCTGGGGCACGCCATTTGTCGAGCGGCTGACCTGGACGGAAGGCCTCGACGCGAAGGGGCTGCCGACCAGCTACGACCCCGAGAGCAAGACGCAGCATTACGTTCCGGGAACGGCGCCAAGCCGTGACAACCCGGTCGGTCAGGCTTGCCCGGGCAACATGGGCGGCAAGAACTGGCCGCCGACCGCCTATCATCCGGGCAACAACTACTACTACATCCCGGTGATCGAGAGCTGCAACGAGATGGTCAACGAGGAGATGATCCCGGGCGAGAGCTACAAGGCGCGCGAGTGGTTCACGGGCGGCGGGCCTCGTCAGTTCGAGCCCATCTACGGCAGCCTCACGGCGATCGACGTCGCCACCGGCGAGGTCGCCGGGAAGTACAAGACGACCTATCCGCTGCTCGGCGGCGTTCTCGCCACGGCGGGCGACCTGGTCTTCACCGGGCTTCCTGCGGGCGAGATCGTCGCGCTCGACTCGAAGACGCTCGAAGAGCTCTGGCGCTTCGAGACAGGCTCCGGCGTCAACGCGCCGCCGATGACGTTCAGTGTCGACGGCAAGCAATATGTCGCGATCCTCGTCGGCCTCGGCGGCGCATGGCCGAAATGGTTCGTCGATGGAACCAAGGGGCTGGAGAAGATGCTGCCGAGCTCGATGCTCTACGTCTTCGCGCTCTAGGCGGCTTCTGCCGCTTCGCCGGCATGAATCGGAAGCGGGCGCCCGGGCGCCCGCTTCTTCCGTTTCAGATCGTCAATACCGGTCGCACTCGCGCGAAGCCTCGCCCCAGAACTCCACGCATTCCTCCTTCGTCGGTTCGCCGCGCCCCTGCATATGCGCGATCACATAGTCGGCCACGGCCTCGATCTGATGATCGCGCAGAAAGTTCGCCGCCATCGGAGGAATTTCGTTTCCGATCTCGGCGGCGGTCATGCCGTAGCAGGGGGTGTCGGTCTTCCACGCGGCGCGCAGGTGATAAGGCATGCGCGTTTCCATACGGCCGCAGACGATCACCTCGATCAACTGCTCGCGGTCAAGGCCCATCTCGCGAAGCGACAGCGCCGCCCCGCCATATCCGCCGCCGCCCTGACCGTGCCATTTGTGGCAGCCGACGCAGTTCGCGTCCTTGTAGACCGTCTTTCCGTCCACGCTCTGCGCGGCGCCTTGAGAGGCGACTGAAACCGCCGCGGCCATGGCCAGCGCCGCCAGCATCCGCCGCCGCGCGCCGCCGCAGCTTTTCTTGCTCGAAAGATTAGGCGTTTCCATATGAATGCTCCTCCCCTTGTTCCGGGTTTGGGAAAGAATGGCGTTCTATCCAGGGGTGGTCAATGCTCTCCGCAGGCCGGCGCGCAGCCGGACTCTCGAGGACGGCGCATTCGCAGGGTTCAGTTCGTCACCGTTGAGAAGTCCCGCCCCGACGCGGGCCGCGCCTGCGAAAGCCGGGCTTCGAGTCCGATCTTTCGCTTGAGCGAGTTCTCAAAATCCTCCCACCGCTCGATCATGATGACGAAGCCATTCACGACCCGCTGGCGATAATAGGCCGCGATGTCGTTCCGATCGTCCTCGCGCAGGACGAGGCCGTTGACCTCCACGCCCGATCCCGTGGCGCGGGCCAGGGCCGCATCCAGCAGGACCGGGTTCCGATTATCCCGCCCGTCGCCGGAGATGTCGATCACGCGCGCGCCATCCTTGCCTGCGAGAAGGTCCATCGCCGCGCTCAGGCCCGCACCGATGGCGGTGCCGCCGCGCAGCCGACTGGAGTTCCAGTTTTCATAGCGGCTTGCGGCGTCCTCAGCCGTAGTCCACGGGACGATGACCTCCGCCTCCGAATCGAACTCGACGATCGCGACGCCGGCGTCCCGAAGTATCTCCACGATGCTCGCGTCGCGCAGCACCCGGGCGTAGGCTTGCCGCTGAAGGCTCAACTGATCCCGCGAGATCGAGTTGGAGCGATCGACGACGAGAACAAGCCAGTCGACCGCCGACGCAGGCTGCGCGGATATGAGCACCGCGAGCGCAACCAGCCGCCGAAGCGCGAACCGGGCGAGGCGCGTCATGGGGGGACGCTGCCTTTAACCGGTTCGCGCGGCCCGATAGCCGTCACGCCCGCCGGCGCTCCCGACATTCGCTGTCCCACCGGTGGCAAGAGGCCTCGCTGTCAGAAAATCGGACACTTCATCGTCGTTAGACGCTCGCGCGCTCGCAGGCAAGGAATCGCTCGTTCCGGAGCGCGGCGGGCCGTTCCCGGCGACGGCCATCCATCTCCATACCGTGTCCTGCGCATTTCTTACGCGTGGCCGCAACGGCGCGCCGGCGCCCGCCCTTCGCGCCTCAAAGATGTGCGATCGTTCCGTCCGCCCGCGTCGCGACGGCGCGCGCGCCGGGAAAGGCGGCGAGCAGAGCCGCGGCGCGCCCCTCGCCAGCGACGCAGATCGCCGTGGAGAGGGCGTCTGCATGCATGGCGCGCGGCGCAATAACGGCGACATCCAGCAGAGACAGTGCGCTTCGACCGGTTCGGGGGTCGAAAATATGATGCGCCTCGGGCGCGCCGAAAGTCATCCCATACCCGCCGGAAACCGACAGCGCGGCGTCCGCAAGCTTCACCTCTCTGTCCGCTATCCATGGCGCTTGCGGGTTGCGAACCGACACGATGAACGGCGCCCCGTCCACGGCGGCTCCGAGCGCCCTTGTTTCTCCTAACTCCACCATCGCGTGTTCGAACCCCTCGTTGCGCAGCAAGTCGGCGACGCGGTCAGTAATGTAGCCCTGCGCGACGCCGTTCAGCGTCACGGCCATGCCGGTCGCAGCGAAGCGAACGGAGCGCGGGCCGAATTCGAGGTGTTGAAACCCCACCCGCGACCTGGCCTCCAACACCGAGGCCGGGGAAGGCGGCGCGCCGTTTGCGTGCGCGTCGGCGTGGAGGCGCCAGAGCGGCTGCACCGTCGGGTCGAAAGCGCCGCCGCTCAAAAGGAAGACCTGCCTCGCCGCGCCGAGAACGGCGACGAAATCGGCGGAGGGCGAGGATAATCTTCCGCTGCGGTTGAGGGCGGCGATCTCGCTGTCGTGGCGATAGAGGCTGAAGACAGCGTCGAGCCGCGCGACCTCCGCCGCGATATGCGCCAGGGTGCGGCGGGCGTGGCCTCGGTCCTGATGCCAGAGCGTCAGGCCCACCGGTCCGCCAAGCGACTCGCCGCTCCAGCGCTGCGACGCGGCCCCGGCCCCGGCGCGTCCGAGCGCCAGCATCCCCGCGGGAAGCGCAAGAGACGCCGCGAGCACCTTCAGCGCCTGCCGTCGCGGCCAGCGCGCGGCGAGGGCGGACCCATCACGCGGCGCGGGCCGGCTCATCGCGCGGCCGGAGCGCGGAGCGCTGCAGAGGGAAAAGCGAGCGCCGCCTCGGGCCGTGTCGCGGTGCGGGCGCTTTGCTTGCGCATCATCACCAGCGGCGGGCAGCGCTTGTCGTCATGGTATTCGACCTGGCAGTCGAGGCAATGGAAACACTCCGCCATCTCGATCCTGCCCGACGCGCTGATGGCGCGCACCGGGCAGGCGCGTTCGCAAAGGCTGCACGGGTTTCCGCATTCGGGCCTGCGCTTGAGAAGGGTGAGAAGATGGAGTCGGTCGAGCAGCGCCAGCGCGCCGCCGAGCGGACAAAGAAACCGGCAGAAGGCGCGCTCGGTGAAGAGCCCGATCGCCAGCAGCGCCCCGGCATAGAGCAGATAAGGCCAGGTGCGGGTGAAGATCGAGGTGATCGCTGTCTTGAACGGCTCTATTTCGGTCGCCACGGCCCCAACGGAGGGCCACAGGAACGTAAGGCCGATCACCAGCGCCAGCGAGGCGTATTTCCCCATCCAGAGGCGGTTCTGCACGCGCTCCGAAGGGTTCCATTGCGGCAGGTGGAAGAGCCGGGCGACGTTGGCCATAAGCTCCTGCAGAGCGCCGAAGGGGCAGAGCCAGCCACAGAACACGCCGCGCCCGACCAGCAGCAGCGAAAGGGCGGTATAGGCGGAAATGATCACGATCAGCGGCTCGGCCATGTAGAAGGTCCAGTCGAGCCCGAGGAACGGGGCCTGAAGATAATTGATCAGATGCACGATGGAGAGCTGGCCGCCGGCCACCCAACCAAGCCAGAGCAACGTGAAAAGCAGAAAGCCGGTGCGCGCCCAGCGATGCAGGCTGCGCGAGCGGGTCAAGCGGTGCTGGAAGGCGAGCAGCAGCGTCAGCGCGACGAGCGCCGCGCCGAGGATCATGATCTCGGCCCGGTCTTCGATCCAGGCCTCCATCCAGGCTGGTGTCGGCTCGGGCGCCGGGGTCAGGACGAACGCGGCGGGCAACTGGTGATCGAGCGCGGCGAGCGGCACGGGAGCAAGTTCTCCACCGGCGGTCTTCACATAGGCGATGAGCTCCGCCCGCCAGGGCGCCAGCGGATCGAACCCGGCCTCGGGTGGAAGGACGATGAGCGCGACCGGCGTTCCGAGCGCGGAACCGGCGCGGATTACATCGTCGCGGTGGAATGTGAACGTCTTGTCTCCCTGCAGGACGCGCACCCTGTCCAGCGTGAAGCCGCTCGATTCGTTGCGGTAGCGGAACCCCATGAAATCATAGGGCCCCTTGGAGCCGATGATGAGCACCGAGCCACCCTCTGCGCGGCGCGCCATCGCCTTCTCGTAGACATTGCGGCCCGCTCCGTTCCCTCCGATCGAGGGCGACATGCCCATCCCGACGCGCAAGACGATGTAGACGTCA
>JBBDTD010000130.1:0-7428 GCA_040904645.1 Paracoccaceae bacterium
TGATCGGATCGCAACCCTACGCGCTCACTGATCCGACGGAGCTCGGCTCCGCGACTGTTTTCTCCTCCCCCCATAGCGGCCGGTGCTATCCGCTCGATCTGACCTCGCGCGCACGGCTGGACGCACATGCGCTCAGGGCCTCCGAAGACGCCTTCGTCGAGCAGCTTTTCGCCGCCGCGCCCGATTGCGGCGCGCCGCTGATCGCGGCGGTGATGCCGCGCGCCTATGTCGACCTCAACCGCGGACCCGAGGAGCTGGACCCCGCCGTGGTCAAGGATGTGCGCGCGACCGGGCTGAATCCGCGCGTCGCGGCCGGGCTCGGCGTCATTCCGCGCATCGTCGCGGAGGGGCGACCGATCTATCGGAACCGAATCAGCCTCTCCGACGCCCGCGACCGCATCGCCGCCTGGCACACGCCTTATCACCTGAAGCTGGAGGCGCTTATGACCCGCGCGGCGGAGCGCTATGGCTTCGCGCTGCTCTTCGATTGCCATTCGATGCCAACCGACGCGCTGCGCGCTGCGCCGCGGGTGCGGGGCGGCCGGCCGGAGATCGTGCTCGGCGACAGATTCGGCGCTTCCGCCGGGCGCGCCTTCATGACCGAGGCGGTGGCGGCGTTCGAGGGCGCCGGGTTCGCCGTCGCGGCCAACACGCCCTTCGCCGGCGGCCATATCACCCAGCGCTATGGCCGCCCGGCGCAGAACTGGCACGCGATCCAGATCGAGATCGATCGCGGCCTCTATCTCGATCAGACGCGCATCGTTCCAGGGCCGGGCTACAATGCGTTTCACGCCACCCTGGCCAAGGTCATTCCCGCGCTCGCCGAAGTCGGGCGCGCCCAGGCGCTGGCGGCGGAGTAGGCGTGGCGCAGGCGGAAATTGCGGCCGCGCCCGACCGCAGCCCCGCCCTCGCCGGTCATGCGGCGATGCTGCTGTTCGCGGCGCTCGTCTCGGTCTCGTTCTCGCTTGGCGGCCGGGCGGCGCCTTATATTGACCCTTCGGCGCTGACGGCGGCGCGCTTTCTTCTGGCCGGCGTCGTCATTGGCGGGCTCGCCGCCAGCCGCATGAAGCGCGCGCATTTCCGCGCGTCGTGGCGCTACCTCGCGCTGGGCGGCCTCATCAGCGGCTATTTCATCCTGATGTTCGAGGCGTTGCGCATAACCGACCCGGTCTCCACCGGCGCGGTCTTCACGCTGACGCCGGTGATGTCGGCGGGGTTCGGCTGGCTCCTGATGCGCCAGCAGGTGACCGGGCGCATGGCGCTCTCGCTCGCGCTCGCCAGCGTCGGCGCGGTCTGGGTGATCTTTCGCGCCGATGTCGACGCCATTCTCGGGCTGAGGCTTGGCCGGGGGGAGGCCTTGTTTTTCATCGGCTGCGCGCTCCATGCGCTCTACACCCCGCTCGGCCGCATGCTGAACCGGGGGGAGCCGCTTCTGGTCTATACCTTCGGCAGCATTGTCGGCGGGTTGATCGTCACCGGAATCTACGGCGCGCGGCCGCTCATGGAAACCGAATGGAGCGCCCTGCCCCCGATCGTCTGGGCGGCGCTTTTCTATCTCGCGCTTGGGGCGACGGCGATCACGTTCTTTCTGATCCAGTTCGCCACGCTGCGCCTGCCCTCGGCCAAGGTGATGGCCTACGGCTACCTGATCCCGTGTTTCGTGATCTTGTGGGAGGGGCTTTTCGGCGGCTCATGGGTGGCGGCGCCGGTCTGGCTCGGCGTCGCGGCGACGGTGGGCGCACTCCTGCTGCTGCTGAGGGACTAGCGCGGCCTGAGGCCGTCGAGGAAGATCCGCCTCAGCGCCTCAGCGCCGTCATGGAAGCGCCCTTCGCCATCGTCGCCAAGCACCGCGCGCACCTGCACGTCGTAATCCGCGTAATGCTGAGTCGTCGCCCAGATCGCGAAGATGAGGTGATGGGGATCGATCCGGCGGATCTTGCCAGCCGCGATCCAGGCGCGGATGACCTTCGCCTTTTCGTTCACCAGCGTACGCAACTCTCCCTCCAGCACGTCGATCATGTTGGGGGCGCCGCGCAGCATCTCATTGGTGAAGAGCCGCCCCTCGGCCGGAAAATCGCGGGCCATTTCGATCTTGCGGTCGAGATAGGCGGCGATCTCCTGCACCGCGTCGCCGGCTTCGTCCAGGGCGCGAAGCGGGGCGAGCCAATCGTCCAGAAGCCGCTCCAGCACCAGCCGGTAGATCGCGTCCTTGGAGGGGAAATAATAGAGCAGATTGGGCTTCGACATGCCGGCGCGTTCGGCGATGGCGTCGACCGTCGCGCCGCGAAACCCCTCCTGCGCAAATACTTCCAGCGCGGCGGCCCTGATCCGCTCTCGGTTCTCGGTCTGGATTCGGGTGCGCTTCGGGGTAGGCAAGCGGCGTCTCCGGCGAGCGGGGCTTGACCCCGCATGGAGACTTGCTAGCGTTGTTTTTACCAGATGGTCAAGAGAAGGGGAACCCGATGGCCGCTCCAGGCGCAAACCTGAAAATTGACGCTGACCGGCTCTGGGACAGCCTGATGGAAATGGCGAAGATCGGCCCCGGCGTAGCCGGCGGCAACAATCGCCAGACCCTGACCGACGAGGACGCCGAGGGGCGCAGGCTCTTCCAGAGCTGGTGCGAAAAGGCCGGCCTGACCATGGGCGTCGACGAAATGGGCGACATGTTCTTTCGCCGCGAGGGGGAGGAGCCGGACCTGCCGCCGGTCTATGTCGGCTCCCATCTCGACACGCAGCCGACGGGCGGCAAATACGATGGCGTGCTCGGCGTGCTCGGCGGGCTGGAATTGATCCGCACGCTGAACGATCTGAACGTCAAAACCCGCCACCCGATCGTGGTCACCAACTGGACCAATGAGGAAGGCACGCGCTTCGCCCCCGCGATGATCGCCTCCGGCGTTTTCGCCGGCGCGCTGGAGCGTGATTGGGCCTATGGGCGCACCGACGCCGCAGGAAAAACCTTCGGCGGCGAGCTGGAGCGCATCGGCTGGAAGGGCGAGGAAAAGATCGGGGCGCGGAAGATGCGCGCCTTTTTCGAGCTGCATATCGAACAGGGCCCGATTCTGGAGGCGGAAAAGAAGGATGTCGGCGTCGTCACCCATGGGCAGGGCCTGCGCTGGGTGGAATGCACGGTCACCGGCAAGGGGAGTCACACCGGATCGACCCCGATGCCCATGCGCCGCAACGCCGGGCGCGGGCTGGCCCAGATCACCGAACTGGTCCACGAGATCGCGATGAAGCATCAGCCGAACGCGGTCGGCGCGATCGGCCATATCGACATCTATCCGAACTCCCGCAACATCATCCCCGAAAAGGCGGTCTTCACCATCGACTTCCGCAGCCACATTCTGGAGACGCTGGAAGCCATGGTCGCGGAGCTGCGCAAAAAGGCGCCGGCGATCTGCGACGCCCTCGGCTGCAGTTTCGAGTGCGAGATCGTCGGCCAGTTCGACCCGCCCGCATTCGACGAGGAGTGCGTCGCCGCCGTGCGAAACGCCGCCGAACGCCTCGGCTATTCCCACCGGGACCTCGTCTCCGGCGCCGGGCACGACGCCTGCTGGATCAACCGCGTCTACCCGACCGCCATGGTGATGTGCCCGTGTGTGGACGGGTTGAGCCATAACGAGGCGGAGGAAATCACCAGGGAATGGGCAGAGGCCGGCGTGAACGTGCTGATGCACGCCGTGGTGGAGACCGCCGAGGTGGTGGGGTGAGCGGCACACGACCGAAGGGCTATGAGACGGCGGAAATTGTGTCCTGCAAAAATTGCGGCCAGCGCTACTACAAAGCAACGCGGCACTATCCGATGCGAGACCGTGATGAGCAACGCTGCGAAAAATGCGAACATCTTATGGACAGATGGAGCGGCTCCACCGTTCCCGATTATCTAATCGTCGAAGACTGCGACAACTAGGGGCGGCACAAAATGACCACCACCATCCGTAACGGAACCATCGTCACCGCCGACCTCACCTACAAGGCCGACGTGAAAATCGAGAACGGCAAGATCGTCGAAATCGGCCCCAACCTCTCCGGCGGGACCGAACTTGACGCGACCGGCAGCTACGTGATGCCCGGCGGCATCGACCCGCACACCCATCTCGAGATGCCGTTCATGGGCACCTATTCGACCGATGATTTCGAATCCGGCACCCGCGCCGCGCTTTCCGGCGGCACGACGATGGTGGTGGATTTCGCCCTGCCCGCCCCTGAGCAAAGCCTGCTGGACGCGATCCAGATGTGGTCGAACAAGTCCGGCAAGGCCAGTTGCGATTATTCCTATCACATGGCGATCACCTGGTGGGGGGAGCGGGTGTTCAACGAAATGCCGGAAGTGACGAAGCGCGGCATCAACACCTTCAAGCATTTCATGGCCTATAAAGGCGCGCTGATGGTGAACGACGACGAGATGTTCGCCAGCTTCAAGCGCTGCGCCGAAATCGGCGCGCTGCCGCTGGTCCATGCCGAAAACGGCGACGTGGTGGCGGAGCTTCAGGCGCGGCTGCTGGCCGAGGGCAATGACGGCCCCGAAGGCCACGCCTATTCCCGCCCGCCCGAGGTGGAGGGGGAGGCGACGAACCGCGCCATCATGATCGCCGACATGGCCGGCGTGCCGCTCTATGTCGTCCACACCTCCTGCGAGGAAAGCCATGAGGCGATCCGCCGGGCGCGGCAGGCCGGCAAGCGGGTTTACGGCGAGCCGCTGATCCAGCACCTGATCCTCGATGAGGCGGAATACGCGCACCCGGATTGGGACCACGCCGCGCGGCGCGTCATGTCGCCGCCGTTCCGCAACAAGAAGCATCAGGACAGCCTCTGGGCCGGGCTGGCCGCCGGCTCGCTTCAGGTCGTGGCGACCGACCATTGCGCATTCTCGACCGAGCAGAAACGCTATGGCGTCGGCGATTTCACGAAAATCCCCAACGGCACCGGCGGGCTGGAAGACAGGATGCCCCTGCTCTGGACCAATGGCGTCGCCACCGGTCGTTTGACTTTGAACGAATTCGTCGCCGTCACCTCCACCAATATCGCCAAGATCCTGAACTGTTACCCGCGCAAGGGCGCGGTGCTGGTCGGCGCCGACGCCGACCTCGTGGTCTGGGACCCTTCAAAGGAAAAGACGATCACCGCCAAGGCGCAGCAATCCGCCATTGATTACAACGTCTTCGAGGGCAAGCACGTAAAGGGCCTGCCGCGCTACACGCTGACCCGCGGCCATGTCGCCGTCAATGACGGCGCGCTGGACCTGCAACCCGGCCGCGGCGAGTTCGTGGCGCGCGAGCCCTTTCAGGCGGTGAACCGCGCCCTCTCCACCTGGAAGGAACTGACCGCGCCGCGCAAGGTGGAGCGGACGGGCATTCCGGCGAGCGGGGTCTGATGGGCTCTGTCGTATCCGCCACTGGTCTCTCTCTCACCTTCGAAACCGACGACGGCCCTGTCAACGCGCTTTCCGACGTTTCGCTGGAGGTCCAGAAGGGCGATTTCGTCTCCTTCATCGGGCCTTCGGGTTGCGGCAAAACGACGTTCTTGCGGGTGATCGCCGATCTGGAGCAGCCGACCGGGGGGGAAATCACGGTGAACGGCGTGCCGCCGGAAACGGCGCGCGAAGCCCGCGCCTATGGCTATGTGTTTCAGGCTGCGGGGCTTTACCCATGGCGCACCATCGGCGCCAATGTCCGTTTGCCGCTGGAAATCATCGGCATGTCGAAGGTCGAGCAAGCCGAGCGCGTGGCGCGGGTGCTTGAACTGGTGGAGCTTGGCGGTTTCGAGAAGAAATACCCCTGGCAGCTATCGGGCGGCATGCAGCAGCGCGCCTCCATCGCCCGCGCGCTGGCCTTCGACGCCGACCTTCTGCTGATGGACGAACCCTTCGGCGCGCTGGACGAGATCGTGCGCGACCATCTGAACGAGCAATTGCTGGCGCTCTGGGCGCGAACGCAAAAAACCATCTGCTTCGTCACCCATTCCATCCCCGAGGCGGTCTATCTCTCGACCCGCATCGTGGTGATGAGCCCCCGCCCCGGCCGCATCATCGACGTGATCGAAAGCCCGCTGCCGAGGGAACGCCCGCTGGATATCCGCGAGTCGCCGGAATTCCTGGAAGTGGCGCACCGGGTGCGCGAAGGGCTGCGCGCGGGGCATAGTTATGAGGATTGAGACCGCCGGCAACGCTTCGGCGGGCGGGCGATGAACCGCGCCTTCCCCATCGCCACCGTCACCGCCGCGATCATCGCCATCTGGTATCTCGGCGCCGTCTTCATGAACGCCGCGTGGGAGCTCGATCAGGCCGCGCGCGCCGGCGCGGAGATCAGCTTCGCGGAGATCATCCCCAGGACCATGGCGCAGGAACGCCCGATCCTGCCCGCCCCGCATCAGGTGGCGGTGGAGCTTTGGGACAGCGTGGCGGAGAAAAAGATCACTTCCAAACGTTCCCTTGTCCATCATGGCTGGATCACGCTTTCCGCGACGCTGCTTGGCTTCGCGTTCGGGACCACGCTTGGCGTTATCCTCGCCATCGCCATCGTCTCCAGCCGGGTGATGGATATCAGCGTCATGCCCTGGGTGATCGCCAGCCAGATGGTCCCGATCCTCGCCATCGCGCCGATGATGATCGTGGTGATGAACGCCGCCGATCTGGACGGAATTGTCGCGAAGGCGTCGATCTCCATGTATCTCAGCTTCTTTCCCGTCGTCGTCGGCATGGTGAAGGGCCTGCGCAGCCCCGACGCGCTGCACCTCGACCTGATGCGCACCTATAGCGCCAGCGGGGCGCAGGGGTTCCTGAAGCTGCGGCTGCCTGCCTCCCTGCCCTATCTTTTCACCTCGATGAAGGTCGGCGTAGCGGCCAGCCTTGTCGGGGCCATCGTCGCGGAGATGACGCTGAGCCAGGATGGCGGGCTTGGCGCGAGGTTGCTGAACGGCTCCTATTACGGGCAGACGATGATGATCTGGGCGGCGCTGATCGCCTCCGCCGCGCTGGCGGGCGGGTTGATTCCGCTGATCGGGGCCGTGCAGAAGCTGGCGATGCGGGGGCGCCCGGCATGACCACGCTCCTCCTCCTCGGCGCGCTGATCTGGGCGGCGGCCTGGGCCGTGAACATCCGAATGGCCCGCCGGGAGAAGGCCTGGCCCTGGGTCCGCTTCGCGGTGCCGGCGATCTTCGGCGTGACGCTCCTGATCATGTGGGAAATCTTCGTCGCGGCGTTCGACGTCTCTCCCGTGCTGCTGCCGCCGCCTTCGGCGATTGGCGCGCGCATCGCCGCCTCCACGCCGATCCTCTGGGTGGATTTCCTGCAAACCTTCAAAGGCGTGATGGCGGGGTATTTCATCGGCTGCGGCGTGGCGTTCCTGACCGCGCTGGCGGTGGACCGGTCTTCATTTCTTCAGCGCGGGTTGTTACCGATCGGCAATCTCTTCGCTGCGTTGCCGA
>JBBDTD010000131.1:0-7411 GCA_040904645.1 Paracoccaceae bacterium
GCAGGCGTCTGATGCAGGGCGCGGAGCGGGTCCGCGAGGAAGTGGCGCGCGCCGACGCTGGTCTCGGCATGGCCGGCGCGGAGGGCGCGGCGATGGGCGCGGCGCGCCATCTCGCCGCCGCCGCCGGGCAAGCCGAAGGCCGGTTGGAGGCGCCGCTCGAAGCGCTGGACCGCGCGGCGGAGGCGCTGGCGGAGGCGGCGGCGGGAGTCGAGGCGGCGATGGCGGACTTCTCCTTCGATCCGTTCGACCTGGAACGGACGGAAGAGCGGCTCTTCGCGTTGCGGGCGCTTGCGCGCAAGCATGAATGCGCGCCCGATGCGCTTTCGGCGCTCGCCGAGGAAATGGAGGCGCAACTTTCACGGATCGAGGCCGGATCGGGTGAGTTGGCCGCGCTCCGCGTAACATTGGCGACGACGGAAGCGGCGCACCGGTCGGCCGTGGATACGCTTTCGGCCAAGCGGCGCGCCGCCGCCGCCGCGCTGGACAGGGCCGTGGCGGCGGAGCTTCCGGCGCTGAAGATGGAGCGGGCGATTTTCGTCACCGAGGTTACGGCCGTGGAGCCAGGCCCCGAAGGCGCGGATCAGATCGCTTTCCTGATCGCGGCGAACCCCGGCGCGCCGCCGGCCCCGCTCGCGCGGGTGGCGTCAGGCGGGGAGCTTTCGCGGCTTCTCCTCGCGCTGAAAGTGGCGCTGTCGGCGCGGGGCGCCTCGGGCGTGATGATCTTCGATGAGATCGACCGCGGCGTTGGCGGCGCGACAGCCGATGCGGTCGGGCGACGCCTTGCGCGGCTCGCCGAGGGCGCGCAGGTGCTGGTCGTCACCCATTCGCCGCAGGTGGCCGCCTTTGGCGCCGCGCAGTTCCGGATCGAGAAAGCCGTGGTCGCTGGCGAGACGCGCACCGAAGTGCGTCGCCTCTCCGCGCCCGAACGGGAGGAGGAGATCGCGCGCATGCTCGCCGGCGATGAAGTCACCGCCGCCGCGCGTTCGGCTGCGGCGGCGTTGCTTTCGGCTGCGGTCTGACAACCTGAATCACGTAATTGGCGCCACGTTGCTATCCGTCCCGGTGGGCAGCCAACGCCCCGTTTGGACGAATAGCACCTTGGCGTCAGCCGTTGTCGCTGAGACCGTCGTCATGGTCGTCACCGCGGTCGTAATCCACGTCGATGCCCGGATCGCCGCCGCCGCCGCCCGCGCCGCCGAGCGGGTTGGTCACCGGGACCGGCGGCGCGTCGCCGGTCTGACACCCGGAGACGGAGCAGGTCGCGTAGGCTGGAGCCGGAAATTCGAACACGGCGTCGGATTGCGTGGGCGCCGCGGTGACGACGCCTTCGGTCACCCAAAGCTCGATCAGGTCGGCGTTCGCGGCGTTGACCCAGAAATCGGTGCCGCGCACCCCGATGGTCGCCACCGGCGTGGTGATCGCGACGCCGTCTTTCGGCATGCGTCCGCTCACCATCCGCACCGCGCCCCGGCTGAGCGAAAGCGCGAGAGTGCCGGCGCGCTGAGGCCCGGCGAAGACATAATCGTCGATGACCAGCGACGCATTCGGCGCAACGGTCAGATTCGTGCCATCTTCAAGCCGGATATCGATGGTTCCGTGCTGTTTCGTATAAACGCGCGCCTGCCTGAGAATCGCGTCATTCTTCCCGACGGGCAGACCGGCGATTCCGGCAGCCTGAAAGGCGTCCGGCTGGACGGCGGTGGCGCGGCCCGCGCGTTCCTGCGCGGCGAGCGGTGATGCGAACGTGGCCGCGGCGATCACCGTCGCGGCGACATGGGCTTTGATCGTCATCAGAATTTCCCCTGGATGATGAACCTGAACCCTATCATGTCAGTCGCGATCGGTCAGTGGCAAAACGCACATTCGCCCGCCCGCCCGGTCCCTGACGTTCAGCGTCGCGGCGGGCGTGGATCGCGCGGAAAGACAATGGGTTTGGGCGGCGGCCATGTCTCCCGGCATGTGGTCCGATCGCATTCGGCGTAGACTGGCTCGGTCAGGATAAAGTCACGGTCGCCGTCGACCGGCCGGGCGATGACGGTCCCCTCATCAGCCCAGATGCGGGTGAGACCGGGCGTGTCGACATCGAGCCAGAATCTCGTGCCGCGCACCCCGATCGTCGCCACCTCGGTGCGGAACTCTGTCGTGTCCTTGGCGAGTTGGCCGCTGATGACGCGAAGCGCGCCGCGCCCGAGAGACATGGTGAGCGAGGCGCCGCCGCCGGCGGCGTAGACATATGCATCGATCAGGATCGAGGAGTTCGGGCCGACCAGAAGCTCGGTATCGTCCTCGAGCCGTATCTCCGCCGTGCCATAGGTCTTCGTATAGATGGTGGCGTTCAGGTAGATCGGATCGCCGGCGACGATCGGGCTGCCGGCGAAGTAGTGTTTCTGGAAGCTGTCGGCCTGAACGCGGGTCGCACGGCCAGCGCGTTCGTCGGCGGCTCCAGCGCCCGCCGAACAAAGCGCGAAGGCTATCACGGCCGAGGCCGCGCCAATGGATGATCTCGACATTGCATCGCTCCGTAGTTCGCATTCACTCCGGACTTGGGCGGCGCGCAAAGCGGCGGCAAGCGATTTTGGTCACACGGCGAAGGACCGCCGCGCACCCTTCAGTTCACGTCGACGACCTTGCCGGGATTGAGGATATTCTTGGGGTCGAGCGCGCGCTTGATTTCGGCCATCACCGCGTAGCCGGCGCCGTGCTCCTCCTCCATGTAGCGCTTTTTGCCCACGCCTACGCCGTGTTCGCCCGTCACGGTGCCGCCGAGCCGGATCGCGCGGCGATTCATCGAATGCGTGAGCCGTTTCGCTTCCTCCAGCTCTTCCGGTTTCGCTGGGTCGATCAGGAAGCCGACATGAAAATTGCCGTCGCCGACATGGCCGATGATCGGCGCGATCATGCCGGTTCCGGCGATTTCCTCCGCGGTCTCCAGCAGCGCTTCCGCCAGCCGCGAGATCGGCACGCAGACATCGGTCGAAAGCGCGCGGCAGCCCGGTTTCAACTTCAGCGAGGCGTAATAGAAATTGTGCCGCGCGTGCCAGAGCCGATTGCGCTCCTCCAGATTGGCGGACCATTCGAAGCCGAGGCATCCATTTTCCGCCGCGATCTCGCCGAAGGTCTCCGCCTGTTCGCGGGCGCTGGCTTCGGTGCCGTGGAATTCGACGAAAAGATGCGGCTTTTCTGGCAGGTTCATCTCGCCGCTGATGTTGACCGCCCGAATGGCCACCGGATCGACGACTTCGATCCGCGCCATCGGCACGCCCATCTGGATGGTCTGGATCACAGTGTTGACCGCGGCGTCCATGGTCGGAAATCCGCAGACTGCGGCGGTGATGCTTTCCGGCTGGCCCTGAAGGCGCACAGTCAGTTCGGTGATGATGCCGAGCGTACCTTCCGAGCCGATCATCAGCTTGGTCAGATCGTAGCCGGCCGAAGACTTGCGCGCCCTGCTGCCGGTGCGGATGATGCGCCCGTCGGCGAGAACGACCTCAAGCGCCATGACGTTTTCGCGCATCGTCCCGTAGCGGACCGCCGTGGTGCCGGAGGCGCGCGTCGCCGCCATGCCGCCAAGCGAAGCGTTGGCGCCCGGATCGACGGGAAAAAAGAGCCCGGTGGCCCGCAATTCCTCATTCAGCGCCTCGCGCGTCACGCCCGGCTGGACGACCGCGTCCATGTCTTCGGGGTGGATCTCGATCACCCGGTTCATTTCCATCATGTCGAGGCTGATCCCGCCGTTGAAGGGGACGGCGTGGCCCTCCAGCGAGGTGCCGGTGCCCCAGGCGATGATCGGACAAAGCTCCTCCGCACAGATCTTCACGATCTCCGAAACTTCCTCGGTGCTATGCGGAAAGGCGACCGCGTCGGGCGGGACAGGTGTGAAGTAGGCCTCGTTCTGCCCATGCAGATCACGAACCGATGGCGAGGTCGAAAGACGCTCTCCGATCAATGTGCGGACCTTCTGGATTGCTGCCTCTACGCTCATGTCTGGGGGCTCCCTTTTTCTCCGGTGACAGGCCTACCCGGAACTTGCCGGCCGGGGAAGGCGCCTTGGCGTGGCGGCGGCTTTCAGTTTAAGTCCCCGCCGAAGATGACGGTGATGAAAGGACAGGCGATGCGCGATCTCAGCCCCTGCTGCCCGGAGCGTGAATTTCCAACCGGCTGGTTGCCGATGCGCGGGCAAAAGGTCTCGCCTGACTGGATCGACTATAATGGCCATATGAACGTCGCCTATTACACGATGGCGTTCGACAAGGCGTTCGACGATCTGCTCGACAACTGGCTTGGCGTCGGTGAAGGGTTCGTCCGGCGCTCCCGGCTTGGGCCGATGGTGCTTCAATCGCAGATTTGTTACCTTGGCGAGCTGATGGAGGGGGAGGATTTCCACGTGGAAGTCCAATTGCTCGACCATGACGAGAAGCGCATGCATGTCTTCGGCGCGATGATATCCGAGAAGACCGGGGAGCGCGCCGCGACTTATGAAAGCATGAACCTCTGCGTCGATCTGGAGGCGCGCCGCGCGGCCGCCTATCCCGACTGGGCGCAGGAGCGGCTCGCGAAATGGAGCGCCGCGCAAGCCGGGCTGCCGCGGCCCGACGAAGCCGGGCGGCCGATCGGCATTCGCCGCAAGAGCTGAGATCCGGGCCACCACCCTTCCTGCCCATGGCGACGGCGGCTATAGGGAATGTTACCCTAGGTCAGGCGCCCGCCGGAAGGCGCCTGGGAGCAGAGCATGAGTGAAGCGAAACCGGCGAAAGATCATCTGGCGGCAGCCCGCCGCCGCTGGGTCAGCGCGCTCGCCCATGAAGCGCACAATGCGCCGGGGCGGCTGATGTTCTGGACCGTCGCGCTGGTTGTCGGCGTCATGGCGGGTTACGCCTCGATCGGATTTCGGCTCTCGATCGACGTCTTGCAGACGCAATTTTACGGCGCGGCCGACGCCACGATCCATTCCCATGCGGCGCGGCTGAACCCGTGGCTGATCTTCATCATTCCGGTGCTGGGCGGTCTTGCAGTCGGGCTGATAATTCAGCATTTCACGCCTCGCGCGCGGGTTTTGACAGTGGCGGATGTGATCGCCGCCGCCGCGATCCGCGACTCGCGGGTCGGCAAGCGCGCCGGCCTCGCCTCCGCCGCGGCTTCGCTCATCACCCTTTCGACCGGCGGCTCGGGCGGGCGTGAGGGGCCGGTCGTCCACATCGCGGCGGTGATCGCGGCATGGGTTTCGAACCGGCTTGATCATCATGGCATCGCCGCCCGCGACATCCTCGGTTGCGCGGTGGCGTCGGCGGTCTCCGCCAGTTTCAACGCCCCGCTCGCAGGCACGCTCTTCGCGCTTGAAGTCGTCCTGCGGCACTATGCGCTTCATGCGTTCGGCCCGATCGTCATGGCCTCCGTCGCGGGCGCGGTGATCGCGCGGATCCATGTCAGTGAGGTCACCGAATACAGCCTGCCGATAAATTCCCTCGGCTTTTATGAAGAGATGCCGGCGTTCCTGCTGCTTGGCGTGATCTGCGCCATCGTCGCGGTGGTCATGATGCGCACCCTCTTCGCGGCGGAGGACGCGGCGGATCGCTGGCAGAAAAAGTTCAACACGCCGATATGGCTGCGTCCGACATTGGCTGGCGCCCTCCTTGGCGCCATCGCCATCCCGTTTCCGCATATCATCGGTGTCGGATATGAGACGACATCGCACGCGCTGACCGGCCAGTTCGCGCTCTGGACTGCGATCAGCTTCGCGGTGGTGAAAGGCGTCGCCGTCACCATCACTTACGCCGGTCGCATGGGCGGCGGCATTTTCTCGCCGTCATTGATGCTTGGGGCGTTGACCGGGCTCGCGTTCGGAGAAATCGCGACGGAGGTCTTTCCGAGCCTGCCCGGCACTGACGGGCTCTATGCGTTGGCGGGGATGGGCGCCGTCGCCGCGGCGGTTCTGGGCGCGCCGATCTCGACCACCCTGATCGTTTTCGAGTTGACCGGAGACTATCAGGCGGCGATCGCGGTGATGATTTCGGTTTCGATCTCATCTGTGCTCTCACACCGTTTTGTCTGGAAAAGCTTTTTTCTCAGCCAACTCAAGCGAGACGGCGTGGCGCTGGGCGCCGGGGCGGTGCGATTTTTGCCCGGCACGATAGCTGTCAAAGACCTGATCAGGATCCGCGGCGCGGATGACGGCGCTTCCGACACCGCCTGCTGGGCGCTGGCCGAGCAGGGCGCGAAACTGGCCCGGAGTTCCACGCTGGCGGACGCGCTCACGATTTTCGACGCCCAGCGGCTGGAATTCCTGCCGATTATCGACCCGCCCGGACCGGGCGAACCCGGAACGGGAGAGCTGATCGGCGCGCTCTTCCACATCGACGCGCTGAAGGCGCTGAACCGCGCGCTGGTCGAGCGCGATCAGGAGCGGGGCGGGTAGCGCGGCTCAGATCGCCGCGCAGGCCGCCTCAAGCCACGCGCCGTCCCGGCCATCCAGCAAGGGGCGGAGTTCTTCGAGGACCCGCCGGTGATAGGCGTTGAGCCAGTCGCGCTCGCCTTTCGTCAGGGCGTCGGCTTCTATCAGCCGGCTGTCGATAGGGGCGAGGGTCAGCGTCTCCATCCCCATCATCGGCCTGTCGCCGCCTTCGGGGATGGTCGCCGGCTCGATCAGCACGAGGTTTTCTATCCTGATCCCGAACGCGCCGGGGCGGTAATACCCGGGCTCGTTGGAGCACATCATACCGGCGCGAAGCGGCGTGTCTCCGCGCCGCGACAGGCTTTGCGGGCCTTCGTGGACGCAAAGATAGCTGCCGATCCCGTGCCCGGTTCCGTGGTCAAAATCCAGTCCCTCCCGCCAGAGCGCGGCGCGGGCCAGCGTGTCCAGATCGCGTCCCGTGGCGCCTTGCGGAAACCGGGCGCGTGAGACAGCGATCATGCCCTTCAGCACCAGCGTGAAGGCCCGCGCGGCGCCTTCGGGCGGTGGCCCGACGGCGATGGTGCGGGTTATATCGGTGGTCCCGTCGATATACTGGCCCCCCGAATCAACCAGCATCAGCTCCCCCATCGAGAGGCGTCGGTCCGTCGCCTCCGTCACCCGGTAGTGCACGATGGCGCCGTTGGGGCCGGCCCCGGCGATGGTGTCGAAGGAGATATCCATCAGCGAATTGGTCGCGCTGCGCTCCGCCTCCAGCCGTTTGACGATGGCGATTTCCGTCAGCCGGCCCGAGGGGGCGTCCCTGTCCAGCCAGGCGAGGAAGCGCGCCATGGCGGCGCCGTCGCGCAGATGCGCGGCGCGCGCGCCGTCGATCTCCGCCTCGTTCTTGAGCGCTTTGGGAAAGATGCAGGGATCTGTTCCCCAGATGACCCGCGCGCCCGCGTCCTCCAGCGCCGCGGCGACCGCGACCGGGGCCGTGCGGCGGTCGAGCAGCACGGCCCGGTC
>JBBDTD010000132.1:0-7392 GCA_040904645.1 Paracoccaceae bacterium
GGGCGGCGCTGCGCCCGCGCGTCGGCGGGCGGCTGATCGACCTTGACGACCGCTTCGGGATGGATGCGCGGCTGGAAGCGCTGACGCCGCTATGGCGGGCGGAGGAACTGGCGGTGGTTCACGCCGTCTCCACCCCTTACCGAGACAAACGCAGCCATTTCGATGGGCAGGACATGCTTGAAGGCGGGCTCTCCGCCGTCGGCGGCGCGCGCGACGGCTGGTTGAACCGGGCGCTTGGGCTGATCCCCGGCGCCCGCGCCGAGGAGGCGCTTGCGGTCGGACGCGAGGCGATGCTGCTTACGCGGGGCGCCGCCACGTTTCGCTCATGGGCGCCGGGGGAGCGGCTCGCCCTGAGGAATGATGAGCGCCAGCTTCTGACGCGGCTTTACGCGCCCGACCCGCTTTTCGCCCGGGCGGCGGAACTGGCGGCGGAACTCTCCGCGCTGGAAGAGCCGGGCGATGATGCGGACGTCGCCGCCTACGCCGCGAGGCGGCTGGCGGAGGAGGCGCGGATCGCGGCGTTTTCGCTTGGCGGATGGGACACGCATGCGGCGCAGAATCGAGCGCTGAACGGGCCGCTTTCGAAACTCTCGGACGCCCTGATCGCGTTGAAGGGCGGCATGGGCGCGGCGTGGGGCGACACGCTGGTCATCGCGATGACGGAATTCGGCCGAACGGCGCGTGAAAATGGCGCGCTCGGCACCGATCACGGCTCCGGCGGCGCGGCGATCCTGGCCGGCGGCGCGATGCGCGGCGGGCGGATCTACGGGACCTGGCCCGGCGTGGCGGAGGGAGATCTTTACGAGGGGCGCGACCTGACCCCGACGGAGGATATCCGCCGCTATCCGGCCTGGGCGCTTTCCGCGATGTTCGGCGTCGGGCGCGATGCGCTGGAGGCCGAGGTGTTTCCGGGGCTGGACATGGGCGGGCGCCCACAATTCCTCGGCTGAGGCTTGACGGCGGCGGGCGGCGCGGGCAGCGTTCCCGCCATGAGAGAAGATCGCCCGATTGGCCCGCCCCTCCCCGATTTCATCGCCCCCCCCGCACCGCCGCGCGAAGCGTTCGAGGGGAGATGGTGCGCGATAGAGCCCTTCGATCCGCAGCGCCACGCCGCCGCGTTCATCGACGCCTGCGAGGGCGCGGACGCGATGTGGGATTACATGTTCGACGGGCCGTTCAAGGACCGCGCCTCGTTCATGGCATGGGCCGAGCGGGTGGCGAAGGGGGGCGACCCGATGTTCTTCGCCATCGTCGACAAGGCGGACGGAAAGACGAAGGGCGTCGCCTCCTACATGCGGATCACGCCGGCGCATGGGGTGCTGGAGATCGGCAATATCGCCTATGCGCCCAGCTTGCGGAACAACCGCATCGGGACGGAGGCGATGCTGCTCTTCATGGCGCGGGCTTTCGCGCTCGGCTATCGGCGCTATGAGTGGAAGTGCAACGCGCTGAACGCTCCATCGCGGCGGCTGGCGATGCGGCTGGGGCTTTCCTTCGAGGGCGAGTTCCGCCGCCACATGGTGGTGAAGGGGCGCAACCGCGACACCGCGTGGTACGCCGTGACCGAGGACGAATGGCCGGGGCTGAAGTCGGCGCATGACGCCTGGCTGGAGCCAGGTAATTTTGACGCGGACGGACGGCAGAAGCTGCGGTTATCGGAGTTGACCCGGCCGTGCCTTGTTGCGGTGGGGTGAAGAGCGCGAGCATCAAGGCTTTTCTCCCCTGACTACTACGCCGTTCAACGACATTGGCGTCCCAAACCATCTGTTCCGCGACGTATAGAGGCGGCTGCGGAAATCCGAACAGCCGGGACAAGTGGATTTTCCGGGCAATTGGGCCAGTACTAAAGTCGGCCGTGGACGTCCGACCTTGAAGCCTTTCTGGACAAGCAGCCCTTGCAACATCCGGCCGCACGCGAAAGGGAATTCCATGTGCAGCTTGTCGATGCGGCGCATCAGCTTCAAGTCCGCGTCCGACATCGGGCGGGATTTGTAATAGACGCTGCCCAGTTTCCGCCATCGCGCACCCGGTCACCTCCAGCCTCATGGAGATCAAGGAGACCGTCGAGCACGCGTCCGGCGGCGAGCTGAAGATCGAGATCTGCGATTCCGCCCAGCTCTACAAGGACAGTGATGCGCACCTGACGGTTTCCTCAGGGGCCGTTGGCATGGGCGCCTCTTCGCTCACCCTCTACGCCGGCGCCATCCCGGCCGTCGACTTTTTCTGCGTACCGCTCAGCTAGTCGGGGGAAAGACGATGCCCCCATCCTTCCCGGCGCCTCCGCGCCAATGGGGTTTGCCGGGCCTTGCCCGCTCGGCGTACATCTTGTCGTCGGACGGTTTAGGGAGAACACCCTCCTCGCAGCCCACACCGCGTCTGAGAGCGGGGCGGGCGCCGTCCGCCTGATCGAACCTGCCGCCTGAAACCTGCGTAAGAAAGAGAGCCGCGAATGAAATTCATCGAAACCCGAAAGGAGCTGCGCGAGCTCTACGCCGCGCCATCGGAGCTGGTCGTCCGCAAGCAACTCGCTGCGCTCGACCCGCACTCGAAACGGTTCCTCACAAAATCCCCCTTCGTGTTGATTGGCTCACAGGGCGCGTCGGGCCACGGGGATGTAACGCCGAAAGGCGACGGGCCAGGTTTCGTCGCGGTGCTCGACGACGTGACCATCGCCATCCCCGACCGCCCCGGAAACAACCGGATCGACACATGGGAAAATCTGATCGAGAATCCGGCCGTCGGACTTCTCTTTCTTATCCCCGGCATGAACGAGACGCTGCGCATCAACGGCGACGCCCGGCTCACCGCCGACGCTGACCTCTGCGCCCGCCTCGCCATGAATGGCCGCCCGGCCCTCGCCGCGCTAGTAGTGAATGTGCGCGAAGTCTACATGCACTGCGCCAAGGCCTTCATCCGCTCCGCCCTCTGGAAGTCTGACAACTGGCCGGACCGGTCAGAGATGCCGACCCTTGGCGAGATCGTGCGCGATCAGCTCGCCCTTGCCGAAAGCGCCTCGGCGATCGACGATCATCTTGCGGAAATCTACCGTAAAACGCTGTGGTAGCGCGCCCTCCTGATGTCCGGGCGCACATGGCCTGTTCACCCGTTCTAGCAAGCGCAACTTGCAAATTTCATTGAAATCGGCTTATTGTGCGCTCTTGCCTGCAAGCTAAGCGCATGCGCGTCAGGAAGCGATAATTCGTCACCAGCGCCGTCGCCCCGCCAGCTGCAATATCCTGATCACGGTCGCTCGCGGAGCTGTTTGCAGATGAGCTATCATCACCAGTTTACCGGACGGACGGAAGGAATCCGGCCGACTGCGCTGGTGAGGTGGAGAAGTCTCGATGGGCTGATGGGGGCTTTCTGGGAGGCGGAAGGAGACGCTGGCGGCCACGGATACTATCTGTCCGCCAATCCGAGGATCAGCATCTTCTTCACGGACGTCTCCTCGATCCGCATGGCCAACCAGAACAGCACGGACTGGCGGCCGGGCCGACCAATGTCGCGCGCATTATACGTTCCTGCCGGGATGCCGATGTGGACGTCGTTTACCTCCTCCCTCTCCTTCTCACATCTGGATATCCACCTGAACCCCGACAGGGCGGTGAAATTCCTGACCCCTGCGCTGGGCAGGCGCGCCGCGAAGGAGGCGCTCAGCCGCCCCGCCGAGCTACACGAGACGCGCGATATCGAGATATTGGCGCGTTTGCTGGTCGACGAAATCACGACGCCGACACGGCACAGTCTCTACGCCGAAAGCCTCGCTGGAATCCTGATTGCTGGCGTGCTCGATCTTGATGGAACACGGACGGATCGCGCGGAAGGTCGGCTTACGCTCTCGCAGATGCGCAAGATCGTCGCCAATTTTGAGACCGGCGGCGGTCGCCGCCTGACCGTCGCGGAGATGGCTGAAACCGTAAACCTGTCTGAAAGCTGGTTCTCCACCGTGTTCAAGAGCACGACCGGCATAACGCCGCTGCAGTGGCAGCTGAAACAGCGCATCGATCTCGCCCAGAACCTGCTCACCGATGACGCGTTGAGCATCGCCGAGATCGCCAACCGTCTGGGATTCTCGGATCAGGCGCATCTGACCAAAGTCTTTCGGCAGTTCGCCGGAGAAACTCCCGCCGCCTGGCGGCGCGCGCATCAGAGCGACTGAACGGCCGGCCCCACAAGAAAAACGCCGCCGGAGGCGATTCTCTTCCGGCCCGAGTTGGAGCGCCTCACCCGCATCCATGGCGGGTGAGGCCGGATCATTCACCAGCTATCGCTACCAGGTGTAACGCAGGGTCGCCGCGACCGTGCGGCCGGGATTGTAGTAGTCGGCCGTGCCGCGGCCCACCACGTGGTGATTGTCGAAGATGTTGCTGACATTGAGGCCGAGTTGGGCGTGCTCCGCCACCTGATAGCTGACAGCCGCATCGAAGAGGGTCGTGGCTTCGCTCTTGCCGTTGTCGTTCTGCTGCGTGAAATAATACGAGCCGATATAGCGTGCGCCGAGCCCGAGCGAGACGTCGCCGCGCCTGCCATCGCCGGGAATGACGTAGTTCGCCCAAAGAGAAGCCATATGCTTCGGCGTGGATCCGAACTGATTGCCCACAACATTCACGCCACGGACAAGACCCGAGTTGACAACCTCTGAATCAGTATAGGTATAGCCGCCGAGCACGGTGAAATTGTCGAACAGTTCGGCCTTGCCCTCAAGCTCGAAGCCGCGAACGCGGGCTTTGCCGATGAGCTGCCGGTCGATCGTGCCGTTCGCCAGCACGACCGGCACAGTGATGTCGTTTTTGGTCAGATCGTACACGGCCGCCGAGATCAGCGCGTTCACGCCGGCGGGTTGGTACTTGACGCCGATTTCATACTGCTCGCCGCGCTCGGGCTTGACGCCGATCGTCGGCGGGGCGACCGATTCAACATAGCTTACATAGGTCGAGATCTCATCCGTCACCTTGTAGGTCAGCGCGCCACGGACCGAGATTTCCGAAAAACTGTCGCTGTCATTGAACGCGACACCTGAATTCTGACCCGAGCTTGAAAGGTCCATCCAGTCCTGACGCAGCCCCACGGTCGCGATGAGCCGGTCGTAGAACGAGAAGTTCTGCTGCACGAACAGCGACCTGGTTTTGAAATCGCTGTCGCGTTCAAGGTAGGGGGCGACGCCGGCCGGCGCGCCGCTGAAAACCGGATTGGCGATATCAATCTGCCCGGCCCCGCCGAAAAACGACGTTTCGCTTGTCGAAGCGTCGCGATACTCGAAGCCGACCAGCGTGCTGCTGTCGACGACGCCGAAGCTGGCGTCGTATTGCACCATGGCGTTGCCGATCAGCTCTTCGGCCGAACTGTCGGTGCCAAACTGGAATCGATCCAGGACGGTGCCGGTTCTTCCCGCGAAATCGAAGAGATAGACATACCCGAAATCGTCGGTCAGATCGCTGTAGCGCAGATTCCCCCTCGCACTCAGCCCGCCGCCGAAATTGTGCTCGAGCATGGCGGTGACGGTGCTCCGCTCGACGTCATGATCGTTGAATTCCGGCTCGCCGAAGAAAAGCTCCCGGTCGTAGTCCTGATCCATCGGGTAGCCGCCGCTGTTCGGGGTCGAGTCCCGGTCCAGATGGTCGACGATGACGGTCAGCGACGTGCGGTCGGTCGGCGCCCAGGTCAGGCCGCCCATCAGGAAGACTTCGTTATCGCGCGAGGTGGCGTATTCGAGGTTGCTGTTCTGAAGCTTGCCGGTGAAGCGGTAGGCCAGCGTCGAGTTCGCGCCCAACGTCCCTCCGAAGTCGACCCCGCCTTCGAGATGCTCGAAAGATCCGCCCTGGGCGTAGGCTTCGCCGAAGCGCTCGAACCTGGGCGCCTTGGTTACGAAATTCACCGACCCGCCCGGATCGGAGGCGCCGAAGAGGGTGGAGTTGGCGCCTTTCAGAACTTCGACCCGTTCATAGGCGTAGGGTTCCTCGCGCACGCCGCGCATCGAGCCCAGCGTCAGGCCGTCGCGATAAGTCGAGGCCTGAAAGCCGCGCACAAGATAATAATCGTTGCGGTCGTCGGTGCCGAAATAGTCGGTGATGATTCCGGGCGTATAGTTCAGCACATCCTCGACGGTCTCGGCGTTGCGCTGCTTGATCTCCTTTTCGGTGATCACCGAGACCGAGGCGGGCGTGTCGAGAACGCTGGTCGCGACCTTGCCGCCCACCCAAAGCTCACGGGCGACAACCGAATCAGCGTCTCCCTCCTGGACGCCATAATCCACGAGAATCGGGGAAAGCCGGAACGCTCCGTCCGGCTCCTGGGCGACGTCCGTCGCGGTCTCCTGAGCGCAGGCGCCTGATGGAACCACGGCGAAGCTCGCGCATCCCAACAGCAGGCCGGTCATATAGCGGTTGCGGTGAATACGGTGCCGGAAGGCGTTGATCTCTGTGTGCATTTTTTCGTTTCCACGAGTCTCGGTTTCAGCTCTCGCTAGCCGATGACGGGCGCAGCGCCCGCGCCTGCTCGCCACCCTTCGCTCAATGGGGCGCGCCTGACGCCGCGGTTCGGTGGCGTCCACGATAAAGACTCCCCCGCCCGCGGGGCCGGATGCTCCCTAATTCCAAGGTGTCGCATTACAGGCCGCGGCTGCCGCCGTATTGTATATTCCGACTGTTTTTGTCGGAAATGACGGAAGATCGCTCCCGCTCGCCATGAAACGCTTCAGGCGAGCGTTGATCGGGTTGACGTTGACCGGGGAAGGTGAGAGGCCGACAAAAAACGTCGCCTTTACCCCTTGCTCCGGGAGTCGTTGAAATGCCGCCACTTTTCAAGCTCTGCCGCGCCCTCGTCCTGAGCGCGGCCGCCTGCCTCGCAATCGATGCGGGCCGCGTCGCGGCGCAGGATTTCCCGATCACCATCGAGCACACTTTCGGAACAACGACCATTCCGGAGCGGCCGGTTCGGGTGGCGACGGTGGCGTGGGCCAATCATGAAGTTCCCCTTGCGCTCGGCATAGTCCCGGTCGGATTCGCGCGGGCCAATTTCGGCGACGATGATGGCGACGGCGTCCTGCCCTGGGTGACTGAACGACTTGACCAACTCGGCGCTGAACTCCCGCCGCTGTTCGACGAAGGCGACGGGATCGACTTCGAGGCGGTCGCGGCGACCGATCCCGACGTGATTCTCGCAGCATATTCCGGCTTGAGCCAGTCCGACTACGACACGCTGAGCAGGATCGCCCCTGTGGTGGCCTATCGCGACGGACCCTGGGCCACGGACTGGCGCGAGATGATCCGGCTCAACTCCGCCGGCCTGGGAATGACCGACGAGGGTGAGGCGCTGGTTACACGCATCGAAGGCCAGATCGCCGAGGTGGTCGCCGGATTCCCCGAGATCAAAGGCAAGACGGCGATGTTCGTG
>JBBDTD010000133.1:0-7356 GCA_040904645.1 Paracoccaceae bacterium
GGCGGCGGGCCGGCTAAGAGCGCGGCGCTGCGGGGGGAGAACAGGGCCACGCCCGCGGCTTCCCCAGCGGCGATCGCGGCGCCGACCCTGGCCTCAGGCTCGCGGCCGGGCTCCGCCGCGTAGGCGACGACCTCTCGTGCGTCGCGCCCCGCGCGGCGTAGCGCGCCCAGGATATCGACGGACGCGTCACGCCCGCGGATATGAAGAAGCCGCCCGTCCGCCATGGCCAACGCGGCGACCAGCGCTTCGCCGTCTCCTTCAGCCGCTATCACCGGGCCGAGGCCCGCGCGCCGGGCCGCCGCCGCGGTCGCCGGGCCGACGCACCAGGCGGGCAGGGGAGGCGGCGCGCCGAAACGCGCCAGCGCCTCCACCGCACGGGCCGATGTGAAGATCAGCGCGTCGACCCCGGCCAGATCGGGAGGCGCGGAGAGCAACGGCGTGATCTCGATCACCGGCCAGATCAGCGATCGCCAGCCGTCGTGAGCGATCTCCGCTGCGAAAGCTTCGGATTGGGCTTGTGGCCGGGTCAGAAGGATCAGGGGCATCGCCCCGGCTCAGAAATCGAAAAAGCGGGAGCCGCCGAGCGCGCGCAATTCAGCGGCCGCGTCAAGCCCCATCGCCTCCGCGTCCGCGGTCGAGCCGGAACGAGCGGCGGCGTGCCGGCGGGAGCCGTCGGGCCGGAGAATCTCGCCCCGCAGATTCAGCCGCCCGTTTTCAAGCTCCGCCAGCCCCGCGAGCGGAGTGCGGCATGAGCCGTCGAGCGCGCGAAGGAACGCCCGCTCCGCCGTCAGCCTGATCTCCGTCTCCGGATCGTTAAGGGGTGCGATCAGCGCTGCCACAGCTTCATCATCTGTCCGCGCTTCGATCCCGATCGCGCCCTGCGCGACGGCGGGCAGCATCACATCGGTTGGAATGGGCGCGGCGAGGGACGCGTTGAGGCGTTTGAGCCCGGCGCAGGCGAGGAAGGTCGCGGCGGCGACGCCGGCCTCCAACTTTCGAAGCCGGGTCTGCACATTGCCGCGAAAGTCGACCACATGCACATCGGGGCGCCGGGTCAGCGCCTGCGCCCGGCGCCGAAGCGAAGACGTGCCGATCACCGCGCCTTCCGGCAGGTCGTCGAAGCCGGCGTATTCAAGGGAGATGAACGCGTCCCGCACATCTTCGCGCGGCAGATAGGCGATCAGCGCCAACCCACCCGGCAAAACGGTCGCGACGTCCTTCATCGAATGAACGGCGATGTCGATCCGACGGTCGAACAGCGCCGTCTCCAGCTCCTTGGTGAAGAGCCCCTTGCCGCCGATTTCGGAGAGCGGCCGGTCCTGCACCGCGTCGCCGGTGGTGGTGATCGCCTCCACCATGAACGCGGTTTCGGGCAGGCCGTGGGCGGCCATCAGCCGGTCGCGCGCTTCGATCGCCTGTGCGATCGCGAGCGGCGAGCCGCGTGAGCCGATGCGAAGCGGCCGGTCGGCGGAGTAGGTTTGCGTCACCATGCGAAACCCTCTACCCCGTGGCCCTGCGGCGCGCAATCCGGCGTCGCTTCAGGCATGCTGGCGGCGGGCGACGGAATGGAGCGGATCACGGTTCTCGGCCTTGAATCGAGCTGCGACGACACCGCCGCTGCGGTGATCCGCGCGCAAATCGGCCCGAATGGCGCGCTGGGGCCGGGAGAGATCCTTTCTTCTGTCGTCATGGGGCAGGAGGGTCTGCACGACGATTTTGGCGGCGTGGTGCCTGAAATCGCCGCACGCGCCCATGCGGAGCGGCTGGATCACGCGGTGGAGGCGGCGCTTCGCGACGCCGGAATCGGCCTCGACGGGGTTGACCTTCTGGGCGTCACTGCGGGGCCGGGACTGATCGGCGGCGTGCTTTCGGGCGTGATGTGCGCAAAGGGAATCGCGGCCGGCGCCGGGGTTCCGCTGATCGGCGTCAACCATCTTGAAGGCCACGCGCTGACGCCCCGTCTGGTGGCGGGGATGGCGACGCCTTATCTCCTCCTTCTCGTCTCAGGCGGGCATTGCCAGTTGATCGAGGTGATGGCGCCGGGCCGCTATCGCCGGCTTGGCGGGTCCATCGACGACGCGACGGGCGAGGCGTTAGACAAGACCGCGAAGCTTCTCGGCCTCGGCTATCCGGGCGGGCCGGAGGTGGAGCGCGCGGCGGCGGATGGTGATGAGGGGCGGTTCCCCTTGCCGCGTCCGCTGATCGACCGGCCCGGCTGCGACATGTCATTTTCGGGCCTGAAGACGGCGCTCCTGCGTGCCCGCGATCGGGTCGTCACGGAGCGGGGGGGGCTGACCATTGAAGATCGGGCGGATCTTTGCGCTTCCTTTCAGGCCGCCGCGCGCGATCTTCTGGCTGCGAAAACCGCGGTGGCGATGGCGCGGCTGATCGAGGAACGGGGGCTTGAGCCGGGCGCGCGGCGTTTCGCCGTCGCGGGCGGCGTCGCGGCGAACCGGTCGATTCGCGCCGCGCTTGAGTGTGCGGCGACGAAGGCTGGTTTCAGCTTTTCGGCGCCACCTTTGGCGCTCTGCACCGACAACGCGGCGATGATCGCCTGGGCGGCGGCGGAGCGCTGGGCGCTCGGCGAGCGGGGCGAGCGGGAAATTACAGCCCGTCCGCGCTGGCCGCTGGACGAGGCCGCCGCGCCGATGCTCGGCGGCGGCAGGAAAGGCCCCCGTGCCTGAGGCGTCCCATGCCTGAAGCCAGCCGCCAATCGATGGTGGCGATCCTCGGCGCGGGCGCGTTCGGGCGGGCGCTGGCCTTTGTCGCGGCGGCCGGCGGCCCGACACGGCTGATCGGCAGGCGGGCCGAAGAAGGCGTCGAAACCAACGCCGACGAAGCGCTTTCCAGCGCCGATTTCGTGATCCTGGCCGTGCCCGCGCAGGCGACGCGCTCCGCGCTCCGCGCCCATGCGCATGCGCTGCCGGTTGGCGCGCCGTTGATCCTCGCCGCCAAGGGGCTGGAGGCGGAAACCGGCGCGCTCCAGTCCGAAATCGCCGGTGAACTCGCCCCGGGTCATGTACTGATGGCGTTGACCGGCCCGGCCTTCGCCGCTGATCTGACAGCGGGATTGCCGACGGCCGTGACTCTCGCAGCGACGGACGAGGCCGCCGGCCGCGCTGCGCAGGCCCGACTCGCGGGGCCGGCGTTCCGTCCTTATCTTTCGGATGACATCATCGGGGCGGAGATCGGCGGCGCCTTGAAGAACGTCATCGCCATCGCCTGCGGCGTCGCCATCGGGCGGGGCCTCGGTGAAAGCGCGCGCGCGGCGCTGATGACTCGCGGCTTCGCCGAGATGACGCGGATCGCGCTGGCCAGGGGCGGTCGGGCGGAGACGCTGGCGGGGCTCTCCGGCCTCGGAGACCTTTCGCTGACGGCGTCGAGCCTGAAATCACGTAATTTCGCCTTCGGCTTCGCGCTCGGCCGCAACGAGGCGCCGAGCGCGGGCGTCACGCAGGAGGGCGTGGCGACTGCGCGCGCCGCCGCTGCGCTGGCCGCCCGGCTTGGCGTCAAGGCGCCGATCATCGAAGCCGCAGCCCGGCTTGCGGCGGGTCGATCCGACGTGGACGCGGAAATGGCCGCGCTGCTCTCGCGCCCGCTGGCGAGCGAGAGCGGCGGGTGATCGCCATGAGCGCCTTCGAGCCGCATGATGCGACGGTCGAAGGCCCGTTCCTGCACGGGGATGATCGTTTCGCGCTGAATTCTGGCGCCGACGCCGCGATGAACGAAAACGGCGATCGCATCAAAAGTGCGTGAGGACGGAATCCGCATCGTCGACGAGAGCGGACGGGCCCGGCGCGAAAAGTTCTTTTACCGAGCCGGGACGCGGGCGATCAGTGTTTCTCCGACCTGGGCGCCGGTGACGGGATGAAAGACGCGAAGGCGCTCCTGCCCCGCCGCGTCGCGGGTGGCGAGCGTGAGGGCGGATGCGGTCGCGCCGGTGGCGGTGATCGCCTCCCCCGCAGGCACGGCGATTTGCGTCGCCGCGACGGCCGTGACAGGGGCGGGGCCGGTCTCCATCATGATGCGGATGACAAGCGTCGCCGCGATCGTCAGGATGCCAAGGATCAGCGTGACGGTCAGCACGGTGACCATGCGGCGGAGCGTTTTGAAGCCGGGCGGTTCGGTCGGCGCGGCCGAAGGGTTGGACGGGGTGGAAGCGGGGACGACGGACATGGACGAGGAAAGCTCCGATGAGGATGGCGACGGGCCGATCCTGTTGATCGCGCCGCCGGAAAGCGGCGGGCTGCGGCTGGACCGGGCGCTGGCGGATGTCGCGCCCGAAGGGGTCAGCCGTTCCCGCCTCGTGGCGCTGATCCGCGCCGGGGCGCTGACCTTGGACGGCGAAATGGTCATGGACCCAAGGGCCAAAGTCAAGCCGGGCGCGGCCTATCTGCTGACCCCGCCGCCGCCGGAGGCGCCGGAGCCGCTGGCGGAGGCGATACCGCTCGAAATCGTCTATGAGGACGCGCATCTGGTCGTTGTGGACAAGCCTGCCGGCATGGTCGTGCATCCGGCGCCGGGCGCCGCTACGGGAACGCTGGTCAACGCGTTGCTGCATCATTGCGGCGACAGTCTTTCGGGGATCGGCGGCGTGAAGCGGCCGGGAATCGTCCACCGGATCGACAAGGAGACTTCGGGCCTGCTGGTTGTGGCCAAGACTGATCAGGCGCATCAGGGGCTGGCGGCGCTTTTCGCGGCGCATGATCTCGATCGTGAGTATCTGGCGGTCTGCCGCGGGGCGCCGGACCGCGGCGATCCGCGGCTGATGAACACGCCGGGGCTGAGCCCGGATGGGCGCTGGTTCCGTTTCGAATCGCTGCTCGGCCGCCACCGGGCCGATCGCAAGAAGATGGCGGTGGTGCGCCAGGGGGGGCGGCACGCCGTCACGCGCTTCCGGGTGGAGCAGGTTTTCGACCGGGCGGCGGTGCTGCGCTGCCGGCTGGAAACCGGGCGCACGCATCAGATCCGTGTGCATCTGTCGCATCTCGGCCATCCGCTGATCGGCGATCAGGTTTACGGCCGCGGCGCCGCCGCGGGGATATTGGCGGGGTTTGGGCGTCAGGCGCTCCATGCCGCGCATCTGGGGTTTCGCCACCCCGTCAGCGGCGATCTGCTGAGTTTCTCCTCCGACCCGCCGCCGGATATCCGCGACCTGATCGTTAAACTGAACGATAACAAGGCGCCGGACGTTAACTTGAAAGACCGGCTCACGAACCATAGGTCATAATTAGCGGTTTCGCCGCGCAAGGAGGTGACATGAGCTACGCCAATCTTCCCGCCCCTTCGCCCGAGGCTGGCCTTTCCCGCTATCTGACCGAGATTCGCAAGTTCCCGATGTTGGAGCCGGAACAGGAATACATGCTGGCGAAGGCGTGGGTCGACCACGAGGACAAGGACGCCGCGCACCAGCTGGTGACGTCGCATCTGCGGCTCGCGGCCAAGATCGCCATGGGCTATCGCGGCTATGGGCTGCCGACCGCCGAGGTGGTCTCGGAGGCCAATGTCGGGCTGATGCAGGCGGTGAAACGCTTCGATCCGGAAAAGGGATTCCGGCTCGCCACCTATGCGATGTGGTGGATCCGGGCTTCGATCCAGGAATATATCCTGCGGTCCTGGAGCCTGGTGAAGATGGGCACGACGGCGGGCCAGAAGAAGTTGTTCTTCAACCTCCGCAAGGCGAAGAATCGTATCGGCGCGCTGGAGGAGGGCGATCTGCGCCCCGAGAATGTCGAGAAGATCGCGACCCAGCTTAATGTCACGCCGGAGGAAGTCGTCTCGATGAACCGGCGGATGGGCGGCGGTGGCGACGCCTCGCTCAACGCGCCGCTTGGCGGCTCGGACGGGGAGGGCGGCGCCTCCGAATGGCAGGACTGGCTGAAGGATGACGAGGCCGATCAGGCCAAAGCTTACGCCGAGCAGGACGAGATGGAGGGCCGGCGCGAATTGCTGATCGAAGCGATGAGCGCGCTCAACGACCGTGAGCGGCACATCCTGACCGAACGACGCCTGAAGGACGAGCCGGTGACGCTTGAAGCCCTTTCGGGCGAATATGACGTCAGCCGCGAGCGTATCCGGCAGATCGAAGTCCGGGCGTTCGAGAAGCTCCAGCGCCGGATGCGTGATCTGGCGGTGGAACGGGGCATGGTGCGCCGGCTCAACTGAACGGCGCGCGATTCAGCGGCGCGCTCCCCTTGCGCCCCGATGCGCAGGGGGGTATATGACCAGCACATAGCGGCGTCCTTGCTTCTCTGAGCATGGGCCGAACCGGATACGGAGCGGGTCGCGAGGCCCGCTTTTTTGCGTTTCAGGAGAGTTTTTTTGGCCGACATGCTCGCCAAGGCGCCGATGGATCGGCGCATCGCCGACATCATCCTGCCCACCGTGGAGGATATGGGATTCGCGCTCGTGCGCGTGCGGCTGATGAACGGCAGGGTTTCGTCCTTGCAGATCATGGCCGAACGGCCGGATGGCGGCATGGAGGTCGAGGATTGCGCCAGGCTTTCGCGCCGGCTTTCGGCGGTGCTCGACGTCGAGGACCCGATCGCGGGCGAGTACACGTTGGAGGTTTCCTCCCCCGGCATCGACCGACCGCTGACCCGGCCGGCGGATTTCGAGCGCTGGGCCGGCTGGGTCGCACGGCTGGAGACGGATGATCTGATCGACGGGCGCAAGCGCTTCAAGGGCGAATTGCAGGGCGTCGAGGATGGCGAGATCCTGATCGAGATCGAGCCCGGCACGGTGATCGGGCTGCAGTTCGACTGGCTCTCCGACGCCAAGCTGCTGATGACGGACGAATTGATCGCCGCAAGCCTGAAGGCCCGCAAGGCGCAGGGCTTCGACCCCGAGGCGGGGCCGGAAGGCTTCGACGAGATCGAGACTGAAGACGACGATGACGCAACCGACGACCCCGCGCGCGATGACGATGCGGGCAAGCGAGAGGACGCCTGAAATGAGCAACAGCGCCGTCAGCGCCAACCGGCTGGAACTTTTGCAGATCGCAGACGCGGTCGCGCGGGAGAAGCTGATCGACCCCGAGCTGGTGATCGAGGCGATGGAAGACAGCCTCGGCAAAGCCGCGCGCTCCCGCTATGGCGCGGAGCTGGACATCCGCGCCCATATCGACCGGAAATCCGGTGAGATGACGATGTTTCGGGCCCGCGAAGTCGTCGAGGAGGTCGAGAATCACTCGACCGAGATGAGTCTTGAAGACGCTCGTGCGAAAAATCCCGAGGCCGAAGTCGGCTCGATCATGACCGATCCGCTGCCGCCGATGGATTTCGGCCGCGTCGCGGCTCAGACCGCCAAACAGGTGATCGTCCAGAAGGTGCGCGACGCCGAGCGCGAGCGGACCTA
>JBBDTD010000134.1:0-7305 GCA_040904645.1 Paracoccaceae bacterium
AGCGAAGTGCTCAAGCTGTTGCCGGCGGAAAGTCTGGCCAAGGTTGTGCCGTCGCTCGTCGCGGTCGAGGCGCTGCCGGGTCGCGTGACCATTAAGCCGACGACTGTCGTGGCTTTCGATGACGATCGCCTGGCGGAAACCGCGAACCGCGCGATCCGGTTGGTCGAAACGCTGGAGGCCCTGCGTGAGCGTCTGATGGTGATCCAGAACCATATTGACACGCGGGCGGCGCAACGCCGCGAAAGGCAGGGCTATGTGCTTTCGGTAGCAGCGGCGATTTTCCTGCCGCTCGGTTTTCTCACCGGCCTTTTTGGGGTGAATGTCGCGGGCATGCCGGGAACCAGCAGCCCCGCCGCCTTCACGATCCTCAGCCTCGGGATGGTGTTGGTGGGCGCCGGGCTCCTCTGGTTCTTCCGCTCGCGAGACTGGCTCTAGACCCCGGTCTCCGCCGCCAGCAACGCCAGCGCCTCGGTCGCGGCGATGGAGTTGCCGAACTTGTCCAGCGGCGGCGACCAGGCGCAGGCGACATAGCCGCGAACCGGGTTCACCGCCAGAATCCCGCCGCCGACCCCGGATTTCGCTGGCAGTCCGACCTGAAATGCGAACTCGCCGGATTGGTCGTAAAGACCGCAGGTCCGCATGATCGCCCGCAGCCGCTGCGCGTGCCGCCCGGCCGCGCAAGCCGCGTCCCCCGATTGCGGGCGGATCAGAAAGAGCGCAGCGCGCGCAAGCTGTCGCGCCGACATCGCCAGAGAGCAGAAATGGAAATAGGCGTTGGTGACCAGAATCGGGTCCTCGGTCAGGTTGCCCTTGGCTTTCAGCAAAAACGCCGCCGCCCGGTTCATATCGCCGGTCTCGATCTCCGAGCGGTGAACCTCGCCATCGTATTTCACCGCCTCGTCACGCGCGAGCAGGCGCATCTGGTTGCGAAACCCGATCTCGATCATCGGGCGCGTATGAAACAGCGCGTCGGTCACCACGATGGCGCCGGCGTTGATGAACGGGTTGCGCGGGATGCCGTTCTCGGTCTCGATCTGGATGATCGAATTGAACCGCATCCCCGAAGGCTCGCGCGCCACGCGCTCCCACAGCCGCGGGCCAACCCATTCCATCGCCAGCGCCAGCGTGAAAAGCTTGGAGATCGACTGGATCGAGAACGGCTCGTCCGCGTCGCCGGTCGTGAATTCCTCGCCGGTCTCGCGGACGACGGCGAGCGCGAATTTCTTCGGGTCCACGCGGGCGAGTGCGGGAATGTATTGCGCGCATTCGCCCTCGGCCGCACGTGGCCGCGCGGCAGTCGCGATCCGGTCAAGCAGGTCTTGCATCTTGGCGGCCCCTCAAGGCGGTGACGCCGCATAGAGGCGCATATCCACGCCAGCGCGCAAGTGCTTTCAAGCCGGGCCGCGCAAGGGATTCTAAGGGGCGGCGCGCGTCGCCCCCGATGTCAGAGTTGTTTCTTCGGTTCTTCCACGCCCGGCATCTGGAAACCACTCGCCGGCGGCGCCGACACGTCCTGAGCCTCAGGCGCGAAGGCCTGAGCCGGGGCGCCGCGCAGCCGGGTCGCCATGGTCAGCAAAAGCTGCGGCCGGTCCGGCCTTGCGTCGGCCACAACCGGCCGCGCTCCGGCAGAGAGAGAGGCCGCCGTATCCGCCAGCCAGTCCGCGGCTCGCGCCCGGTTCTCCGGCGCGCCGAACCCGTAGGCGAGGTGATAGCCCAGAACTTCGCCGAACCCGATCTCCCCGATCCCGACAAGGATCATCGCGGACGCCAGCGTCACCCGCGCGTTGTCGGCCCCATACCCGATGCCGAGGCAGATGCGCGAATTGGCCGCCAGCGCCTGCATGGAGATGCCAGTGCCGACGACATAGGCCTGAAGTTCGGCCTTCGCCGCCTCCGCGCCCTGGCTGACCAGCGTCGCGACATAACGGTCCATCGACGGCGCAAAGGCCTCACACTGGCGCTGCATGTCGCTGCGGCTGACGCCCTGAATGGTGGCGGCGATGCGATCCGCCTCCACCAGCGACTGCGCGCGGGTCGAGCAGAACTGCGAGGCCAGCACGCTCTCCCCCTCCGTCACCAACGAGGCGTTCTGGATATCCGCCCCCGGCATGGGCGAAGGGGCCGCGACGCGGGCGCAAAAGCTGCTCATTGACGCTTCGATCGGCCCGGCGACGAACATCGGCAGCGCGCCCTGTCCTGCGCCCGCGGCTGGCGCCGCCGCCTCCCGGACCAGCGGTTGCGCCGGTGCGGCGGCCTCAGCCATTGGCGGCGCGGAGGGGACAGCCGCCTGCGGTTGCTGCGCGCCTGCCTGCGGCACGTTGATGGTGATCTGGTTCGCCGGCTGCATCGGCTGCGCCCCGACGAGGACGCCTTGCGGTATCACCACCGGCGCCGCCACGTTCTGCCCGGTCCAGTAATAGGGCAGCACCGCCCGCACGCCCTGCGGATTGCCGGCGTAGATCTGCATGGTGTTCGGCCCGCCCGCAATGGCGCGGTCATAGGAAGAGACGAGGAACCCCTGCTCTTGCGGCGTGAGGTACCCGGTGGCCGGAAAGTTCATATAGCCCTGATAACCTTGGATCGCCGCACGCGAGCGCCCGCCAAGCACGCCGTCGGGCGAGCCTGCCGGAAAGCCGAAATAGTTCAGTGCGACCTGCGTGCGCCGGTTTTCCTCGCGTGTGTAGGGGTCGATGCTGGGGCGGCGTTCGCGCTCCACATAGACCGTGCGCGGGCGTTCGCGCTCGATGATGACCTCGCGCGTGCGCACTTGTTGCTGCGGCTGCTGGCGGCTCTGGTTCACCGAATTGGTGATGACGCTGCCGACCACCCCGCCGACGACTCCGCCAAGAATACCTGCGCCGAGTTCGCTGGACTGGGCGGGCGCGGCGGCGAGGGCGGCGATAAGGGCGGCGGCGGGTGTAAAGCGATGAAAACGGGGTGAACTGAACATGATTGCTCCTCCGGCCAGGATATGCAGCCAAGCTGAATGGTTAAAGATTGACGCCAGTCTACGGAAACCTGCCGATTCGGGGGATGAAAAAATGTGGGTCATTCGCCAAACCGCACGGAGTTTGATCTTCGTCACATGCTGATGATGACGAAACGGCGCCGATGACATATCGCGACATGGAATTTGACACGCCCGGCGCGGGATCGGGAGTGTTTGCGCTGGCGCATGACAATCATTCTGTAACAAATGCGCGGCGCGCCAGACAACCTGCAAGGATGAGTTCACATGAAGCCCCGAGCGCAGATCCTCCGCCGCGATCTCCTGCAAATCGCCGCCGCACTCGGCGTGACTGCGAGCTTCGGCTCCGCGGCCGGCGCGGCCTCAAGCCCGTCGCCTGCGCCGCGTCCGGAAGGCGAACCTGAGTTCGAGCCGGAATTCGGCCCGGCCGCCCCCTTCGATTTCGATATCCTGATCGCCCGCGCCCGCGCCCTCGCCGCCGCGCCCTACGCGCCGCCCTCCGCCTTGCCGGCGGCGGAGCTGGCCGATGTGGATTACGACGCCCACTGGAAGATCGTCTTTCGCGAGGAGGCGACGATGACCCCGGCGGGCGACGGCGCCCCGGTGCAGTTCTTCCACCCCGCGCGCTTCTTCCCCGATCCCGTCGCCATGCATGTGGTTGCCGACGGCGAAGCGCGCGAGGCCCTGTTCAGCGACACCTATTTCACCATGCCCGACGACAGTCCGGCGAAGGACCTGCCCGATGTCGGCTTCGCCGGCCTCCGCGTCATGCGCCCCGCGAAGGATGGAAAACTCCGGCCCGACTGGATCTCCTTCCTCGGCGCCTCCTATTTCCGCACCGACGGGCCGGAGGGGCAATACGGCCTCTCCGCCCGCGGCCTCGCCCTCGACACCGGGCTTTCGACGCCTGAGGAATTTCCCCGCTTCTCCGCCTTCTGGATCGGCCCGGCGGAGGCGCCGGAGGACGACCTCACAATCTGGGCGCTGCTCGAAAGCCCTTCCATCGCTGGCGCTTACCGCTTCGGCCTTCAGCGTGGTGGGAAGGGGGAGGGGCATCGCACCTCGGTCTCCGTCCGGCTCTTCGTCCGCCAGGGGGTGGAGCGGCTCGGAATAGCGCCGCTCACCAGCATGTACTGGTATTCCGAGCGCGACCGGATGATCGCCGACGATTGGCGCCCCGAAATCCATGACAGCGACGGCCTCGCCCTCGCCACCGGTTCGGGCGAGCGGATCTGGCGCGCGCTCGACAACCCCGAACGCGTGCGCACCTCCTCCTATTTCGACGAGAACCCGAAGGGTTTCGGCCTCTCCCAGCGCGACCGGGCTTTCGAGAATTATCAGGATGACGGGGTTTTCTACAACAAGCGCGCCTCGGTCTGGGTGGAGCCGCTGGGCGATTGGGGCCGCGGCGCTGTCCAGCTCGTGCAGATCCCGACGGCGGACGAGACATTCGACAACATCGTCGCCTACTGGACGCCGGAGAGGCCGCCGAAACCCGGAGACGCGCTCAGCTTCGACTACGCGCTCCACTGGGTGAAGCGCGACC
The DNA here is from genome assembly GCA_040904645.1 of Paracoccaceae bacterium. Lineage (GTDB taxonomy): Bacteria > Pseudomonadota > Alphaproteobacteria > Rhodobacterales > Rhodobacteraceae > Pikeienuella. Next base: position 4,515 of record JBBDTD010000134.1, read on the forward strand.
CGGAGCCGGAAGTCGCCTCCGTCATCGCCACGCGGCAGGGGCAGGGCGGCGTTCCCGGCCAGCCGATCCCCAAGACGATAGACAAGATGGCGGTGGATTTCGAAGGCCCGGCGCTGGCGGGGCTAGACGCGAAAAGTGGTGTGATCCCCGTGGTCGAGGCCCGGTTGGGCCGCGTGCTGGAGCCGATCGCCGCCCGCCCGATCGTAGGCGCCGACAACCGCTGGCGCCTGACATTCGATTTCGAACAGGAAGGGACCGAGCCGGTCGAAATCCGCGCCTATCTCGCGCTGGATGGAAAGGCGCTGACCGAGACGTGGTTGGCGCAGGCGATGGTGGATCGGCCGCGACGCGGGCGGTGAGTCGCCTCAATCCCGCCGGATGATCCCGGTCACCGCCGCCGCCCCGAGCGCCGCGAAGAACCAGCCGAGCGAGGCGAACGCCCACCGGCCCCACCAGAGCGCATGGCCCCACGCGCCCCGGTCCTTCGACGGCGCCCAGGCGGCGGTCTGCCCCAGATCGAGGATCGGCACGACCAGATCGGCCGCATAGCCATAGCGGTTGAAACTGTCCCAATCCGCCCCCGGCGCCCCCATGGCTGACCATGCGGCGGCGGGGTTGGAGGCGCACAAGGCGTCCCCCGTCCGCGCCGCGCAATCGGCGGCCACGTAGTCCTTCCAGTCGTCGGAGACGAGGATGGGCGCGGAATTGGGCGCGAAGCCGCCTTTCTCCCATGTGAAATGGGCGGCGACGACGGCGATGACGAACAGCGCCAGCAGCGCGAAAACGCTTCGGCCTGGCGCATATCCGTAGCCGGCGAAGAAGCGCAAGGCGCGGTCCCAGAGCCAGAGAAGCGGATGAAAAAGAAGCCGGAACACCCAACCGATGCGCGGCCCAAATCCCGCCGCAGGCCGCTTGCGCGCATCCTTTCGCCCCTCCCGCCGAACAAGATTCTCCCGCTCCATGAGCACCCGCCGGGCGGAACGCTCATGCCCCATCTCGCGATAGACCTTCGCAAGCTGGGTGTAGGGCTGCGGAAAGAACGCGCCTTGCCAGCGGGTTCCCTTTTCCAGCCATGCGAGGCGCCGGGGAACATCGATGAAGGCGCCGGAAATCCGGTCAAAGGTGAAGCCGTCGAGATGGAGTCGCCCGCTCGCCGGCCAGCTTTCGGGGTCATCAGCAAGGTCGCCGGTATGGGCGGAGACAAGATCGATTGATCCCACCTCGACGCGCACGTTTCGCCAGAACAGGCCTTCGGTGACGTGAAGCCGCTGCGCGTTGAGCGCCTTGCCCTCCGGATTGCGGAGCTTCGCGCCGCTGCAGGAAAGCTGCCCGCTGATCTTCGCGCCGGAGAGGCTGACTTCGCCTATAGTTCTCGCATGTCGCAGCGAAACGTCACGCGCCACCTCGGCACCCTGTGCGTTGAGCGCATGCCCTCCCGCATTGCTGAGCGTCGCGCCGTTGCAATCAAGCTGCCCGCCGATCTTCGCGCCAGAGAGCGTGACTTCGCCCTCTGTTTCCGCATTCCTTAGGAAGATGCCGTCCGTCACCTCGGCACCCTGCGCGTTGAGTGCAATGCCATCCGCATTGCAGAGCTTCGCGCCGTCACAAATAAGCTGCCCACCGATCTTCGCGCCAGCGAGTCTGACTTCGCCCTCGGCTTCCGATTGCCGCAGAAAAACGCCGCCCGTCACGTTGGCGCCTTGTGCCTTCATTCCCGGGAACGCCGAACCGCTCAGGTTGAGAAACTCGAATGCGGTCTGAAGCGCATGGAGAGGTTTGGCGAAGCGGCAATTGAAAAGCCCTGTCTGCCCACGCGCCTTCCGCAAACTCAAGTCGAGTACTCCCTCAACATAAGCCCCGACCAGCGGCACCCCCCATTCATCCGTTCGCCAGTCCTCGCACCCGCCCAGGATCAGGTAGCGCAGGAACCCGGCCCGGATTGACCGCTCGGCGGAGGGGCCGTCCGGGCGCTTCCCATCCCCAAGCGTACACCGCTCCCCCGCCTTGCAGCAGCGCGCCAGCTCCCGCTCGACGTCGCTCAGCGCCTCATCGCCCGTCAGCGCGTCCCATTCCGCCCATGTCCGCAATCTCGCCATGCCCGCATCCCCCCGCGCGAAGCTTGCCGGGGCGGGGGCGGATCGGCAAGGCCTCGCGGGGGCCGCCCCATATGGGAGGGAGGGCGCGGCCCGGGCCGCTGCGCGGCTGTTCCGGGCCGGGGGCCGCCCCATAGAAAAAGGCCGCCCCTCTCGGGGCGGCCCTCTCGTCTCCTCGCAGATGCGAAGATCTTACATCATGCCGCCCATGCCGCCCATGTCGGGCATCGACGGGGCGGAGCCCTTCGGCTCCGGCTTGTCGGCGACCATGGCCTCGGTGGTGATGAGGAGCGAAGCGACCGAAGCCGCATCTTCAAGCGCGTGGCGCACGACCTTCGCGGGGTCGATGATGCCCATCTTGAACATGTCGCCATATTCCTCGGACTGGGCGTTGAAGCCGAAGTTCTTGGTGGTCGACTCCATCACCTTGCCGGCGACCACGGCGCCGTCGACACCGGCGTTCTCGGCGATCTGGCGCAGCGGCATCTGGACCGCCTTGGCGACGATCTTGATGCCGGCGGTCTGGTCGGGGTTCGCCCCTTCCATGCCGATCAGCGCCTTGCCGGCGTGGACGAGGGCGACGCCGCCGCCCGGAACCACACCTTCCTGAACCGCGGCGCGGGTGGCGTTCAGCGCGTCGTCGACGCGGTCCTTACGCTCCTTCACTTCGATTTCAGTCGCGCCGCCGACGCGGATGA